>JAYWDH010000101.1:0-5431 GCA_043779945.1 Microbacteriaceae bacterium
TCGACGAGGCCGCCGCCTCGCAGCTGCAGCACGCGGACTACTACCGCTTCGCCTGGGACAACCGGCTCGACTTCGAGCGACTCAACTAGTTACGCGGTACGCGGCGCACTCGCACTCGCACCGGACCCCTCCCGCCCAGGTGCGGGGGAGGGCGAGCACGGTGCAGTGTGCTGCGAGGCAGGCTGCTAGGTGGTGAGCTCGCGGCCGTCGGCCCAGACTCTTTTGACCGAGCCGTCGGGGGCGAGAGCGGCGGCGTCGGCGGCGTAGCCGGGTTCGAGGAGACCGAAGTGGTCACCGATTCCGAGGGCGCGCGCGGGGACCACGGTGAGGGCAGCGACAGCCTCCGCGGGGGGCAGGCCGACGATGTCGATCGCGTAGCGGAGCGCGACGTCCTGGGTGAGCGTTGATCCGGCGATAGTTGAGGTGCCCGACAGCACTGCGAGCCCGTCGCGCACGCTCACGTTGAGCGAACCGAGCCGGTAGTGGCCGTCGGCGGCGCCGGCGGCGGCCATCGCGTCGGTGATGAGGGCGATCCGAGCTGGCGCGGCCGCGAAGAGCAACTTGGCGACCGACGGATACACGTGCTGGCCGTCGAGGATCAGCTCCAGCGTGACGCGGGGATCTTCCAGCGCGGCCATCACCGGACCAGGCGCGCGGTGGTGGATGCCGGGCATCGCATTAAAGGCGTGCGTCAGCATCCGGGCTCCCGCATCGAAGGCCGCTCGCGCCGTGTCGAGGTCGGCTTCGGTGTGCCCGACGGCGACCGTGATGCCGGAGGCGACCAACGACGGAATGAGCTCGAGGGCGCCGGGCAGTTCGGGCGCGAGCGTGACTTGCCGCAGCGTGCCGCCAGCCGCCGCCAGCAGTGAGTCGAGGGCGCCACTATCCGGGAGCAGCAGGAAATCAAGATTGTGGGCGCCGCGCTGACCCGGCGCGAGGAACGGCCCTTCGAGGTGTGAGCCGAGCACGAGCGGATCCGCCGCGGCGAGCTGAGCAATCTCCGCCAACCTGGCGCGCAGTAGGTTGAGCGGATTGGCGACCAGGCTGATCACCGAGCGCGTCGTCCCGTGCGCACGGTGCGTAGCTATCGCGGCCGCGAGTTCCGCGCCGCCGTCGTCGTAGGAGTGACCGCCGCCGCCGTGTCCGTGCAGATCTACGAAGCCGGGCACCAGGCGCGCACCGGCCAGGTCGACGCGCGTATCCGCAGCCGGAGCCGAGTCGAGACCGGTGCCCCTCGCCGCGATGGTCGCACCGTCGAACAGCACCCAGGCGTCCTGCACCTCGCCGAGCTCGTCGATGCGGTGCGCGGAATGCAGAAGAAGGCTCATTTGAAGATGATCGTCCGCGCCCCGTCGAGCAGCACCCGGTGTTCTGAGAACCACTTGACGGCCTGCGTGAGGGTGCGCGACTCTTCGTCCTGACCGATCGCGATGAGTTCTGCGGCGCTGCGCGAATGGTCGACGCGCACCACGTTCTGCTCGATGATGGGCCCCTCGTCCAGGTCGCTCGTCACGAAATGCGCGGTCGCGCCGATCAATTTCACGCCGCGCGCGTGCGCCTGCTTGTACGGATTCGCGCCCTTGAAGCCCGGCAGGAAGGAGTGGTGGATGTTGATGATCCGGCCGCTGAGCTGGTGGCAGAACTCGCGGGAAAGAATCTGCATGTAGCGGGCGAGCACCACAAGCTCGATATCGTTCTGGTCGACGACCTCAAGCACGCGGCGCTCGAACGCCGCCTTCTGATCGGGGTCGGATACTGCGTGAGCCTCGAACGGCACCCCGTAGAAGGAGGCGAGTTCGTCGAGGTCGGGGTGGTTGCCGAGCACGAGGGGGAGATCCACGGCGAGCTGTCCGGCACGCTGGCGGAAGAGCAGGTCGTTCAGGGCGTGGGCGGCGGTGGAGACGAGCACGAGAGTGCGCATCGGGCGGCCAACGATGTCCAGTTGGCAGTGCATCCGGTATCGTTCGGTCACCGGCAGGAGTGCAGCTTCGAAGTCGGTTCGCGACACCGACGATTCAATTTGCAGGCGCATGAAGAAAGTCCCGGTATCGGCGCTCGAGAACTGCTGAGACTCGGTGATGTTGCCGTGGGCTTCGACGATCGCGCCGCTGACGGCGTGCACGATTCCTGGACGGTCCTCGCAGACGAGAGTGACGATCCAGTGGGTCGGCGTTAAGGTCACGATGCCAGCGTATCGGGGCCCGGTGGGCGGCCCATACGGCTCGCTAGGCTCGGAGATCGTGACAACGGCAACGCAGCAGCAGCGCTTTCCGTTGTTCCCGTTGTTGGTGCTCGCGGGCGCGATCTTCGCGTCGGTGTCCAGCGAGTTTCTGCCGACCGGCCTGCTGCCCGATATCGCCGCCGAGCTGAAAGTCTCCGAGTCCCAGGTCGGCCTGCTGGTGACTGTCTTTGCGCTGACCGTGGTGGTCAGCGCGGCACCGCTTGCTGCCCTGACCCACCGGTTCTCTCGCAAGCCGCTAATGGTCGCGATGCTCGTCGTTCTCGCGATCGCGACCGTTCTCGCGGCCATCTCACCGAACTACGCCTTTCTCGCCGGCGCGCGTGTCCTCGGCGGCCTCGCGCATGGACTGTTCTGGTCGGTCACCGGCCCCTACGCTGCCCGGATCGTGCCACGCCATCAACTGTCGCGTGCGATCGCGGTCACCGCGGCAGGAGGCTCGGCGGCGTTCGTGCTCGGCGTCCCGCTCGGCACCGCGCTCGGACATGCATTCGGCTGGCGTGTGGGGTTCCTCGTGCTGGCGGGCGTCATCCTGGTCTTTTTGGCGTTGACAGTGGTCGCCCTGCCGCCGGTCTCGCACAAGGTGCCGCTCGCCACCGGAGAGATCCCGCTGCCCCTTCGTCACGACAACACCGTGCCCGCGGTTGTGATCGTGAGCGTCTCGATCATTCTCTTCAACCTCGGCCAAAACAGCTTCTACACCTACATCGTTCCGTGGTCGATTCAGGTGCCTGGCATCCCGCCGGGTGGCGTTAGCGCGCTTCTCTTCGGCTACGGTGCCGCCGGCGCGGTCGGCCTGTTGCTTGCGGGGCTCTTCGGCGATCGCTTCCCGCGCGGCTCGATGATGGCGATGGCGCTGGCCTTGCTGGGCGCGATTGCGGTGCTGGGCGCTGGCGGGGACACCATGCCGCTCCCCGTTGTGATCGCCACCATGATGATCTGGGGCGTCGCGTTCGGCGGCATTCTGCCCCTGCTGCAGACCCGGATGATGCACTCTGCGTCCCTGCGCGTGCGCGACGTCGCGGCATCCTGGACCACGATCTCGTTCAACTTCTCCATCGGCGCTGGCGCTTTCATCGGCGGCGTGCTGCTCGACCGCTTCGGGATCGCTGTGCTGCCGTGGGCCCAGTTCGCGGTCATGTTGGCTGGCGTCGTGTTCGTGATCGTGACCGACAGACGCCGGATCGCACTGAATCCGGGGTAACTCGGATGGCGACTCACCCCGTCCCCTCTTGCTCGACCATGCCCGCATGGTGCACATTGGGCGCATGCGACCGTTTGGACAGCACGAGCATTGATCCGATGCTGGTGCGGAGCGGCTAGGGATCCCCCTCCTGACCCAAGTAAAGGTGTGACATGGCTCCCCAAAAGATTCTCTTCGATGTCGACACGGGTATCGACGACTCGCTCGCCCTTCTGTACCTGCTGGCGAGGCCTGACGAGGCCGAGATCCTCGCCATCACCTGCACCTCTGGCAACGTGCCCGCGCGTGCGGTGGCGCGCAACAACCTGAACTGGCTGGCGTTGTGCAAGGCGCCAGACATCGAAGTAGCGCTCGGCAGTGAGGTACCGCTGCTGGCGCCGCTGATGACGACAGAAGAGACCCATGGCCCGCAGGGCATCGGCTATGCCGAGCTGCCCGATTCGGGCAGGCAGATCTCGAGCAGGCACGCCACGGAGGTCTGGGTCGAGGCCGTGCGTGCTCACCCCGGCGAGATCGTGGGGCTGGTCACTGGCCCGCTCACCAACGTCGCACTCGCCGTGCGGCTCGAGCCGGATCTGCCGCGCCTGCTCAAGCGCCTGGTCATCATGGGCGGCTCGTTCAACTACCCCGGCAACACGACTCCGACCTCGGAGTGGAACATTGCGGTCGACCCCGAGGCCGCCAAACTGGTCTTCGACGCCTTCTCGGGCTTGCCCGAAGACCGGTTCCCGATCATCGCGGGGCTCAACATCACCGAGCGCATCGAACTTCACCCCCATCATTTGGCCGAGCTGGGGCGGGTGTCGGGCAGCGAACCCGTGGAGTTGATTTCAGCTGATGACGCTCCTGGCACGCTCTCGACGGCGTCCAACCAGGTGGTGCGCTACCTCTCCGACGCCGTGCGGTTCTACATGGAGTTCCACCTGGCGCACAACCAGGGCTACCTCGCCCACATCCACGACCCGTTCGCGGCGGCGTTGGCGATCCATCCCGAGTTCGCCACCCTTCGCAGCGCGACAGTCGATGTCGAACTTGGCGGCACGCTGAGTCGCGGCACGACGATCGCCGACTGGGCCGGTCTCTGGGGCCGGGAAAAGAACGCGGCGATCGTGGTCGACACCGACCCGGCGGCGTTCTTCGCCCATTTCATCGAGCGTGTCGGTGGCCTCGCCCGCCGGGTCGCCGAGTCGCAGTAACACCCTCACAACCGAAGGGAATCCCGATGACCAATATCGACAAACCGCAGGACCCACATCGCCTCCGCAACAACATCTTCATCATCGCCGGAGCCCTGGTCGTCGCAGCGACCTACCTATACCTGGTCGTGGCGCAGCCTGCAGGCGTCGGCTCGGGGGTTGGGGGCGGTGGCGGCGCGGCTCTGATCACACTTGCTGGCTATGTGCTCGGCGCGTTGCTGATTGCGATCGGAGCAATCAACCGACTCCCCACGACCACTGTCGTGCTCGTGCCCGTGGCGATCGCGATCAACATCGTCGTCGGTCAGATCACCGCGGCGCTCGGTCTTCCGCTGTACCTCGACTCGATCGGCACGATCCTTGTCGCCGTCGTGGCCGGCCCGGCGGCTGGTGCGGTCACGGGTGGCCTGTCGAACGTGATCTGGGGTTTGACCTTGAACCCCCTTGCCCTTCCGTTCGCGATCGTTGCGATCGTGATCGGCGCTGTCGCCGGGTGGGCCGCGCGGGCCGGTGTGTTCCGCAGCTACTGGGCCCCGCCGATCGCGGGTATTGTTACCGGCGTCATCGCCGCGCTCGCCTCGTCCCCGATCTCGGCGTTCATCTTCGGTGGTGCGACTGGCGGAGGAACGGGGGCGATCGTGGCGGCGTTTCAGGCGTTTGGCAACTCGCTGTTGGCGTCGACCACATTGCAGGGGTTGCTGAGCGATCCGCTCGACAAGCTGATCACCTTCACGGTGGTCATGTTCATCCTGCTGGCACTGCCCACCCGCTTCAAGCAGCGATTCCCGTTCG
>JAYWDH010000102.1:0-14413 GCA_043779945.1 Microbacteriaceae bacterium
AACGGGGATGAGCTGTGGGTGACATCCGCCGCGGCGGGCGCGGATCTCGAGGAGGAGCCGCTCTCCGGCTCGATGTTCCGCATCACCGGGCTGGGAGCATCCGCCGCACCGGGCGTCGCGTTCGCGGGCGCACTGTGACCGTGCTGCTGCGCTCGGACGAACTCGAGGTGGAGATCACCCCGGAGCGCGGAGCCGACATCCGTCAGATCCGCGACCGGGCGAGGGGGATGCCGTTCCTTGCCGAGTCGCCGACCAGCGCGGGACATCCCGGGCACAGCACCGGCGACTCGATGGTCAACTGGCTGAACGGGTATCCAGGTGGATGGCAGTTCCTCTGCCCGAACGCCGGGCCGGCCCGGGCGTACGGCGGGGTCGAGCAGGGCTACCACGGCGAGGCGGCCGTCGTCGATTGGCAGACATCGCAACTCTCCGAGTCCTCGTGCGAGCTCACGACCCTGCTGATGTCGGCGCCGCTTCGGCTGCACCGCCGGGTCACGGTCAGTGGCGGCGTCGTCGAGGTCACCGACTCGGTCACCAACCTCTCGCCCGCTGAGGTGGAGGTGCGAATGGTGCAGCATCCCGCGTTCGGCTCGCAGTTTCTCGGCGCGGGCAGCTACCTCGTTCTCGACGCCGAGGTGCTGATCTCCGACACCTCGGCCCACGGCCAGCTCATGCCCCCCGATTCCGTGCTTTCCCCGAGCATCCTGCCTCCGGGACCGGAGCCCAAAACCGTCGCGATCCCGGAGGCAGGATCGGGTGTTGCCGCCTTCGCAGCCTTTGCCGAGTTCGCCACTCCCGCTGCGACGTTCGTGAGTCCGTCGGCCGGCCTCGCCGCGCGGTTGGAGTGGGACGGCATGGTGTACCCGTACGCGTGGTTCTGGGTCGAGGCAAACGCAACGCCTATCTGGCCATGGTTTCAGCGGATGTACTCGGTGGCGGTCGAGCCGGCCAACATCGTGCCGGGAAACGGGCCGATCGGCAGCTACACGCGTGGCGGGCGCGGCACTGCCATCGCCGGCGGGGCGACGCTCAGTACGACGACCAGGTTCCGTCGCCAGGAGCTCTGACGGTCAGTTCGGTGCCCCGCGCACGGCGCACGATGCTGGGCGCAGTCCCTAGTAGTGCGGGGGCTTATCGGCTCGCATCCGGTCGTCGTTCTCGTTCCGTGGATGCTGGAGCGGCTCCGGCGCGGGCGTCGGGTCGGTGCCGCTCGGCGGCGGCGTCGTGACACGCCGGCGGCGCGGACGCACAGGCGGCTGGGGCTCCGGCTCAGTTGTGGGCTGATCCAACGACCGGGATCTCCTGCGTCAGGGCGCCGCCGGCGAGGCCTGCCAGCCGCGCGATGCGATCGGCAACGGCATCCGGATCACTGAACAACTCGAAGGCGTGTACGCGCGCATAGTGCCAGCCGAGACGACGCAGCACCTCCGGGCGCAGACGCAGCGACTCGCGCAGGGTACGTCCGGCGAGCACGCCGTCGGTTTCCACGACGATGCAGGTGCCGCCGTTCGCGGCGACCAGACCGAGCTTGCCGCGGTGACCGAGGGCCACCCGGAGTCCGCGAGAGGCGAGCCGGCGCGAGAGGTCGACCAGCATCGGATCGCTGTCGTCGGGAAGCGGAGGCTCCGCACGGCGGGCCGCGACCTCGTCGAGGATCTCGGCGAGGGCGACGGCGCCGTGCTTCAGGCGGCCGTCCTCGACATCCGACGGTCGGAAGCAGGTGACGATGACGAGGTTGCGTCGCGCGCGTGTCATCGCGACCGCCAGTAGGCGTTCACCGCCGGGCATGCCGAGCGGACCGAAGTCGGCGAGCACCCGACCGTGCGGGGTACGGCCGTAGCCGATCGAGAAGATGACGCGATCGCGACTCTGCGCGGCGGCACGTTCGATAGGCAGCACGGTGAAAGGCTCGGGCCCGTCGCCCAGCACGAAGTCGCTGAGCGCCGGACGGGTGGCCATCGCCGTCAGCACGGCCTGCAGAACGCGCACAGAGTGCTTCTGGCTGGCCGTGACAACCATGAGCGACTCGTGTGGCCGCAGCATCGCGTGTTCGAGCACCAACTCGACCACTCGACCCACCTCGGCGTCGACGCTTTCGACCGCTCCGGTGTCACCGTCTGGCATGCCGGTGCCGTTCTCGACATAGTCGAGAACGAGGCTGCCGTGGCCGAGGAACGAACCAGCCCAAGGCAGCGAGTCGATCTTTCCGCCGTAGAAGCGGCGGTTCACGAGCTCGGCAAGGTCCTCGCCGCCGGCGCGGTAACTGCGGGTGAGGCTCAAGCTCGTGAGCAGCTCCCCGAGGCGCGCGAGCGCCGAGCGCCCGTGCATCTCGTCGAGGGCGCGGGCACCGTGCGCCGGATCGGTGGCGGGGTCGACGGGGATCGCGGTATCCGAATCGGTCAGCGCGATTTCGAAGGAGGACGGCGTCTGCGTCACCGGGTCACCGAACGCGACCACCTGCTTCGCGCGCCGAATGGCTCCGACGTTCTCGGCGACTGTCGTAGCGCCGGCGTCGAGCAACAGCACGGTGTCGAAGGCCATCGTGTCGGCAACCGCCGTCACCTCGTATGGCGAGGCGAGCCAGATCGGCGCCACCGAGCGAGCCAGGTGCGGCGCCGCGCGCTGCAGAGCCTCCGATGTCATCCCGTCGGCCGACAACACGCGCTTCAGCTCGGATGCCTCATCGGGCCAGTCGACCAGTCCGATCTTCCAGTTCTCGGCCAGCTGCCAGGCAAGAAGTTGCGCCCCGCCGGCGGCGTGAGCCTCGTCGACCAGACGGAAGTCCGCCTCGAGACGCTCGAGCACATCGGTCCTCGCGCCGAGCAGCGCGCGGTCGGCGGCGAGTAGGTGTTCGAGTGCCGAGCGCCACCACGCGAGTTCTAGCTCGGCGGCGATCTGCTCCTCCGGAACGTGACGACGGGCAAGGTCGGTAAGCAGCGGCTCAAGGTCGAGGCTACGCATCGTCGCCACCAACTCGCTGCGCTCCTGAAGGTTGGCCAGCACGTCCGAGTCGGCTGCGAGCGCGGTAAGTATTTCGCCGAGGCGGTGCAAGGGCATCCCCGAGAACTGGGTCTCGCGACTCAGGTGGCCGAGCGGCACATCGAGGGCCGCGAGATCGGCGGAGAGCTGCTGCCAGGCGACCGCCGCATCAGAGATGCCAGTTGGCACCTCGGGAACCACGCCGGTGGCGACGAAACGCTGCCACATGATCCGCTGCCGCTGGATGGCGCCGAGCGCCTCGTGCAGGTCGCCGACGTGCATGCCCGGACGCACGTACTCCTTGGCAAGCTTCTTCAGGCGGCGGCGGTTGACCGACGACATCTCGCGCGCATCCCGTCGCGGCGCCGTGGCCACGATGAGTTCGCTGAGCGAGCGGTCGAACACGGCGGGCGTGAAGCGATCGAGGGTGTCCCGGATGTCGGTGAGCAGCTTGAGGTAGACACCCAGTTCGCCGATGGACTGGAACGGTCGCATCCGGGTCGAGCCGATCAGTTGCCGCGCCCGGACGAGCAGCCGAGGCAACTCCTCCCCGTGGATCTTCTTCGCGAGCGCATGCGCCTTGTGCGCGTCGGCGCCGTTCGCGAACTGCGCGCCGTACCAGGGCGAGTCCCCAGGACCGTAGCGGAACTCCCCCAGTTGGGCGGCCTCCACCATGGTGCGGGCAATGGTGGCGCGATCGGCGGCGAGCTGCTCCACCGTCAGGAGATCGAGGCGGGCCGTCGTCGACGGCGGGACCGGCAGCAGGGCCAGCCGCGAGAGTTCGGTGACACAGTCGACGACCGAGACGCCGATCGCCGCATCTGGCCGCGACAGCGAGCCGCGATAGTCGAGCAGCACGTTGCGCAGGCGCACCAGCGCCTCGTCCACCTCGCCGAGCACGGCGGGCTTGGTTCGCTCGTTGCGGGCGATGGCACGCACGACATCCCGACGCAGCGTGGCGGGGGCGACCGCCATCCCGCTCAGGCCGATGTCAGCGAAGCGCGCGGCGATGCCGTCGAGCGTGGCGCGGCGCGGACTGACCACGAGCACGCGTTTGTTCTGGCCGACCAAGCTGCCCAGCGCGTTGACGATCGTCTGCGTGCCGCCGGTGCCTGGCATGGTCTTGACGACAATCGAGTTGCCGGAGGCGATCTGGGCGATCACCTGCTCCTGCTCCGCGTCGGCGTCAAGCAGCAACACGTCTGTGGACGGATCTCGGTGGTCGGCGTCGATCGGCTCGACCGGGGCGAAGCCCTCCTCGAGCGTCCACTTGGCGGTGGCGTTACCGGCGAGAGCATCGAGCACCGGGTGCTCGAGCTGCCAGGCGTCGGACACCATGTTCGGGGCCGCCTCGGCGAAGGCGGAAACCACGAGACGGGGAGCAACGGAGAAATCCGGAAGGTGTCCGGTGAGCGCCCGCAGCTGGTCAATCACGGCGTTCGGCTTGAAGGTGCCGTCGGCGTCGGTGAGCGCGACGAAGCTGTCGGCATCGAGCACCATCCCGAACTGGCTTTCGAGCGCTGCGGCGAAGGCCGGGTTGAGGGTTGGAACTCCGCGGAGCTTCACCTCGAAGTCGCGACCGTGGCGGCGGATGGCGAGCGGGCGCAGAAGAATCGGCGCGCAGAAATCCTCGATCGCGAGCTCACCCTCTGCCTGCTCGGTCGTAGCGGTCCACTGTGCGAGTCCGATGCCGAGGCGAATCGCGTCGATGCCACGGGTGGTGGAGAGTTCGAGCCCCTTGGCCGCGATCCGGTCGGCCGCGAGCCGCGCAGCGCGCAGGGCGACATCGTCACGGATCAGCTGGGAGAGCAGGGTGGTCTGGCCGGTGATGAAGCGCGCGAGACCGCCCGGATGCGTAGTGCTCAGCTCGATCCGGGTGCTCGGGTCATCGACGAAGTGCAGCAGCGGCGAGCGCCCACCCACCGCAGCGAGCTCGACGCGCCACTGCTCGCGAACAGGGTCAGTGACGTCGCCGGATGCCCGAGGAACGGAGGGGACGACTCGGGTCACGGAGTCGGAGCGTTCGCCGCTCGTTCCGTCCTCGGTCACGAGAACCTCATCCCGTCTGTTGGCAGGCCACACGCGGCCAGGCTACGGCTGCTTCCCCCGATTCTCCGGGACGCGGGCGGGGTTTCTCGAGATGAGATCGCCGCGCTGCCTCTCTCGGTGCTCGACCAGGCCCGGTGTCGCAGGCCCGAGCTGTGGACTCGGAGAGATCGCTAAGAAAAGCATGCAAGCATGCAAGTGATGCCTGTCGGCATCTTTCTGAGAGGTGGCTCCCGGCCAGTGGTCTTCATGCCGTTCTCCGCTCCGCCGCTGCCGTCGCCGCTCCCGCCGGGCAGTGGCACCCCCATGCAGGCCATGTCAGGGACCATGTGGATGCCGACGGCACCCCCCGACCTCACCAGGCTTATCGCCGTGCACCTGCAACCGGTCCCGGTGTTGCCGGCGATCGCGCTGGTGATGCTGATCAGCTACCTCTTCGCCGTGCTGGCGCTCCGTCGGCGCGGGGATCACTGGCCCGCGGCACGTCTGATCTGGTGGTCGGCGGGGGTTCTCACGATCCTGGCGGTCACCGCGACAGGCCTCGAAGGCTATGGCATGGAGCTGTTCAGCATCCACATGGTGCAGCACATGGTGCTCAGCATGTTGGCGCCAGTATTCCTCACGCTCGGCGCGCCCATCACCTTGGCACTCCGGGCCCTGCCCGCGAGACCGCGCCGCGTGCTGAGCGCGCGGCGTCTGCTGCTGAAGGTGCTGCACAGCCCGGTCGCGCGCTTTCTCACGCACCCGATCGTCACTATCGCGCTCTTTCTGCTGAGCCTGTACGGGGTGTACTTCACGACGCTCTTCGACATCCTGATGTCGACGATGTGGGGTCACAACCTGATGCTGCTGCACTTCCTCGCCATCGGGATGCTCTACTTCTGGGGCGTTATGGGCGTCGACCCCAGCCCGCGGCAGAAGGGCAGAACGCCACGCGTGCTGCAGGGACCGGTGCTGCGGATCTTCGAGCTGTTCGCGACGGTGCCATTTCACGCCTTCTTCGGGGTGGTGATCATGATGTCGGTCGGGTTGGTCGTGCGGTACTACGCGGTTCCGATCCCAGGCTGGCCGACAACTCCCCTGCACGACCAGGCGGTCGGCGGCGGGATCGCCTGGAGCTTCACCGAGATCCCCACGCTGCTCGTCCTCGGCGTGCTGTTCATCCGATGGCAGCGCAGCGAGGCGAAAAGCGAACGACGCCTGGACCGGCGGATCCGTATCCAGGGCGACGTCGAACGAGGCTCGTACAACGACTACCTGGCCGCGCTCGCGGAGCGTGACCGCGGCGCGACACCGTGACTGGTATCGGCTACGCGTTCGCCCTCGGGCTCGTTGCGGCGCTGAACCCCTGCGGCTTTCCCCTGCTGCCCGCCTATCTCGCGTCCTTCGTCGATGGTGGTCGTGGCGTCAATGGTGGTCGTGGCGTCGATGGTGGTCGTGGCGTCGATGCGGGCGCGATCGCGGGGCGGGTGCTGCGGGGGCTTCGGGCCGGGCTCGCGCTCACCGTGGGCTTCGTGCTCGTTTTCGTCACCATCGGAATCCCGCTTGCTGCGGGCGCACGGCTGCTGATCGGGTGGGCGCCCTGGCTGATGATCGCCGTCGGAGCCGCGATGATCGCCTCCGGCATCCTGATGCTGCGCGGCCGTTCATTGCGCCTCCCGTTCCCCGGATTAGCGGCGGCGTGTTCGCGCAGTGCCGTACCGATGGTGGGGTACGGGGTCGCATACGCGGTCGGATCCCTGAGTTGCTCACTTCCGTTGTTTGTCGCCGGGGTGGCATCCACATTCATTACCGGATCGGTGGCAACCGGGCTCCTGTCGGTGCTCGTCTACGCCTTCGGCATGGGCGTGTTCGTGACGGGGGCGGCAATCCTGGTCTCGTTGGCGGGAGGCGCTCTGTTGCGCCGAGCCGGCCGCTCGCTCAGGATCGTCCCGATCATCGTGGCGATCGTGATCGTGGCAGTCGGGGTCTATCTCGTGGCGTTCTGGACGGCGAGCCTGGTCGACCCGGCCGCCGCAACGTCGATCTCTGCCGGGTCGGACCTCGTCTCGGCGGGGATCGGCGGATGGATCGGCGCAAACCCGATCCTGACCGGCGGCATCCTCGTTCTCATCGTCGCGGCGGGCCTTTCCGCGGTCGCCCTCTCGCAGTACCGCACAGAAGGAGCACCGCGTGGCAACTGATCCCGCGCCGCACTCGGCCGAGCCAGGAGCCGGCCAGGAGTCCCCGCAGCGCATTCGTCCTTTCGTCTGGGTCGGCTGGCTCCTCGGCGGTGTCGCGGTGCTGGTCGCCTTCGCCATGATCGCCATGTCGTTGTCCGGTCCCTCCGGCACTGCCGCGTCGTCGTCTAGCGGTTTCGCCGCAGGGATCACCCCAGCCAGCTCCGCGCTGCTCGAACTCGTCGCCAGCGAGGGAAAAAGGGCACCCGCGTACTCGCTCACCGACCAGAGCGGAACGACCATTGCGCCGTCGATCTTCCTGGGGCGCCCGGTCGTGCTGACCTTCAACGACGACAAGTGCACGGATCTCTGCACCCTGTTCGCCGAGGATGTGCTGCGCGCGGACCAGGATCTCGGATCGCACCGCAACGACATCGCGTTCGTCTCGATTAACGCGAACCCCTTCTTCAACGCGAGCTCCGACGTCGCCAGTTGGACGCGCGCACACGGGCTCGCGGCGCTCCCGAACTGGTACTTCGGCACCGCGCCAGCAGCCACCCTCGGCGCGGTCGCCAAAGCTTACGGAGTGGATATCGAGGCCGACTCCGCGACGAAGGAGGTCGTGCACGGCACCCAGATGTTCTTCATCGACCCGAAAGGCGCCACTCGGGCGATCGGCCAGTTCGGGAGCGATTCGGCCGACACCGCGGCGTTCGCGCACGCCATGGCCCAGATGGCCGTCGACCTGATGCCGAGCACCAGCCGGCCGTCGGTCGCCGGGCCGGCGCTGGCACTCCCGGCCACCGGAAGCAGCAACGTCGGCGACACCCCGAAGGCCTTCTCGCTCCCGGCGCTCGCGGGGGCAACTTCGGTGACCGACAAGCCGGACGAGAACCGTTTTACCGTTCTCAACTTCTGGTCGAGCACCTGCACCGCCTGCAGATCCGAGATGCCGGACATCGAGAAGGAGTTCCGCATCCTCGGGTCGCGGGTCTCCTTCCTGGGGGTGTCCGTGGACACCGACGCCGCCCGGGCTAGCGCCTTCGCGGCGGCAGCGAACTCGAGCTACCCGCTAGCGCTCGATTCCCCGGGTGCGGTTTCGGGCGGCTTCGCGATCACCGGGCTGCCGTACACCGTGATCCTCGACCCGACAGGGCGGGTCGTGATCCGGCATCCGGGAGCCTTGACCGCCGAGCAACTCGACTACATCGTCCGCGACCTGGACCCGACCATCGGGCATTCCAACTGAGGCCGCCTGCAACCGAGACTCCTCAGCAGGATGCGAGTCGCTTCCGCTCAGGCCGTGCGGGTCGCCAGTTCGAAGCGCACCGAGCCGTCGTCGGTGACGGCGGCGTCGAGCACCTTGTCGTCCAGAGCCCCGATGACGTCCTCGGCGACGAACACCCGGGCTCCCTCGGATTCAACGATGACGTCGCTGGGTTCGGGCTGAGCGGTGATCCCCACCGAGAAGCCTGGGGTCGAATCGTGGTGGATGCGCAGTCCAGCGGTCTGCGACGCTTCGCTGCGATCCACGAAGGTCTTAACGACGGTGCGAGCGGACTCGGTCAGTGTGATCATGGTGATGCCCTTCCTCATGCGGTCGGTCGACCACTATTCCGAGAACACCTCGCGAGGTGCAAGGCTCTGCCCCGGACTCGGAGGGATCGCACAGAAACCCCTGCAAATCTGCAACCAATGCAAACATGCAGAGATCGTTGGGAATCCAGATGTCGACCGAAGCTGTTCAGCGTGACCCTCTCGCCCCGCGCGGTGACGAGGTACTCCTCGCCTCCCGGGCCCTGCTCGGGGTGGTTGCACGATCGATGTCGGGCGCACTCGACGCGGTGACGCTTCCGCAGTTCCGGGTGCTCGTCATCCTCAGTTCCTCGGAGCCACTGCGCATGGGCGCGCTCGCCGCTCGGTTGGGCGCGGTGCCGTCGACCTTCACTCGGTCCATCGATCGGATGGTCGAGGGCGGCTGGGTGCGCCGCATCCCGAGCCCCGACAGTCGGCGCGAGGTACTGGTGGAGGCGACACCCAGTGGGGAACGCCTGGTCGCCGAGGTCACCGAGCAGCGGCGGCGAGAACTCGGCAGCATCCTTTCCGCGCTGTCGGCGGCCGATCGTGCCGCCGTCGAGCACGCCTTCGCTCTGTTCGCCGAGGCAGCCGGCGAGCCAGCAGCGAGCGAACTACTGACCCTCGGGCTCTGATCCTCGGCGAGACAACCCCGAAATCCCAGGGGTCGCCGCACAGCGAAACTGTGGTTTCGCTGTGCCAGATATTCATTCCAAACCCCCGTGGGTGGGGTGCCGAACCTCATGCACAGAGCCGATCGGCACCACAAAATCTCTGACACTCACAAAGGATGAATCACATCATGAACAAGATCTCCCGCACTGCCGTGGGCATCGCTGCCGCTGGCCTGCTTATCGCCGGCGTCGGCATCTCTGCCGCCAACGCATCATCCGAGGCCGCTTCGGCCTCCAAGATCCCCGCGCCCGTCGCCGCGGTGCCTGAGCTCTTCGGTGGAAACACCGCCGTTGCTCTCGACTCGAACTTCCTGGCCGCGCTCAAGTCGCTCGGGGTCACCCCGGGCGTCCTCGGAACTGCCACGCTGACCAATGGCTCGGTCGCCTTCCCGATCACCGGTGGCTCGGTCGTGTACTGGTCGCCCAGCGGAAAGTACCGTCCCTACGTTCAGGGCATCATCCAGCACAGCGGTTCGGGCCTGTCCCTGACCGCCGGCGCCACTGTGGTCGACCTGACCAACTTCACGATCAACCCGGGCAACTCGAAGCTCTACGGTGACGTCGCAGTCAACGGTACGGTCGCGGCGACGCAGGCCTACCTGTTCGACCTTCACGGCCAGACGCTGAAGCCGCTCCAGGTCGATGGCAACAACGCAGTCCTCGCCGGCACGGAGGTTCACATCTCTCCCGACGCGGCCGCTGTACTGAACAAGGTGTTCAAGACGACCGGTGTCCCGAGTGAGCTGCTCGTCGGAGTTGCCACGATCACCGCTCAGATCGCCAAGTAACTCGAGCAACACATGAAGTGGAAGGGTCGCGGGTCTCCCGCGGCCCTTCCTTTCGTTCACCTGACAGACTCAGACAAAGGAAGGGGCCGATCACATGAGCACAGCGCGCATCGGCGTCATCGGGGGCTCCGGCCTGTACCGGCTGCTCGACCCCGCGACCTCGGAGTCGCGTCGGATCGAGACGCCATACGGTCCGGCCCTCGTCAGCTTCGGCAGCTTCGCCGGGCGCGACGTTGCCTTTCTCACCCGCCACGGGGTCGACCACTCCGTCGCCCCGCACCTCATCTCGTACCGTGCGAACATCTGGGCGCTCGCCTCGCTCGGTGTCGCGGCCATCGTCTCGAGTTCGGCCGTCGGAGGTCTGACCGCCGAATATCTGCCCGGCTCGCTCGTGCTGACCGACCAGTTCATCGACCGCACCAACGGCCGCGCCGACACCTTCTTCGACCGCGACTCCGTGCAGCATTTGGCGGCAGCAGATCCCTTCGATCCGGCACTCCATCGCATCGCCCGCGCGGCCCTCAGCGCGGCGGGCGAGACCTTCCTGCCCACCGGAACGGCGGTCGTGATTCAGGGCCCGCGCTTCTCGACGCGGGCCGAGTCGCGGTGGTACGCGGCATCCGGCGGTCACATCATCAACATGACCATGTGCCCCGAGGTGCCACTCGCCGCCGAACTCGGCATCGGCACCGTGAACCTCTCCTTCGTCACTGACTCGGACGCCGGCGTCGACCCCGCCGACCTCTCGCAGGGTGCGTCCGACGACGATGCCGTCAGCCATCGGCTGGTGCTGGATCGTCTGATGGCCGCCCAGCCGCGGATCATCGCGGCGATCGAGACGATCATCGGGAGCGTCCCCGCCGACTACGCGGCGCCGAGCCTCATTCCGCCCGGCGAGGTTGCGGCGGTACTCGCGAGACCTGTGCTGTCCGGCTCCGTGCTGTCCGGCTCAGTAATGTCCGGCTCCGTTATGTCCGGGCCCGTGGTCCCGGCGGGGTCATGACGCGGCTGCTCGTCACCGGCGGAGCGGGGTTCATCGGGGGAGCGATCGTCACCGAGGCGCTCGCCCGCGGCTGGGAGGTGCGGGTGCTCGATTCCCTGCGCGCCGACGTGCACGGTGCGGCACCGACGCTCGACCCGCGGGTCGAACTGCTGGTCGGCGACGTGCGCGATCGCTCCGCCGTGGATGCCGCGCTCCAGGGCATCGACATCGTGAATCACCAGGCGGCCAAGGTCGGGCTCGGCGTGGACTTCGCCGACGCTCCCGACTACGTCGACTCGAACATCACCGGCACGGCAGTCTTGCTCGCGGCGATGACGGACGCCGGACTGCGGCGCCTCGTAGTGGCCTCCTCGATGGTGGTCTACGGGGAGGGCGCATACCGGCACGCCCACGGTCCGGTCCGGCCGGGACCGCGGGCCGTCGCCGATCTCGACGCGGGCCGCTTCGACCCGCGGAGCGCCGAAGGGGAGCCGCTGCATCCGGAGCTCATCGACGAGGACGCCCCCCTCGACCCACGAAACGTCTACGCGCTGAGCAAGCTCGCGCAGGAGCACCTCGCCTCGTCGTGGGCGCGCGCAACCGGCGGCTCAGCGATCGCGCTCCGCTACCACAATGTCTACGGCCCGGGGATGCCCCAGAACACCCCGTACGCGGGCGTCGGCTCGCTCTTCCGCAGTGCGCTCGAGCGCGGCGAAGCACCCCGGGTTTTCGAGGACGGGCGGCAGCGCCGCGATTTCGTGCACGTGCGCGACGTGGCAGGAGCGAACCTGGCGAGCGTCCATGCCGTGGTCGGCATGGACGCTGCAGCGTTTCGCGCATACAACGTAGGCAGCGGGGTCGTGCACACGATCGGAGAGTTGGCGGCGGCGCTCAGCGAGGCAGCTGGAGGCCCGTCTCCCGTGACGACCGGCGACTATCGCCTGGGTGACGTGCGCCACATTACGGCGTCATCCGCCAGGATCGCGGACGAGCTCGGGTGGAGCGCCGTCGTCGGCTTCGCGGAGGGTGTTCGCGAGTTCGCAACGGCTCCGCTGCGCGCGGCGGTGCAATGACCAGCGAGGCGACCGTCCGCCCTCTCGTCGACGTCGTGCTCCCCTGCCTCAACGAGGAGCGCGCGATCGTCGATGTGCTGCGACGCCTGCCGGCTGGCTACCGCGGCATTGTGGTCGACAACGGCTCAACGGATCGCTCAGCTGGACTGGCGACCGCGGCCGGCGCGCTCGTGGTGAGTGAGCCGAGGCGGGGCTTCGGATCGGCCGCCCACGCCGGACTGCTCGCCGCCACCGCGCCGCTCGTCGCGTTCTGCGACGCCGACGGCTCGATGGATCCCGCCGAGCTGATCCGCTTCGCCGAGCTGGTCGAGAGCGGCGCTGCCGATCTCGTGCTCGGACGCCGTATCCCCACGACGCGCGGCGCGTGGCCATGGCATGCCCGGTTCGCCAACCGGGTGCTTGCCCGGCTGATGCGCGGGGCGACGGGCGTGAAACTGCACGACCTCGGTCCGCTGCGGATCGCGCGGCGAGAGGCCCTGCTGGGGCTGAACTTGCGCGACCGACGCAGCGGCTATCCGCTCGAGATGGTGCTCGCGGCATCTGATGCCGGGTGGAGCATTCTCGAGCAGCCGACGGCGTATGCGCCGCGGGTCGGGCGCTCGAAGGTGACGGGCACGGTGCGCGGCACGATCATCGCCGTGCTGGACATGAGCCGCCTGCTGCGGGAGCAGCGCGCCCGAGCGAAGTAGCGCGTCGAGGTACGACCCCTCGCTTCCAACGACGCTGGTGATCACCTGAGGATCGTCAAAATTCGACAAACGGACGGCATCGCTCCGGCGATCGGCTCCGAACAGAACCCGTGAAGACTTTCTGGATCGTCGACCCCGAGGAAGCGCGCACATGACCACGTTGGTGATCATCGCCAAGGAGTGCCTCGCCGGTCGCGTGAAAACGCGCCTGCACCCCGATGTCAGCTACGAGCAGGCCGCGGAACTCGCCGCCGCCAGCCTCGCGGACACGCTGGCCGTCGGCGCGGAACTCGCCGCCGAGCGACGCATCCTGGCCTTCGACGGCATCTTTGCGCCGCCCGACTCCGAGCGGTACGAGCTGATCCCGCAAGCTGCCGGCGCTCTCGACGCCCGCCTTGCTGCCGTGTTCGACGCGGCCGAAGGCCCGACATTGCTCGTCGGCATGGACACCCCCCAGCTGCGCGCCGCCGACCTGGCCACGTTCTTCCCGTGGCCCGATGAAACGGACTTCGCGTTCGGTCCCGCGCATGACGGCGGCTTTTGGTGCCTCGGCATGCGCGAGCCACGTGGCGACCTCATTCGCGGCGTCCCGATGTCGCGCGATGACACCGGGACGCGCCAACTCGCACGTTTGACGGCGACCGGGGGCGCCATCCGGATGCTGCCATCGCTGACCGACGTAGACACCATCGTCGAGGCGCGCGCCGTGGCGGCCCTCGCTCCCGAGACCCGTTTCGCACAAACCCTCGAGCGCACTCTTCGCGTGCGACTGCTCATCGGCGCCGTGGTATGACCGATCTCGCCACCTTCGGGTCTGGCGGCGCAGAGCCATACGCCCGCGCCCTGCTGCAGGAGGAGGAAATCCTCTACCTCCACTCGGTCGACGGCTCACGCGCCCGCTTCGATGTCGCTCGCTGGGCCGATGACGCCGACGCCACCGATCGCGCCCTGCTGCGCCGCGCGCGCGGCCCGGTACTCGACGTGGGCTGCGGTCCAGGCCGCATGGTCAAGGCCGCCGTCGCGCACGGCATGAAGGCGCTGGGCGTGGACGTCTCCTCGGCCGCCATCGAGATCGCGCGCGCCGCCGGACTCTCCGTGCACCTCGGCTCGATCTTCGACCCGATCCCGCACGAGGGAAGCTGGAGCACCGCCCTGCTGCTCGACGGCAACATCGGCATCGGTGGCGACCCGGCCGCCCTGCTGGCGCGATGCCGCGAGGTGTTGCGCACCGGCGGCGACATCATCGTCGAGACCCACCCGGATCCCGCGCGCGATCGCGCATACCAGGGCTCCCTGGTCGGCCAGGACGGCCACGTCAGCGACGCGTTCCCCTGGGCCGAAGTTGGACGCGCAGTTCTCGCCGCCCACGCCGAGGATGCCGGTATGCGCGTCACTCAGGGCTGGGGCGGTGCTGGCCGATTCTTCAGCCGGCTGCTGCCGATCAGGTA
>JAYWDH010000103.1:0-5385 GCA_043779945.1 Microbacteriaceae bacterium
ACATCGGCGTCCAGAACAACGCGAAGGACTCCGCTGTTCAGTCGGACCTGACCAACATCAAGACCGCTGAGGTCGCCACCTACACCAACAACACCAGCGCCGTGCTGACGACAGGGACGGTGGCATGTGGTTCGGGTGCGAACTCGCTGGCCTCGTACGGCTGCACCTTGACCGGTAAGTACAGCGCGTCTGGCGCGGCGTCGGTTGCCACCGCTTCGACGTACACGTCGTTCTGCATCACGGGGACCAGCATCACCGGCACCGTGTTCTACATCACCAGCAGCTCGGGTGTCGGCACGGGCGCCTGCCCCGCCTCAACCGCCTGGTGAGCATGAGCTAACGCTCAGCACCACCACCTCGGTGGGGCGTCGCAATTGCGGCGCCCCACTTGAGGGCTTTTGCACAACCGGCGGCGTCAAAACCGTCGCACACGGACACATTTCACGGGGGTGAGAGTATGTCGATCCAGCGCCTTCACGATCGTCTCGACGCCGCGGGCCGCCGCGCCGCGAGTAACGACACCGGTCTCACCATGGCCGAGGTCATCGTCGCCCTCTTCGTCTTCACCGTCTTCATCCTCGGGCTCGGCTACTCGCTGCTCTCGATGACTCGCTTGGTGTCCGACAGCGGCAACCGCGAGGTCGCGGCATCGCTCGCATCTCAGGAGATCGATCGCGTCCGCGCCATCCCGGATGCCTTCGACGTGCTGAGCTCGACCACCACCCAGACGGTGAACGGAATCACCTACAAAATCAAGCGTGTCGCCGGCTGGGTTACGGCGAGCGGTTCGACTGCGAGCTGCGGGAGCGGCGGCGGGAACCTCCAAGACAAGGCTGTCGACGTGCAGGTCACCTGGCCGAGTCAGTACATGCTGACCAGCGCGATCCGCAGTACGACCATCCTTGCGCCCACCACTCGAATCAACGACCCCAGCTTCGGCACGATCATCGTGTCGGTGCTCGGCGCCGACGGGGCCGGTCGGCCCGGCGTGACAGTGACCGTCACGGCAGATAGCGGCAGCACCGGAGTCTCTCCCGGTGCTGTCGACTCGACCGACGTCACGGGCTGTTCCTACGTTCTCAAGGTGGTTCCCGGCGCATACCACGTCACGGTGAGCACGGCGAGTTACGTCGACATTCGCCAGCAGACGTCGCCGAGCTACGCCGTTGTGGTTCCCGCGGGCGGCTCCCAGACCGCGCCGTTCAGCTACGACGCGCGGGCGACGTTCAACGTCGCCTATGCCTCCAACTACACCGGCACTGGCACCGTGAAGCTCCCGGCGGCGCTCGCGACGAACTTCATGTCGACGACGGGGTTGGCTCTCCTGACGACGACGACGCCCACCGTCCAGTACCTCTATCCCTTCGCGGATGGCTACAGCACCATCGCCGGTAACTATGCGGACGCCAGCAGCCCCAACCAGTGCGCGTCCGTCGACCCGCTCCTCTGGCCGGCCGGTCAGGTTAACGGCGTCAACCTCGCGGCCGGCGCTCGCCCGAAGACGGCTGTCGCGGCGGGCTCCGCGGGACCGATCGGAGTTCAGATGGGCGTCATCCAGGCAACATGGCCGGCTGTGAGTGCGACATCCATCACCATCAAGAACGCCGCAGCTCCCGCGGGCACCGGAGACCCGGACTGCGCGACGCCGGCGAGCTATGACTACTCGTTTGCGACGACCCCGGCTGCCGGTACCGCGGTCTACCTCGCCGTCCCCTTCGGCTCCTGGCAGGTCTACAGCAAGCTCGCCTCGACGTTGACGATTCTTCCATCGGGGAACGTCACCAACGCGACCCAGGGCGAGGTCACCGGGAACATCATCACCCTTGACCCGAGGATCCCGTCATGATCATGCGGCTTAGCCATCTTCTCCGAGCGCGCGACGACGACGCCGGGATCGGCCTCATCGAGATCCTGGTGGCGTCGCTCCTCGGTCTGCTCCTGATGACGAGTGTGGGAGCCGCGTTCATCTCGACGTCCAAGCTCACGAACCTGGCGGTCCAGAATCGCAACTCCAACGGAGCCGCGTCGAACGCGATGCAGGAGTTGATCGAGGTCATTCACCTGGCCACCCCGATCGCCGTCCCGGTCACCGTCACGAATCCGACAGGGACCACCCCGGCCGTCGTTTCGGCTACGCCGAAGAAGTTGGTCATCTACTCGCTGGTGGATGTCACCAACCCCGTCAACCCCGCCCCCTCGCTCGTCACGCTGGACATCACCACCGGCAGCCTCGTCGACTCGCGTTGCGTCGGTACCCTCAGCAGCGGCTTCTGGACTTTCACTACCTGTTCCTCGACGTCGACTCGAACGGTTGCCGGTACCTTCATCGATCCGACCGCCGCGCAGAACTCGCTCTTCACGTACCTCGATGGGAACGGCGCAACGCTCGCGATTTCGGGCGGGTCGTTGCCGGGCACGTCCATCGCCTCGGTCGCGTCGATCATCATCTCGGTGAACTTGCTCGCCCCGCGCTCTAATACGAGGCCCGCCTATCTGCAGTCAAAAACCGGGATGCCGAACGTCGGGCTTCAGCAGGAGACCTCATGAAAAAGGGAACAGTCACTCGGATCAAGATGGCAGGATCGTCCGA
This sequence comes from Microbacteriaceae bacterium, assembly GCA_043779945.1. Lineage (GTDB taxonomy): Bacteria > Actinomycetota > Actinomycetes > Actinomycetales > Microbacteriaceae > Lysinimonas. The sequence goes on from JAYWDH010000103.1 coordinate 2,591, forward strand.
GCGCGGTGTCGTGCTTCCGGTCGTCATCGGTCTCGGGCTCGCCATGCTCATGCTGGTAGCGCTCGGCATGTCGTCGGCAGCGAGCGGCACGATCAAGACCAACACCGACGAGCAGATCAAAGGCGCGATCGCCGCGGCATACGCGGGCGTCGAGGAGTACCAGAGCCGTCTGGCGCTCGACAGCAGGTATTACCAGTACGGCAATCCGGCGGCGCCGTTCAGCGTCGCGTCCTCTGCGAGCCTCACCCTGCCGACCGGCGTGAATGTCAACCCCGCGTTCGACGCGACCGCATCGGGCAACTGGGCGAACGTCCCCAATCCGGCTCCTGCGGCGACCGCGGCGACGGGGGCGAGCTTCCGTTACGAGGTTGATAACAGCGACTACTCCACCAGGGGCGTCATCCGGCTGCTGTCCACCGGACGGGTGGGCAGCGTCACCGAAAGCGTGGTGGCCAGTCTCAAGCAGAGTGGTTTCATCGACTTCCTTTACTTCACCGACTACGAGACCATCGACCCGATTTTCACCTCGCTGGCCACCACCACGCTGGCGAGCGGCAAGAACGTCTGCGAAGTGCACAGCTGGGAGACGCCACCGCGAGACTCTCGCTGCACCGCGATCCAGTTCGGCTCCTTCGATACCCTGGCGGGCCCGGTCCACAGCAACGACACGATGCGGATCTGCGGCACGACCTTCCTGGGTACCGTCACCACGTCCAGTACGTCCACCCCGATCTACCAGACGCCGTCCGGCTGTGGCGCTCCGGTGTTCAAAAATCCCGATGGCACCGCAAACCCCGCTGGTGCGGTGCGCTATGAGAAATCGCTCGACATGCCGCCGACGAACACGGCCATGATCACCGAGACTGTCTCGGACACTCCGGCGACAGTCCCGAACCCGGGCTGCCTGTACACCGGCCCCACAACGATCACGTTCCTCGCAAGCGGCTGGATGAATGTCGTCTCGCCGTACACTCGAGCGACACAGACGAATGCGGCGAAGACCAGCGGGTCGGCGCCGCTACAGTGCGGTACATTGGCGGCGTTGCGCAGCACAGCGGGGGCGACCGTCAAGGTGCTCGACCTCAACCTCGTCTTCGTGCAGAACGTGCCCGGTACTTCAAGCGACCCGAACTATTGGCCGTCGACGGGTGGCGCCGGCGTCAGCGTCCCGTCCGGCATGACCTGTCTGTCCCAGACCCAGAGCAGCACCGTCTACTCCGGTGGCTTCGTGTTCGGCAGCACCCAGTACCCGCTCCCGAATGAGGTGCTCCCGGCGAGCTCGACCGCGGCCAACCCGGCATATGACTGTCGTCATGGCGACCTGTATGTCGGCGAGGCCTCCGGAGCCAAACTCACCGGTCGGACGACGCTAGCCTCCGACAATTACATCTACGTGACGAGTGACCTCCGCTACAGCGATCCGACGAGTGACCTCCTCGGTCTGGTGCCTCAGCACGCTGTGTGGATCTGGAACCCGATCACGTACAGCAGCAGACGTTACGCCTACGCCAACGGCGGCTCGGATCGGGAGATCGACGCCGCGCTGCTGTCTGTCAACGACACCGTTCAGGTTCAGAACTACGACGGCGGCGGCACAGGCCTCGGCGGTCGTGGAACCCTCACGATCTTCGGTGCTATCGCACAGAAGTTCCGTGGAACCGTCGCGACGGCGTACGGAAGCGGCAGCGTCGCGACCGGGTACGCAAAGAACTACCAGTACGACACGCGCTTCCGATCCACTGCACCGCCGAAGTTTCTGACGCCGGTGTCCACCACCTACAGCGTGACTCAGTACGCGGGCACGAAGGTTGCGTACAACCCAGACGGGAGCGCGGTCCCCTGATGTTTGCCGCAGCTCTGATTCCTGTCGCCCTCGTCGGAGTGACCGGTCTTGCCATCGGTTCGTTCCTCAACGTGGTCGTCTACCGCGTGCCCGCGGGCATGTCGGTCGTGCACCCCCGTTCGGCGTGCCCGAACTGCGGTCATGAGATCAGCGCGCGCGAGAACATCCCACTGCTGTCCTGGGCGATGCTGCGGGGCAGGTGCAGCGGATGCTCCGCGCCCATCTCGAAGCGCTATCCGCTGGTCGAGTTGGCGGGCGCTGTGGCCTTCGTGCTCGTAGGACTCTGGGCGGCGCCCCAGTTCTCGGCGACATCGGACGCTTCGAGCGCGATCGCGGCTGTGCTACGCCTGGTGGCCTTTCTCTATCTCGCGGCCATCTCGGTGGCGCTCGCGATCATCGATATCGAGACGCACAAGCTTCCGAACGTCCTCGTGCTGCCCGGCTACGCGGTCGGTGTGGCGCTGCTCGGCACCGCGGCTTTGCTTGAGGGCGACTTTGTCGCTCTTGGTCGTATGGCGGCAGGCGCCGGCGTCCTTTTTGCGTTCTATCTGCTCCTGGCGATCATCTCGCCGCGCGGCATGGGCATGGGTGACGTCAAGCTCGCCGGCGTGCTCGGACTCTTCCTGGGCTCACTTGGTTGGGGTCAGCTGGCGGTCGGTGCGGGCGCGGCGTTCGTGCTCGGCGGCGTGTTTGGCGTCATCTTGCTCGTCATGAAGCGCGCGGGGCGCAAGAGCGGCATTCCGTTCGGCCCGTGGATGCTTCTTGGGGCATGGGTCGGTATTTTCGCAGGCCAGTCGATCGCGGGGGACTACCTCGTGCTCGTGGGTCTGCGCTGAGTGGGGGAGAAGAAAGGTATGGCAAGAAGCGTTGTAGGACTCGACATCGGGCATGGCGTGTTGCGCGCGGCAGAGGTGGCCAATCCGGCCAAACCCCGGCCGACGCTGCTGCGGTA
>JAYWDH010000104.1:0-1742 GCA_043779945.1 Microbacteriaceae bacterium
CTCGGCGACCTCGAAGCGGTCACCGGCGCCGCGTACAGCGTGAGTCTGTTCACCGACTGGCTTGGCGACCTCCTGCAGCTCGCCGTGCGTAAGACCCGCCTCGAGAGCGACGACTCGCCCGTGGGCAGAATCCCGGTCCCGGGAGTCTGGAACGGCGCGATCCGCCAGCCAGCGTTCAGTATCTTCGGAGATGACGACGAGAACACGACCACCGGCGACGGCACCCCCGGCCCGTGGAACGAGCGGCTGCCACACTTCCGCTTCGACAGGAGCCCCAGCGCTGGCGACGAGATCCAGACCGAGTATTTCGTCGACCGCGGCCAGGGCGCCGAGGCCCTGAGTGCCGTGCGCGCCCTCGGCGAGCGGATCGCTCCGCACCTGCAAATCACCGAGCTCCGCACCGCAGCGGCCGACCAGCTCTGGCTCAGTGGGTCGTACCAGCGGCCGACGCTTGCAATCCACTTCACCTGGAAGAACGATCCCGAAGCCGTGCGCGCACTGCTTCCCGACATCGAGGCCGCGCTGGCGCCCTTCGACGCGCGACCGCACTGGGGCAAGGTCAACACGGTGGACGCCGCGACTCTCGCCCGCGTGCACCCGCGTCTCGCCGACGCCCGCGCCTTGTTCGAGCGCCTCGACCCGGCCGGTGTCTTCTCGAACGGCTACCTCGAGCAGCGCGGGGTGCGTACGGCGCGCTGAGGCGAACGACTCGGCTCGGCGCTATCCAGTGGTGGAGGCGCGCGCGACGAGACTCGGCTGGAAGACGACCTGGCGGGGGGCGAGGCTGTGATCCTCGGCCTCTTCAAGCAGGATCTCGACTGCCGTGCTGCCGATCCGCTCGCTGGGCTGGCGAACTGACGAGAGCGGCACGACAGCCGTGCTGGCGAAGTCAATGTCGTCGTACCCGATCAGGGCGATGTCCTGGGGGACGCGCACATCGCCGAGCATGACCAGCGACTGCAGCACGCCGACGGCAAGGAGGTCGTTGGCGGCGAAGATGCCGTCCGGACGATCGCGGACCGCGCGGGTTCGCAGGAGGTCGCCCGCCGAGCGGCCGGCGAGCACATCGAGGGCCTCCGCCTCAATGACCTCGAGGTCGACGCCGGGATGTGCGGCGACGGCCCGGCGCGCTCCCTCGAGCCGGTCGGTGACCTGCCGGATCCCGAAGCCACCACCGAGGAAGGCGATGCGGGTACGCCCCTGCTCGATGAGGTGCTCGACGGCGAGCTGGCCGCCCGCCACGTCATCCACCGAGACCGAGCTGGTGTGGCTTCCGGCGCCGCTGCGGTCGACGAGGACTGCGGCGATGCCCGTGCGCCGTAGACCCTCGAGCCGCGCGGTGACGTCGCCGACCGGCGAGATCAGCACGCCATGCACCCGCTGCTGCTCGAACAGCTCGAGATAGCCCAGCTCGCGGCGGTGGTTCTCGCTCGAGTTGCCCAGCAGTACTGAAAAACCGAGCCGGCTGGCCCCCTCCTCAACGCCGCGGGCGACCTCGGTGAAGAACGGGTTCGACGCCTGCAGCAGGATGAGGCCGATCGTCGTCGACCGCCCCGCGCGCAACTGACGGGCCGCGTCGTTGCGGATGAAGCCGAGCTGATCGATGGATTCCTGCACCTTGGCGACCGTGGCGGGAAGCACCTTCTCGGGATGGTTGAGCACGTTCGAAACCGTTCCGACCGAGACGCCGGCGCGCTGCGCGACGTCGCGCACACTTCTCGCGGCCATGCAGGACCTCCGAT
>JAYWDH010000105.1:0-14283 GCA_043779945.1 Microbacteriaceae bacterium
CCGGCTCACACCGACTCCGACGGGACCTCTGACCGCCTCAGCCTGCAGGAAGGGTTTCGGCATGAGAGCCTTCCACCATTCCAGCGGACCCCGGCGCGCCGATCGGGCCGCCGGTCATCCGCCTCCCTGACACCAGAGCGTCAGTTCTTCGGGATCCCGGCCGCCGGAACCTTCACTCGGATCTCTCCGTGCGACGGTTTCGACGCCACCTTCTCAGCGCCGGCTGCGGCCCTCGTATCCGCGAATCACTTCGCGGACGTGTCAGGTTGCGCCGTATCGATTAAGTCGAGATTACCGAATCGTGAACAACGCGCAATACGTGAAGTCTCACTAGAAGGTTGAGGCCAATCACCTGGCCGCGCAGGCACCAGGGCCGGCTGGTTGGGAACTCCGGCCCTCGGCCCGATCGAGGCACTGAAGCGCTCTGGCGATCGGATGGGGGCTGGTGAGAAATGCTGGCGGCGGTGGTCCGCCCCGCAGTTCCGTAAATACCCCCGTATATCGGAACGCGATGTGGCAAGACCACCGCCGCCGCTAGTCCCCCAACTAGTGCACTTCTGAAGATAGCCAGACGGCCACGCATTCGCTGCCCCCAGAGAGGGTGTCCGCATCTCTGCGGATAGAACGGGGTACACGCCGAGCGGCGGAGTCCGCCGGAGCCGACAGCAGCGGCAGCACGAGAACGCTGGTCTTGCGGCCGAAAAACGGCCGACTCGCGACACTTCGTCAACACCGCCGAGGCTTCGTTAACAACGAAAGACCCCCGGTTCCGCGTTCCGCCCACGCAGACACCCGGAGGCACCTATGCAAGCGGTTCGTCGAGACCCGAGGGTCTTTCTGTTACCTTCTGATCTCCCCTTGCGGTTCGATCTTCCAGTGATTGAGACACTACTCAGCCTGGGTTTGACGACAACCCGTCAAGTCTCGCTAGATAGTTGAAAGTTCACGAGCTGTTCACCACCGAGTCGCCCTTCCGTGCGGCTCGCGAGGGCCCCACGCGGCGGCGTGGCGTGGCGGCGCGCTTCGGCGGAGCAGGAGCGGGGGGCTAGAGCTGCGCCACCGCGTCCGCCAGGACGGCGACGAGCGCCTCGAGCTGCACCGAGCCCTCGGCCACCTCGGGAGCCACCTCGCCATCGAGTGCGCGGGCCGCAAGCCCCGCTTTGGCGTCGATGAGCTGTGAGATGCGGCCGTCGAGCGTGCCAGCCGCGATGATGCGCCAGGCGGTGACCGGCAGCTCCTGGCCGATGCGATGCACGCGGTCGATGGCTTGGGTCTGCTCGGCGTTGGTCCAACTGAGTTCCGCCAACACGACGTTGGACGCGGCCTGCAGGTTGACCCCGACACCGGCGGCGGTGAGCGAACACACGGCGACCGCGATATCCGGATCGTTGGTGAACGCGTCGATCGCCAGCTGGCGAGCCTTCGAGCTCTGGTCGCCTCGCAGCGACACGGTCTTGAGGCCAGCGGCGGCGAAGTGCTTTTCGGCGGTATCCATGACGTCGATGTGCTTGGCGAAGAAGACCACCTTGCCAACGTTGCGGGCGAGGTTGACGGTGTAGTCCGCGGCCGGGGTGGCCTTGGCCTGCCCGATCTTGCGCACCATGGTGAAGACGTTGTCGCCCGAGTTGTCACCGCCAGCTTGGCGGGTCTCCTCGAGTTCAGCCGCCGCGACGAGCCGGATGACATCAGCCGGATCGGAGTCCGGACGCGTCGCGAGGACGCGACCGTAGCGCTCAACGAGCCTGGCGACAAGCGCCGCCTCGGCCTCGTGGATCGATCGGCCGGCCTCGCCGTCGAGCTCGACCGGGATGTCGGCGACGCGACGCGCGGGGATGTCGGCTGCGACATCCACTTTCTTGCGACGCACGATGCCCATGTCGACAACCGCGTCGCGGGCGGCACGGAAGAAGCCCTGGTCGCCGGGATCGAGCTCGGTATCCTCGAGGCGCATCATCAGCTCGGTCAGCGGCTTCTTGTCGTCGATCCAGCCCAGGAACTGCCAAATCATCCGAAAGTCTTCGATCTGGTTGATCAGCGGCGTGCCGGTGAGGGCGATCATCAGCGCCTTGGGTGTGACCGCACGGATGCTCTTCGAGAGCGACTGCACATTCTTCGAGCGCTGCGAATCCTTGTTCTTGATGAAGTGCGCCTCGTCGACGACCATGCCCTTGAAGCCGCGGCGGGACAGCCAGGCGACATGGCGATCGAGCACCTCGTAGTTGACGATCACCACATCCGCGAAGGCGTCGATGTTCGCGCCGTCGCCGTGGACGACGGTCGAGACGCGCTGCGGGGTCCACTTCTCGACCTCGCGGGCCCAGTTGACCTTCACAACGTTCGGGACGACCACCAGCAGCGGATACGAGCCCGTCACGTTGGCGGCCAGAAGGGCTTGCGCGGTCTTGCCGAGCCCCGGCTCGTCGGCGAGGAGGTAGCTACGGTGGCCGGACCGCGCGCTTTCGACGAAGCGCGCCTGGTGGCGCATCAGCTCGATGCCGCCGGGAGTCGCAAGCGAACGCGCCTCGGGCAAATCCATGCTGGCCGCGCCGCCGACGCCGACCTCGAATGAGCGGAAGAGGGGTTCGATCAGTTCCCAGTTCGCAAGCCGGTTGCTCTGGGCAACGGGAATGTTCGAGGACGGGAAATCGGGTGCGAGGAAGGGGTTGGACATCTGGTACGCCTTGACCGACTGCGGAACGACCTGGCGCTCCTCCATGACCGGTTTGACCGGCGCCTCGGTGACGACGATCAGGTCGTCGGGGCTGAGCTCGCCGCCTGCCTCCATCAACATCGAGCGGCGCATCTCCTGCGCGGCGGTGGTCAGCGGGGCGTTATCGGTGAGCAATTGGATGAGCGTGGTGTCACGGGCGGCCGTCTTCGCCATGATCGTGGCGATGCCATCGAGTCGGGTGAGTTCCTTGGTGCGCTCAGCGTCGCTGAGTTCCTTGTCGCCCTTGATTCGAGCGCGCTCCTCGCGCACGAGAACGGCAACGACGCGAAACCGCGTGCGGTTACCCGGGTTGACCTTGCCGCGCTCGGCCGAGTTCTCGATCGCACGCACGGTGCGCGCGAGAACCGGGATGACACCTATCTCGTCTTGGTGCTGGCGGCGCCGCTGCTGCGGGGCGCCACGGCGGGAACCCTGACGGCCGGAACCGGACTTGCTGCCGGACTTCGTGTTGCCGGAATTCTGGCCGGATGTGGCCATGCTGCTCCTCGGGTGAAAGACGAATCCTCCACCGGCTGTGATGTTGCCCCTGCAATCCAAAAGGACCGCGAGAGCCGAAGGCCTCTTGCGTCCCAGAGCCCGGCTTTGCCGGTGGGAGAGGCGCGTTTTAGAGTCTAGGGCATTCGGGGCTGGCGGAAAGCATGCAGCGGTACGCGTTCGGCGAGATTCTGTTGCTGATGCCAGTGCGGATAGGGCAGCGGACGTTCGCTCGCGGCATCCAGTTTCGCGCGCTGCTCGGCGCTCATGCTCCAGCCGAGCGCCTCGAGGTTCTGCCGCAACTGCTCCTCGGTGCGCGCGCCCAGGATGATCGACGAGACAGTCGGACGCTCGAGCAGCCAGTTGATGGCGACCTGTGGGATGCTCTTGCCGAGCTCATCGGCGACCTCGGCGAGCACGTCGACGAGGTCGTAGACAAACTCCTGATCGGCCGACTGCTCGGTCTCAGATGGCGTGACCGTGCGGCTCGACGCGTCGATCGGCTGGCCGCGGCGCACCTTGCCGGAGAGTCGGCTCTGCGCCAGCGGACTCCAGACCACCGTTCCCACGTTCTGGTCGAGCCCAAGTGGCAGGAGCTCCCACTCCGCCTCACGTGCCGCCAGCGAGTAGAACAGCTGCTGCACGACATACTTCGACCAGCCGTAGCGCTCCGAGACGGAGAGCGACTTCATCAGGTGCCACGCGGCAAAGTTCGAGCATCCGAGGTAGCGCACCTTGCCGCTGCGCACGAACTCGTCCAACGTGCTCAGCGTCTCTTCTACGGGGGTCAGCATGTCCATGTTGTGCAAGTAGTACACGTCGACGTGCTCGGTGTCGAGACGCCGCAGACTGCCCTCGAGCGCCTCGGTGAGGTGGTACCGGGATGAGCCGACGTCGTTGACGCCGTCCCCGCTGCGGTGGGTCGACTTGCTGGCGATCAGTGTCTGGTCGCGCCGCCCGCGGATCGCGGCGCCCAGCACCTCCTCGGAGCGACCGTCTCCGTAATTGTCGGCGGTGTCGAAGAAGTTCAGACCGGCATCCAGGGCGATATCAACGATGCGCGTCGCGCCGACCTCGTCGGTGTCGCCCCACGAGCCCGGTTCAGATCCGCCCCCGAATGTCGCGGTGCCGAGCGAGAGCACGGGGACACGGAGGCCGGAGCCTCCCAGTTGGCGGTATTCCATCGCTACCGCACCCTGCCCGGCGTCTGCGCCTCAGTAATCGGCACCTTCACGAAAATCGCCACCAAAATGAAGACAGCGACGGCCGCGTACTGCGCGCCGAACCAGTACTGGCCGTGGAAGGCGAAGGGGAAGATCGGATTCCACACCACCACAATCGCAAGCAGTAGCGGCAGCCACCACCATTGCTTCGCCTGGATGGCGAACCAGCCCACGATGAGAGCGAGGATCGCGACGACGTACTCGATGATGATGAAGCTGCCGCCCCCGATGAGGGCAAATCCGGCGATCAGCACGATCGCAGCCAGGATCCCGGGCGCGAGCGCAGTGCGCCGGACAGTGGGGGCGCCGTAGCGGGCTCCCAGCTTCGACGCCTGCTTCGGGGTCCGGCTACCGTTCGGCTTACCAGCGGGGCGATTTCTCATCGAGTTCAGCCTAATCGCGTCGCCCCGATCGGTTCAGCGGCGTGCCATCGCTCGGGTGGTGGGGCCCTCGAGGACGGACCCGTCCGGTGCGAAGCGAGAACCATGAGCCGGGCAATCCCAGCTCCGCTCGAAGTCATTCCAGGTGACAATCGCACCCAGATGCGGGCAGATGGCGCAGAGCGACTTAGTCGTCCCGTCGACTGTCGAGGATGCCGTCGGCAGCATTCCGTGTCGGCCGAGCTGACCCGTGCCCTCGATCTCGGCGCTCGACAGCGGTTTCGCAAGCGCTCGAGCCCAGCCGCGGAAGTACCAGGACGCAACTGCCGCGTTTTCCCCGACTCCAACCGCGATGGCCGCCGGAATCGTGAGCCGACGGTGAAGCACGGTCTGCCAGTGCGGGGCATCTCCGGTGCCGAGGATGTCCTCCACCAGGGTGAGCGCGGTGGCCACCGCGTTCGTCATCCCCCACTTCGAGAAGCCGGTGGCCAGATAGATCCGTCCGCGGCCGCGCGGCAGCCAGCCGACGAAAGGGACGCCGTGCGGTGTCAGGTAATCCTGCGCCGACCACGAAGCGATCGGCTCGGCGTCGGCCCACCAGGTCCGCGTCCACGAGGCCAGCTCGTCGGCTGCGCCCTGCGGCGAAGCACGCCGCCCCACGGGATGGCCGTTTCCCCCCGTCAGCAGCAGCGTTCGACCGTCGAGACGGGTCGCGGTGCGCACACTGCGGGTGGGCGTCTCGACTCCGAGGAACATGCCGTCGGGAAGCTGGTCCTGTGGGACCTGCCAGGCCTGCGCATAGCTACGGCGGGCCGCCAATTTCGCAAAATAGAGACCGCGATCCAGGATGGGCGTCCCGGTCGCCAGCACGACCTTCCTGGCTGTCAACTCCCCCGCGGTCGTGCGCACGAGCGCTGGCGCCGAGGCCCGTACTCCCGTGACACGGGCCCCCGTGACCACGAGTCCACCGAGGCTACGCAGCTCACGGGTGAGTGCCGCGAGGAGCTCGAGCGGGTCGAGCTGCGCCTGGTCCGCAAGTCGCGCGGCGCCGAAGGTCGGGAAAGGGAGGCCCGCGTCTTCGATCAACTCGACCGGGAGTCCATGCTCGACCGCAATGCGTGCCTCATTCTCGACAGCGTCGCGGCCGCCCGGCGTCGCCGCGTAGCTCAATGCGGCTCGCCGCTCGATGCGCACCCCGCTCTGCTCTGCGAAGGTGAGCAGCCAGTCGAAGGCGGCACGCTGGCTCGCCAGGTAGGCGCCGACCACCGGGCTGAGCGTGCGGCCGCGGATGGTCTGCAGCATGGTCCCCTGCAACTGCGAAACCTTCGCGGTGGTCCTACCGGTAGCGCCAGCCCCGATCTCGCGCGCCTCCAGCACGACCACCCGCTGGCCCGCCCTTGCGAACAGCAGCGCGGATGTCAAGCCGGCGATCCCGGCGCCAACCACCGCGACGTCGACTTGCTCTTCGTACGGGAAAGCATCGCCCTGGATTGTGACGTGCTCGGTCTGCCAGAGCGAATCCATCTGCCAACGGTAGGTGGGCGCCCGCCCGCCCGCCCCGATTACCAGGCGACGCCCATCTAGCATCGGAGCATGGCGCACACAACGGAGGAGGCCGCGGAGGCGGCCGTCGGGCGTCTGGCGGTCGAGAGGCTGCGGGCGCTGATCCGCGTGCCGACCGTCTCGCGCACCCCTCCCGCGATGGCGGACGAGCACGAGTTCACGCGATTCCGGGCGCTGCTGGCGCAGCTGTATCCGCTCACGCACTCCCGCCTCGAGCGCGAGATGGTCCTGGGCGGCACCGTGCTATTCCGCTGGCCCGGGCAGGGAACAGCTGCCCCGAACGTGCTGATGGCGCACTACGACGTCGTCCCGGCGGACGAACCCGGGTGGACTCATGGCGCTTTCGGGGCGGAGCTGACGGGCGGCGACGGCGACTCCGAGCAACGCATTTGGGGCCGGGGAGCAATCGACGACAAGGGCGCGCTGGCCGTGATCCTGGAGGCGGTGGAGGAGGCGCTGGCGGGCGACTTCCAGCCGGCCGCCGACCTCTATCTGAGCTTCGGACACAACGAGGAGACCGCGGGCGATGGTGTCGAAGCCGTGGTCGCCCTTTTCCTGGAGCGCGGCATCCGACCCGCGATGGTGATCGATGAGGGCGGCGCGGTCGTGGAGGGCGTGTTCCCCGGAGTCGAAGGTCCGATCGCGGTGGTCGGCGTCACCGAGAAAGGCATCGCCGGCATCGAGCTCACGGTCGAGAAAACTGGCGGGCACGCGTCGACACCGGTACGCAACGGGGCGACCGCGCGCCTTGCTCGCGCGATCCTGCAGCTGGAGAAACATCCGCCGCGCGCGTCGATCTCGGCGCCGACCTTGGCGATGATCCAGACCCTTGGCGTGCACGCGAAGGGTCCGCTGGGGATCCTGTTCCGGAGAGCCACGACCTTCCGCCCACTGCTCGCGGCCGCGTTCGCCCGGCTCGGCCCCGAGACGGAGGCCATGGTCCGCACCACCCGGGCGGTCACTCGGCTGAGCGGCAGTGCGGGCGACAACGTCATCGCCGAGCGCGCCACCGCGATGGTGAACGTGCGCATCGCGATCGGGTCGAGCGTCGCCGATGCGGCAGACGACATCCGGAAGGCAGTGGATGACCCAGCTGTCGCGGTGCGCGTCGTCTACGGCAGCGAGCCCTCGCCCGTGTCGCGCAGCGACGGCCCGGTCTGGCAGCTCCTGTCGGATGCGATCGCCGACACCTTCCCCGGTTCCATCATCACGCCATACGTGATGCTGCAGGCCAGCGACAGCCGGCATTTCGCCGCCATTAGCGATGGCGTGTACCGCTTCCTGCCGTTCGACTTGCGCGCCTCCGAGCGCGCCACCTTGCACGCGATCGATGAGAGCATCCGCGTCAGCACCTATCTGCGGGGGATCGCGTTCTACCGACGGCTGCTGCGGGTGCTCTAGCTCGTGCGCTCGCGACCCCTCGCTGGCTTCACGTCGCCGGCGACTGCCGCTGGCTTCCGGCGGCCGGCTTCCGGCTGCTGGCTTCACGCGGATCTGCCAGCTACAGCAGCGCCTTGGTGTGCCAGACGGTCTTGGTCTCGGTGAAGGCAAGAATGCGATCGAGCGACCGCGCAGGCACGTCCGGCTCCGGCTCGACGACACGCTTCAGCGTGTCGGCTGCGGAGATCTGCAGCTCGACCCAGTCCAGTGCGCCGGCGCCGGTGAGGTCGAGCGCGTCGACGTCCGCGTGGGCGGCGAGCCAGGGGGCGATCTCGGCCGGCGATCCGGTGAGGATATTCACCACTCCCCCTGGCACATCGCTGGTGGCAAGAACCTCGGCGAGGCTGATGGCACTGAGTGGATGCGCCTGATCGGCGACCACGACCACCGCGTTGCCCGACACGAGCGCCGGAGCCAACACGCTCACCAGTCCGAGCAAGCTCGAGGAACCCTGCGGAGCGACAATCGCGACCACCCCGGTCGGTTCGGGCACCGACAGGTTGAAGTACGGACCGGCGACCGGATTACCCGATCCGGCGACCTGCACGTACTTGTCGGCCCATCCGGCGTACCAGACCCAGGTGTCGATCGCGTCGTCGACCTGGGCCAATGCGGCCGCTGCCGAGATGCCTTCTGAGGCGCGGAGCTCGTCGACGAACTGGGCGTGACGGCCCTCGAGCAACTCGGCGATCCGGTAGAGGACCTGCCCGCGGTTGTATGCCGTGGCATTGGCCCACCCGGACTGGGCGGCACGAGCGGCGACCACTGCGTCGCGAGCGTCCTTGCGACTCGCCTGCGCGGCGTTGGCGAGGAAGGCGCCCTTGGCCGTGGTGACCTCGTAGCTGCGTCCGCTCTCGCTGCGCGGGAACGTGCCACCGATGTAGAGCTTGTAGGTCTTCGGGACCACGAGCCGACTCATTTCGCGTCTCCGCTCGTGAGAGTACGGGTTTGCCCTGGCTTCCGACGCTGAGAGGACGCAGATATCCGTACTTTCGCGGCGGCAGAAGCGGAAGCGGCAGGACGCAGGTAGGCCGCCAGACCCTGGCGGCCACCCTCGCGGCCGTAACCGGACTCCTTGTAGCCACCGAACGGCGAGGCCGGATCGAAGCGATTGAAGGTGTTCGCCCAGATCACGCCGGCCCGCAGCTTGTCGGCCACTGCCAGGATCTTGCTTCCCTTGTCGCTCCAGATGCCCGCCGAGAGACCGTATGGCGTGTTGTTCGCCTTCGCGATCGCCTCGGCTGGCGTGCGGAAAGTGAGCACCGAAAGCACCGGGCCGAAGATCTCCTCGCGTGCGATTCGCGACGAGGTCGAGACGTTGTCGAAGATTGTCGGGGCGAACCAGAAACCGCTCTCGGGGAGCTCGCACGAGGCGGTCCAGCGCTCGGCACCCTCGGCCTCGCCGACGTCGCTGAGCTCCCGGATGCGGTCAAGCTGCTCGCGCGAATTGATCGCCCCGATGTCGGTGTTCTTGTCGAGCGGATCGCCGAGGCGGAGCGTTGCGAGCCGTGCCTTGAGCCGGTCGACGACCTCCTCGTGGATGCTTTCCTGCACGAGCAGCCGCGAGCCCGCGCAGCAGACGTGTCCCTGGTTGAAGAAGATTCCGTTGACAATGCCCTCGATCGCCTGGTCGATCGGCGCATCGTCGAAAACGATATTCGCCGCCTTTCCGCCGAGTTCAAGCGTGACTTTCTTGCCAGTTCCGGCGACCGCCTTGGCGATCTCGCGACCGACCGCCGTCGACCCGGTGAAGGCGACCTTGTTGATATCCGGATGCCGCACCAGCGCCGCACCCGTCTCGCCTGCCCCGGTGACGATGTTGACCACACCGTCCGGGAGCTCGGCCTGTTGCACGATCTCGGCGAACAGCAGCGCGGTCAGCGAGGTGGTTTCGGCCGGCTTGAGCACGACAGTGTTGCCCGCGGCGAGCGCCGGGGCGATCTTCCACGCCAGCATCAGCAGCGGGAAGTTCCACGGGATGATCTGCGCGGCCACTCCGAGAGCCTGCGGGTTCGCGCCGAGTCCGGCGTGATCCAGCTTGTCCGCCCAGCCCGCGTAGTAGAAGAACCAGGCGGCGACGAGCGGAACGTCGACGTCGCGGCTCTCTTTGATCGGCTTGCCGTTGTCGAGCGTTTCGGCGACCGCGAGCTCGCGCGCGCGCTCCTGGATGAGCCGTGCGATGCGGAACAGGTACTTGCCGCGGTCGGATCCGCTGAGCTTCGACCAGGTTTTCTCGTACGCGCGACGGGCGGCCGCGACCGCGGCATCCACGTCGGCGGGTGTCGCGGTGGCGATCTCGGCGATGTGTTTCTCGGTGGCTGGCGAGATACTCGCAAATGGCGTGCCGTGGCCAGCCACAAAGGAGCCGTCGATGAACAGGCCATAGCTTTTCTGCAGATGCAGGATGCTGGTCGACTCGGGCGCGGGGGCGTAATCGAGGAAGGTCACGGGAATCAGTCCAATGTCACGTAGTCGGGACCGCTGTAGCGGCCGGTGGCGAGCTTCTGACGCTGCATCAGCACGTCGTTGAGCAGACTCGACGCGCCGAAGCGGAACAGGTGCGGCTGCAGCCACTGCTCCCCCACGGTTTCGGCGACCGCAACGAGGTATTTGATCGCGTCCCTCGAGGTGCGGATGCCGCCGGCCGGCTTCACGCCGATCCGTTCACCGGTGAGTCGGTTCCAGTCGCGCACGACCTCGAGCATCAGCAGAGTAACGGGCAGGGTGGCAGCAGGGGCGACCTTCCCGGTCGAAGTCTTGATGAAGTCGCCGCCGGCCAGGATCGCGAGCCATGATGCACGGCGCACGTTGTCGTAGGTGGAGAGCTCCCCCGTCTCGAGGATCACCTTGAGGCGTGCGGAGCTGCCATCCGGGCGGCGGCAGGCCCCCTTGACGGCGACGATCTGGTCGAAGACCTCGCCGTAGCGGCCCGAGAGAAAAGCCCCACGGTCGATCACCATGTCGATCTCGTCCGCCCCGTTCGACACGGCATCCGCGGTGTCGGCGAGCTTCACGCGGAGGCTCGCGCGTCCACTCGGGAACGCCGTCGCGACCGCCGCCACCGAGACCAGACCGCTGCCTGGACTGCCGTGGGCAGGATCGCCGTGGGCGGCGCCGAGCGCGGCCACCGCATCCGGGACCATGTCGCCGTAGACGCAGACCGCCGCAACCCGCGGAGCGGTCATATCGGAGGGATCGGGTGTCAGCGCCTTGGCGACGAGAGAGCGCACCTTGCCCGGCGTGTCCGCGCCCTCGAGAGTCGTCAGGTCGATCAGCTCGATGATCTTCTCGAGCGCCCAGGCCTTCGAGGTCGTCTTGATCGAGCGGGTGCCGAAGGCCGCCGCGCGCTGCTCGAGGCCAACCCCGTCAACGCCGCTGAGACCCTCCAGGTGCAAACGCAGACTGCGTTCGGTGCAGTCGCCGCCGAGCAGGAGCGCGGCCCGTTCGGCCGGCGCGAGTGCGACGGACACCCGTGTCGATTCCATCCGGCAAGTGTAGTTCGAGCGGGTGGTTCGGCCCTGCTGCGCCGGGATTCGCTGGACTGCCCTTGCCGACGTTAGCGCTGCGGTTGGCGCTGCCCGAGCTGGCCGCTCGGTACGCTGGCCGGATGACCACCGCTGCTCCGGAGCGCTCCCGTACGCGCCGCATCACCGGAACCGTCATCGGCGTGATCCTGGCTCTCATCGCTCTCGGATTCGCGTTCCCGATCCACCCGCAGTTTTTCGTCTTCCTGGGCCCGACGCTTGGCCTGGCCGCGAGCTGCACGAACGTGGCTGCCTCGGGAACGCAATGCAGCCCGGGCTTCCTGAGCACCCTGGTCTTGGTTGGCGACGCTGCATGCCTGTTCGGCTTTGGGCTCCCGGTTGGTTTCATAGTGGTGCGGCTCATCCTGAAACGTCGCGCCTGGTACTGGCCGCTGATTTCGCCCGTGCTGGTAAACGTGGGGTTCTTCATCATCACGGCATCGCGCGGCAACCAGCACCCTCCGGTGGCTGGCTCGTGAGCGTGGCAGGCCTCGCTCTCGCCCTCGACCTCGGCGGCACCAAGGTCGAGGCAGGGCTGGTGTCATCTGATGGCGCGATACTGCCCGGCACGCGCTTTCGGCAGCCAACCGGTGCCACGCGGAGTTCGGAGGAGCTTGCGGCATCCGTCGACACCGTCATGCGCCAGGTGCTCCAGACGCTGCCCGCCGATGCCGAGCTGCTCGGGGTCGGGATCGGCGCGGCCGGTCCCATCGCGGTGCGGGGTGGCGCGGTCTCGCCACTGAACTTGAAAGTTTGGCGCGGCTACAACTTGCGCGCGCAAATCGCCGCGATCGTGCCCGATACCCCCGTCACGCTTCGCATGGACGGTCTCTGCATCACCCTCGCCGAGCACTGGATCGGCGCGGCGCATGGCTACGACAACGTGATGGGAATGGTCGTCTCGACCGGTATCGGGGGTGGGCTGATCCTCGGCGGACAGACCGTGGCTGGCCCGAGCGGCAACGCTGGCCACATCGGCCACATCGAGGTCGCGGGATTCGATGACCCGTGCCCCTGTGGCGGGCGTGGCTGCCTGGAGGCCGTTGCATCAGGTCCGCGCACGGTGCGCTGGGCCCGCGAGCACGGTTTCGCGGGCGAGACAGGCGAAGATCTCTCGGCGGCGTACGCGGAGGGTGACCTGATCGCGATCCAGGCCGTGCGGCGCGCGGGACTCGCGATCGGACGAGCGATCGCCTCGGCCACCTCGCTGGTCGATCTCGAGATCGTGGCGATCGGCGGCGGCTTCTCGCACGTCACCCCCGACCTCTTCGACTTCGTGCGGCAGCCGATCGCCGAGCGTCACGAGTTCGACTACGTTCGGGCCGTGAAGGTGGTGCCCTCCGGGCTGTCCGGCGACGGACCGCTGGTCGGAGCCGCGGCGCTCATCCACCGCGCCGAGCTAGTGCCGACGGCCTAACCCTCGTTGACGACCGCGACGCGCGCTGCACGTTCCGCCAGTTCGTCTTCGACGAAGCGGGGGCGCCCGAGCAGGAACACCGCGGGTGTCGCCAGCGCCACTCCGACGATCACGAGAACTAGCAACGGCAGGGACCAGGTGCCTGTCGCACCGTGGATCAGCCCGATCACGATCGGACCGAGCGCCCCGATCGCGTAGGCGAGGCCCTGCACGAAGCCGCTCAGCGTGACAGCGCCCACATGCGAACGCGTCCTCAGGTTGATCAGGGCGAGCGTCAGAGGAAACAACAGGGGGCCGAGCCCGGACAGCACGGTCCACAGCACTGGGGCGGCCGCCGGCGCAAGCAGCAGACCGCCGTAACCGATCAGGATGAAGGAGACAGCGGCCACGAACAGCGGCGTGATGTTCTTCAGCCGAGTCGCAAGGATCGGCGCCAGGATGCCGCACGGGAATCCCATGAACGCCCAGAGCGCGAGCAGCGACCCGCCCTCCCCTCGCGACAGGCCAGCGGTGTCAACGAGGATCGACGGCAGCCAAGCGAAGGTGGCATAACTCACGAAGGCTGCTCCGCCGAACGCGCCGACCATCGCCCACGCGACGACCGAGTGCGCCATGCGGGCGGCGAGAGCGGGCTCCGGCTCTGGCAGCACACCGGCGGCGGCATCGTCGGCCTCGGCGGCGCGCGCCCGTTCGCCACGCTCGTGCCGCAGCATCCCGATCCACGGAATCGCGGCGGTGAGCGCCACGACGAACCAGATGCCCAAGGAGGCGCGCCACCCCACCGAGTCAGCGACCGGCACCGCGATGAGCGCCGGGATCGATGATCCGAACGACATGACCGTGATGTAGAGCGCGCTTACCAACCCGATACGGTCGGGAAAGTACCGCTTCACGATCGGAGGCAGCAGCACGTTCGCAACGCCCACCCCGACGAGCGTGACCACTGTGGAGCCGAGCAGGACACCCGCCGACGGCGCGAGTGCACGCCCGAGGTGGCCGAGCACCATGACGCCGATCGCCAGCAGGAGGGTGCGGTCGAGGCCCAGTCGTCGCGAGATCGTGGGGGCCAGCAGGCCGCTGACGGCGAACGCGATCGGAGGTACCGCCCCGAGCAGACTGATGACGATGGCCGAAAGCGGGATGTCGCGCGAGATGTGATCGAGAATCGGCGAGACCGCGCCGACCGCTGTGCGAAGGCTGAGGGCGACCAGCGCGATCCCGACGAACCCCAGGATGCGGCCGCGCCACGGGGCCCGCACCCGCACCGCGAGAGTGGTCACGACGCGGAGGGCGGCGCTGACGACGCCGCAGCGGGCGGCTCGGCAGCAAGGATCTCGCGGATCCGGTCGTCGTCGCGGTGCAGCTGCTCGACGAGCGCCTCCACCGATGCGAACTTGTTCATCGGCCGCAGATACTGGACGAACTCCAGCACGATTGGCTTGTCGTAGAGGTCGAGCCGCTGGTCGAAGATATGGGTTTCAACCTGGTGCATCGGCACCCCGTCGAAGGTCGGATTGTTGCCGATCGATGT
>JAYWDH010000106.1:0-14248 GCA_043779945.1 Microbacteriaceae bacterium
GACCGCCGTCACTCGATCGAGGTCGCCCTCACAGCACTGCAGAGCGCATCGCTGCGCGAAGGAGCCCGGCTGACGCATCCGTCACTGATGGCGGGGGAGCGGCGGGCGAGCGATGTCTGATGCGCAGACCACGGTACTCGAGCCGATCCCGCCGACCCCACCCGCCGCTGAGGACAAGCCGCGCTCGCTGAAGGCGAAGAGCGACCTGAGCGACCTGCCGTTCCGGCTCGGCACTCGCGTCGCCAGCTTCGCGGTGCTCGCGATCATGTCGCTCGTCGGGGTTTTCCTGCTCATTCAGGGCGGGCAGGCGATCGGTGCAGCTGGCCCCAAGTTCCTGACAACGCAAGCGTGGGACCCGAACTCAGGCGTCTTCGGCATTGCCGCGGTATTGCTCGGGTCGGTGTTCATTGCTCTGACCGCGATCGTGGTCGCGGTGCCACTGGCCACCGGCACGGCGCTTTACATCAGCGAGTACGCGCCTCGGCAGATTAAGCAGACCCTCGTTACTTTGGTGGACCTAATGGCCGCCGTGCCGAGCGTCGTTTACGGGCTCTGGGGGTTGAAGGCGCTTCAGCCGAATATCCTCGACACTTCCCAGTTCATCACGACCTGGTTTGGCTGGATTCCGATTTTTCACGTCGACGGGTTCGAGGCATCCGACCCCTTGGCGACTCAGACGAACTTCACCTCCTCCACATTCATCATCGGGCTCGTAGTCGGCATGATGGTCTCCCCGATCATCTGCTCGATCATGCGCGAGGTCTTCACCCAGGCGCCGGTTGGGGAGCGAGAGGGTGCGCTGGCCCTGGGGGCAACCAAATGGGGGATGATCCGCAGCGTCGTGCTCCCATTCGGCCGTGGCGGCATGATCGGCGGAACGATGCTCGGCCTGGGCCGCGCGCTGGGGGAGACCATCGCGGTCGCGCTGATCGTCAGCCCGGTGTACTTCATCCAGCCGCACATTCTCCAAAGCGGGGCGAACTCCATCTCCGCGCTCATCGCGCTCCACTACAGCGAGGCGTCCCCCTTCGAGATCTCCGCTTTGATGGCTGCAGGCCTCGCGCTTTTCATCCTCACTCTGTTCGTCAACTTCGGGGCGTCGCTGATCATCGCGAGGTCGCGTTCGGGAGCGTCGAGCGACTGATGACCACGTTCGAAGTACCTCACGTCTCGGGCCAAGGATCAACGCCACCGTGGCCTTTGCCGCCCACTCCGAAGTCCCCCGTGTCCGCCGAGGGCAAGCCGGTCGAAGTCCGCCGCAGCACCGGAGTGATTCGCCGATCCGATGCGTTCGGCATCCTCGGGTCCGTAGTCGCCGCAATCTCGCTGTCAGCCTGGCTGATGACACAGCTGTTGGTGTTCCAGGGTTTTCTACCCTTCCTCGCTTTCGCGTATCTCTTCTTCCTGCTCTTCTACGGCATCGTCACGGCCTTCGACGAGACGGGGATGGTGGTGCGGGATCGTTTGGTCGCCGTCTTCGTGCATTCACTGGCTGTGCTTCTGATCCTCGCGCTCGCGTGGGTTGTGACCTTCACCTTCGTGAGCGGCTTCCTGCCGCTCTTGCACCTCAATTTCTTTACCAGCGACATGAGCGAGGCCGGCCCGCTTGACCCGCTGACGCGCGGCGGAATCCTCCACGCGATTGCCGGCACGCTGATTATGATTACGATGGCGCTGGCCATCAGTATCCCTCTGGGGCTCGCCACCGCGGTTTACCTGAGCGAGTTCCCCGGCAGGTATGGACGCGTTGTGCGCACCGTCGTCGAGGCCATGACGGCGCTCCCGTCCATCGTCGCGGGGCTGTTCATCTATGCGACGGTCATTCTGATCCTGGGCATTCCTCGCTCGGGATTCGCCGCCTCGCTGGCCATCACGGTGATGATGCTGCCGATCATCATCCGTTCCGCCGATGTGGTGTTGCGTCTGGTCCCGTCGGGCCTTAAGGAGGCCTCGCAGGCGCTCGGCTCCAGCCGTTGGCGCACCGTCTGGCACGTCACTCTGCCCACGGCACGCTCGGGTCTGACGACCGCGATCATTCTCGGGACCGCGCGCGGCGTCGGGGAGACCTCCCCGGTGTTGCTCACTGCGGGAATCACCAGCTTCTTCAACTTCAATCCCTTTTCCGGCCCGATGATCTCTCTGCCGCTGGCGACCTACACTTTCGTGAAATCGCCGGAGCAGAACTTTATCGATCGCGGATTCGGGAGCGCCGCCGTGCTCATGCTGCTCGTGCTGGTGCTTTTCATCATCGCCCGACTGATCGGCGGTCGAGGCCCTGGCGTGCTGACCGCTCGCCAGTTGCGTCGCCGGCTTCAGCAGTCACGCGTGGACGACTACCGTTTCCGCGCCCGCGAACTGGGCGTCGCCTCGCGGGCTACTGGGCCGAAGCCGTCAGACGCAGCGAACACTGGAGAAACCTCATGAAGCAGCTACGACTCGCTTCCCTCGGTCTCGTGATGACGGCGATCGTCGGCTTCCTGGGCGCCGCGGCCGGCGCAGACTCGGCGGTCGCCGTGCAGCCCGCCGACGTTGGGACAAACTACGCGACCATCTCCGGAATCGGGTCGACGTGGTCAGCGAACGCGCTGCAGCAATGGGCACGCAACGTGCTCAGTAACTATCACTGGAAGATCAACTACTCCGACGCCGGCTCGTCAGCCGGACGCCAAGCTTTCAACTTGCAGAACGGCGGAGCGGATTTCGCTGTTTCTGAGATCCCATACGCGCTGAAAAACAGCGACAGCGTCGACCCCGTCACGACTCGGCATTTTGCGTATATGCCGATCGTCGCCGGTGGTACCTCGTTCATGTACAACCTTGTAATTGGCGGTAAGCGCGTGACCAACCTGCGCTTGGCCGGCGCTACTGTTTCGAAGATTTTCACCGGCGCGATTACGAAGTGGAACGATCCTTCGATCGTCGCGGACAACCCGGCGCTCACCCTTCCGGCCATTCCGATCGTTCCCGTGGTGCGATCCGACGGCTCCGGTACTTCGGCCCAACTGTCCTCGTGGATCCGCAGTCAGTTCCCGGACATCTGGAACGGTCTGTGCCAAAAGGCGGGGCGTCCGACGAACTGCGGAATCACCTCCAACTACCCGGCACTCCCCGGGTTCAAGGCGCAGTCAGGATCCAACGGCGTCGCGGGCTACGTCGCTCAGCCGCAGTACGTCGGTTCCATCACCTATGTCGAATATTCCTACGCGCTGAACTCGCATTTCCCGGTCGCGAAGGTCCTGAACTCGGCTGGTTACTACACCGAGCCGACGGCCGGAAACGTCGCGGTTGCTCTGCTGAAGGCTCAGATCAACCAGGACCAGGCCTCGACCGACTACCTCACGTCCGTTCTCACGGGCGTCTACACAAACGCTGATCCTCGCACCTACCCGCTCTCGTCGTATTCCTACATGCTCGTCCCCACGGCGCTGGAGTACGGATTCACTGCCGACAAGGGCTTGACCCTCGCCGCTTTCGCGAACTACTTCCTTTGCGAGGGTCAACAGCAGGCGGATGTTCTGGGCTACTCAGCTCTCCCGATTAACCTCGTACAGGCTGGGCTCGATCAAGTCCTCAAGATCCCAGGCGGGGATCCCAAAGACGTCAACATCGGCAAATGCAACAACCCCACTTTTTCTTCTGACGGCTCGAACAAGCTGGCCGCGGCAGCGCCCCAACCCCAGGCTTGCGACAAGCAGGGCTCGACGCAGTGCGCGACGGGGACCGGTGGCGCCTCGGATGTCTCGACTGTCAGTTCTGGCTCGGGCTCGAAGTCGGGCGGCTCTGGCTCGTCCGGTGCGACGGGGACGACCGGCGGTTCGGCGACGGCCGCTGGCAGCCTAAGTGCGGCCGCGGGCGTCGCGGATGTGTCGACAGACACTCGTCCCCTCACGGTCGCTGGCAAGCCGTTGACCATCCCCGCATCCTCGAACTTGGCCGCGCCCGGGCTGATCGCTGCCGGTGCTGCTGCGGTCGCGGTAGTGATCGCGATCTTCGGACCACCCCTGGCGTCCCGGATTCGGCCGCAGAGCCGTCCGCGCGTCATCCGTCCGCGTGGTGCTCGAGCGGGCCGTTCCAGCGCTCCAGTTCGAAAAATTCATCTGCGGTCCGTGCGTAGGCCGCGCGCTCCTGGCTCTATCCCGACTGAAGGCTCATAACGTGCCCCCCGTGATCCCCCTGGAAGACCGCTCCCCCCGCGATCGACGCGCTGTCGTCGTCCGCGTGGTGTGCGCTTTAGTCGCGCTCGGATCTCTCGGCGGCATGGCGTTGGGCGGTGCGTTCAGCTCGAGCGCTGCAGTTGCGGTCGACTCATCGTTGAGCATCAACTGGAGCGGCGACTCCGGCTCTGCGGTGGCACTGCAACCCGCGCGTGAACCGAGCGGCTTCGAATACAACGAATTCAAGAATCTCAAGGTCACCGTCGCCCAGACGCAGAACCTGATCGACCAGGCCGTGCGCGTCGACGTGTCCGGATTTCAGGGCGGCACTCAGCAGGCCGTTGACGGCACGGGCCAGATCTGGACCACAGCCAAGAACTTCATGCAGGCGATGGAGTGCTGGGGAG
This sequence comes from Microbacteriaceae bacterium, assembly GCA_043779945.1. Classification (GTDB taxonomy): domain Bacteria; phylum Actinomycetota; class Actinomycetes; order Actinomycetales; family Microbacteriaceae; genus Lysinimonas. The sequence continues at coordinate 4,562 of JAYWDH010000106.1, forward strand.
ACCCGGCAACGCCCACCTTCAAGCAGACCTGCCAGTGGGGTGGCCGCTTCGTGAAGAACAGCGGTCTGGGCTCGACGGTCTACGGCGACAACGTGTACCGAGTCGCCGCTCACGATGTCGACCCGGGCGCTGTCGAAGCCGTCGACGTGCCCTTTGTGACGCGCGACGGACAGTCGTTCACCGGGCGCCAGACGCTCGACTCCTCGGGCGCGAAAATCTACCCGATCCTTGACGAGTTCAACGCCGACTCCACGAACGAGGTGCAGGGGGCTCGCATCAAGGACGACGGCACTGGCAGCTTCGACTTCGAGATGCAGTCCGACATCCAGGCCACACAGCTCGGCTGCGGGCGCAACGCGAGCGACCTCAAGTGCTACCTCGTTCTGGTGCCTCGCGGCACCATCTACGGCGGCCACGACGCCGCGTGCAGCTCGATCTACGGTGACAAAGGCACCAAATACACATACGGCCTTGCCGACGCGATTCAAGCTGGCAGCCCGCTAAACCCTGGTTGCGACTACTGGAAAAACCGCATAGTCGTGCCGCTGCAGTTCAACCAGGTTGCCGGAGTCTGCCCGAGCGGTGCCGAGCAGCGTGTGATTGGCTCACAGTTGCTGATCAGCGCGATGTCGAGCTGGCAGCCCGCGTTGTGCACAACGGTCGGCGCAACCTTTACCTTCGCCACGAACCCCGATTCGGTCGCCCGCGCGCAGCTCCTCGAGAATAAAGCGAATCTCGCGTTCATTTCGTATCCGATTGTCAAGGACCAGCTGAACGATCCAGGCGACGAGGCCGCATTCGCCAAAACGAGCGTGAGCTACGCGCCGGTGGCGATCGGAGCGACGGCTGTGTCGTTCCTCGCCGACGGTCGAAATGGCCAAATTGGCTCCCTCATTCTGTCGCCACGGCTCCTAGCCAAACTGATCACGCAGTCTTACATCTTCTCGGTTCCGAACGACGGAACCGATCCCGGCAATGACGACTTCCTGCAACTCGGTGCGCAGAACCGGAAATACAACTACATGTCCCAGGATCCGGACTTTCAGGCTCTCAACTCCAACTGGGGTGAGTTCACCAGCAATCCGTCGATCGTGCTCCCCGGCCCGTCAGACTCGGACGCCATCGCCCAGATCTGGAAGTGGATCCAATCGGACGGGGATGCTCGGGACTTTCTGAACGGCCAGGCCGACAACTGGGGGATGACCGTCAACCCGAGCTACCTTGCGGCTGGCAACGCTGCGGCACAGGCGCCGATGTTCGACCTCACGTCGGGTGCGCTACTGCCGACCAAGAAAGCGGTCGGATTCAGCAATCTCGACGGTAGCCCACTTTCTCTCGCCACGACGCCGGTCAGTTACTTCCCCAAGCAGGACGCGGCTGAGGTGCCCCACAAGCTCGGCATTGAGACCAGCCGCTACAACTCCATCCAGGCTGCTCCGTACGTCGATGACTTCGTCAAGGCGGCCGTCGTGACCTTCCGAGCGAACCCGGGCGCCAAGACTGGTTGGGATCCGTCCGCGATCAAGCCAGGCAGTGATACCCCTGGCGACTGGGTCTCAGATGGCCCGCAGATTCCCGGCCAGCGCTTCGTGATCTCGATCACGGATGCCGCGGCGACTGCGCGCTACGACCTCACGCCGGTCGGGCTCCGCGCCGCCAACGGAACAGCCGTCACCACCCCGAACAACACTTCGATGTCGGTCGCGATCTCCTCCGGGCTCGTCAGCACCAGTAACGCAGCGGTGAAGCAAGTTGACCCGGCGAGGGTTTCGGCCTCCGGATATCCGCTCACCACGGTCGTGTACGCGGCAGTCAACCTGACCGGCAGCACGGCCGCCTCGCGAACCAACCTGTCGAAGCTGATCAAGTACGTCGCTGGGACGGGTCAGACCTCGGGAACCCAGGTCGGGCAGTTGCCCGATGGCTACCTGCCGCTTACGAGTGATTTGCAGACCCAGGCATCCGCGGCCGCTACCGCAATCGCTTCGTACACGGGTTCGCAATCGTCGGCCGATGACGGAACGAATGTCGGCGGGAACACCAACAGCTCGAACTACAGCAGCCCCGACAACGGAGCGGCGTCTGCCGCTGGCGCGACGGCGACACCGGGCCCTCAGATCAGCGCGATCGGTGCCAGCGCGGATGGCCTCACTCCGACGGCTTCCGTCACCCCGATCGTTCAGTGGGCCCTCGCGATTGCATTGGCCCTCGGGCTGGTGGGTGCGATCTTCGCGCCGGTTCTTTTCCGAGAACGGGGTGCTGTATGACCCGCCAAGAGTTTTCGTTCACTGTTGCCCAGGAACGAGAAACCCCCTCACTTAAGTGTGAGACCGAAGTGAGGGGGAGTCCGTTTGGACGGAAACGCATGGGCAGATTACCAAAGGAAGCTGACAGTAATGCTTAAGAAGAACAAGCTGCGCCTCGGCGTGGCAACGGCTGCGGCCGTGTGTGCCCTGGCTTTGACGATTTCGGCGACGCCGGCATTCGCTGACCCGTCGGGCTACCAGACGCTCTCGGGCGTTGGTTCCGACACCATCCAGGACGTCATGAACGGCATGGGTTCGCCGGTCACCGCGATCGGCTCCTATGACGCCGTCGACCCGACAACGCAGCTCGTTGGTGGCAACATCACCACTAGGTCGGGTGGCAACGCTTTCGTTCGCCCGAACGGTTCCAAGGCCGGCGTCCAAGCGCTTAGCGACTCGATCCAAGGTGGCACGCACCTCTGGCTTGGAGTCAACATCCTCGGTCAGGTCGACTTCGCTCGGGCCTCTGGTTTCCAGGGCTCGACGGGCACCGATCTCGCCTACATCCCATTCGCCCAGGACGCGGTGTCCTACGCGGTCAATGCCGGCAGCGACTTCCCGCGCAACCTTCCTCTGGGCAGTTCTGCTGATGCCTCCACCAAGTTGTCGCTGTACAACGTCTACCACTGCATCAAGACGAGCTACACCAACACCAACGGTGACACCGTTCCGATCAACCCGCTGGTGCCGCAGTCTGGCTCCGGCACGGCCAAGTTCTGGGCTTCGACGCTCGGGTTCAGCGACACCGCGCTGCCGACCTGCGTCAAGCGCGTGAACACGGATGCCAACCCGGCCACCATCGAGGAACACAACGGCACAACCATCGATGACGCGGGTGACATCGTACCTTTCTCGATCGCTCAGTACATCGCACAGGGCAACCACGCGTCGCTGTACTCAGCTTTCGGCGTGAACGTCGCGGAGCGTCGCGGCAATGTTGCTCTCGGTGCGATCAACGGCCAGCCCGCCGTTCGCCAGAACGCCGGGACCGGACCGACCACCACGGTCATGAACCCGAGCTTCCCGGTAACCCGGTCGGTGTTCAACGTCGTTTCGACAGGCCGCATCACGGGTAGCGACCCCATCGTGGCGACTTTCGTCGGTGGCACTTCGGCTGTTTGCAGCCAGAGCGCGCTCATCCAGAAGTTTGGTTTCCAGACAGTGGCGAACTGCGGCGACACCACGCTGCAGGGCGCTTTCACGCAGTAACTCCGCAGTTTGTCTTCCCCCGTTCAAACAGTTCACCTCTACCAACCTCAAAGGAAAAATTCTCCCATGTACAAACTCTCGCGGCGGTTCGCCGCAGTTCTCGCTACCGGTGCGCTCGTCGCTGCCGGTCTGGTGGTCACGGCCACGGCTGCGAACGCCACCACCCTGCCCGGCAACATCAAGCTGTTCACATCGGGGTCCGCTCAGGGCACCGTTGCGGCTAAGCAGATCACTTCGGGCAGCTCGACAACAAACCCGATGTACTGGGGCATCACGGTCGACCAGATCTGCCCCGTCGGTTACCGCGGCGCTGAAAGCATCCAGATCGCTCAAGGGGGGGTTCGCATCGCTGGTATTGGCGCGGCGACTGGCGATAGCGACCTCTACGGCATCAACGGTCTCTCCGCCTCGGATACGGCGATCGCCATGGATGAGTCCAGCACGATCCCTAGCCAGAACCCGTTAGTCGACAACAACAAGTCACTCGAGGTCGCTGCGCCGACTCTGGTGACGGGTTCGTTCGAGATCCGCTACTACTGCAACACAACCCTCGGCAACTACGACTTCGTCAACGACAAGTTCTTCAGCCTCACGCTGAACTTCGACAAGTCAATGCACACCTGGTCGACTCCAATCGCGAAGGTCAACACGACCACCGCGATCACCGCGGCGGCCAACCAGGCCGCCAAGACCGTCACTGTCGGTATGACGATCAAGGACGCCACCGGTACCACTGCCCTAACGGCAGCTACGGGCACGGCGACGGTCAACCAGACCGTCCCGACGGCGGCAACGCTCGGCACGGCAACGATCGCGGCCGGTGTGGCGACGTTCACGACGGGCGTTTTGGCGCCCGGAACGTACCAGTTCACGGTGACTTACTCAGGGGACACGGCCTACAACGGCTCGACCTCGGGTACGGCGACGGGCACCATCAACGGCTCCAACTCCGGAGCGACGAATATCACGTTCACGGTCGACGCGAACTCGGGTGGAGGCAGTTTGACGCTGTCCAACGTTCCGTCGGCGGTTGACCTCGGTCACGCGACGCTGAATGGTGGGCTCCTGACAGCCGCCAACGCTTCGGGCTTCTCGGGAATCACCGTGACGGACACCCGCTCGATCGACTCTTACGCGTGGAACCTCACGGGTCAGATGGGGTCGTTCACTAACGGCAACTACACCCTGGCTGGCAAGTACCTCGGCTGGACTCCGTACGTCACCTCTGGCCCCGCCACTGCTGGTGCGACCGTTCTGGCGAACAACCCGGGTCTGGGTACCTCCCTGCAACTGGCCACCGCCCCGGTGACCAACGGCTCGCCGGTCAGCGTCGTTGGCGCGGGCCTGAACGTGGCGATCCCGTCGAACAGTGCAACGGGTAACTACACCGGTGTGCTCACGCTGACCCTGGCGTAGCGGATCTGATTTATCACGGGCTGGGGTCGGGCGTTCGCGTCCGGCCCCAGCTCATCAGCCGTTTCTGCCCACCCATTGTGTGAAGTTCCTCTACTGAGAAATCCAGGTCGATGCCATGAATCGCACGTCAGTCGCGCTAGCTGCAACGCTCGCTTTCGGACTGGCTCTCGTGCCAGTGCTCTCTGCCACCGCAGGCGATGCGCCGCCAGCCACCCCGACGTGGAGCGTGCAGGCGTCCGGTGCCAGTGGAAGCGATGGGCGGCTCTCGTTCGCGTACGGTGTGAACCCCGGCACCGAGATCGACGACTTCGTCTCTGTGTCGAACCGGGGCACGGCATCCCAGACCTTCGATGTCTACGCCACTGACGGCATCACCCTCAAGGGCAGCGGTGCCTTCAGTCTCCTCACCGCCGCGCAGAAGCCCAAGGATGTCGGGGCCTGGATCACGACCAAGGGCCGGCAGGTCACCATCGCACCCGGTCAGACCGCTATTGTCCCGTTCGTCGTGCTCGTACCCTCCGACGCCACTCCCGGCGACCACACTGGAGGGGTGATCGCGTCGGTGACGACGGTCGCTCCCGGCAAGAAGGGCAGCCCTGCCGTCGGAGTCGACCAGCGAGTGGCCGCTCGCGTCTACCTGCGCGTATCCGGCCAGGTGGTCTCCCACGTGATCGCGACCGGAGTCGTCACAGACTTTGCCCCCGCGTGGAACCCCTTCGGCACCGGCGACGCTACGGTCGACTACGACGTCAGGAACAGCGGGAATGTGCGCGAGGATGTCGCAGAATCCGTCGCGCTCTCTGGCCCGTTCGGAATCCAGCTCGCCAAGCTCAAAGGCCGCTCAGTCGCCAACCTCCTGCCGGGCGAAAGCACGCATGTGCACCAGAAGGTGTCCGGGGTGTTCCCGTTGTTCCTGCTGTTCGCCGACGTCAAGCTGACGCCGAGCGCGCCCACCGACCTGATTGGCTCGTCGAAGCTGCGAGACCAAGCGGGCAATCCGATCCCGCCACTCGCGGAGCCCAAGTTCACGGCCGTTACGTCCAGCGCCTTCACCGCCGCAATCTCGTGGACTCTGCTCCTGATCGCGAGTATTGTCATCGCCCTGATCTACCTCACGGTGCGTTACGTTCGCACGACCCGCGATCGTATGTTCGACGCCATCGACGCGGCGACCGAGCAGGCGCGGCGTGAGGCGCTGAGCCAATCGGGGCACACCTCGGCACCCAAAGAGACCGCAGGCGCCACGGGGTCATGGTCGTGAGGGGGCGCCGCCACCTCGCGATAGGGATCCTGTTCGCAAGCATTATCGGAGCGACTTGGGGTGGGCTGTCGGCCGCCGCGACGCCGAGTGGCGATCCGTCGCCCTCGGCCACCGGCTCGGGTCAGGTCGGATTCGCTGTTGGTGATACCTCGTCGCCCACGCCCACGCCCACGCCCTCGTCGACTGGCGGTGGCTCGACCGGTGGCGGATCGACGGGTGGTGGCTCGACCGGCGGCGGCGGTACCGGCGGCAGCGGCGGTTCGAGTTCCGGTGGCGGCGCCACTCCACCGGCCTGCGTGCCGACTACCAAGAAGCCTCCGCTGAACGCCACCTCGGCATCGAGCCCCGGGAGGCTTCGACTGGCCGCTAATCGCACAGCGCAGGGCTCAGATGTCATCGTCATCGGTGAGGGGTTCCAGCCCGGCGAAAAGGTCGTCATCGCGATCTACCCCAACCCGGTGAAACTCGGCGTCTTCGCGGCCCGCACGACCGGTCAGCTCTACGCTCAGGTCGAAATGCCCAAAAAGACCGAATTGGGCACGCACACGATCGGGGCGATCGGTTTCCAGGACTGCAAGGTTTCGGTTGCCACGATCGAGATTGACTCGCCCCGTGGATCGGGCTCGAGCATCTTTCCGTGGATCGTGTGGGCGGTAGCAGGCGGCGGTATTGGCCTGGCCTCCCTCGGCCTCATCCTCGCGTTCCTCTTCGGATGGTTGCCGAAGCTCTTCGCCGTGAGCATCGCCGCAGGGAGTGTGACATGACCACCTTCGCTCAGGGGGCGCCCACTGCCACTGAAGCAATGGGCATACCGATTGCGCCTCAACCATCTCCGCCGACCACGCCGCCCAAGCTGCCGTTCTGGCTTCGTGCACCGCGAAGGCGTCCTCCCCGGCCTCCGCGACCCACACCCCGCGACGTGCGCTGGTGGGTCGGCGTCGCGTGGCTCATCGTCTCGGTACTGCTGCTCGGGTTCGTAGCGCACGTCGCGCTGTTCGGCATTCTGCAACACGCCCGCAACCAGGCGACTGGCTACGGTGAGCTTCGCACCTCGCTGGCAAAGGCGGAAGCCCCGCTCGGGCAACTCGACCTCAACAATCACCTGGTCGCGCCCGGCACACCGATCGCCCTGATCACGATCTCCAAGATTGGCCTCACCGAGGTGGTGCGGCAGGGGACATCATCCGACGTGACTCGACTCGGCGTCGGTCACCGCCGCGACACCGTTCTGCCCGGGCAGGAGGGCACCAGCATCCTGTTTGGTCGTCAGTCTGCGTATGGCGGCCCGTTTGGATCGCTCGCCGCGCTGGTGCCCGGCGACGAGATCACGGTCACCACCGGACAGGAGACCTCTACCTTTACGGTCTTCGGACTGCGTCGAGCCGGGGATCCCTTGCCCCAGGCCTTGGCCACCAATACGGGCCGTCTGGAGCTGGTCACCGCCGACGGGCCTCCGCTCGCGTCGTCCGGCGTGCTTTACGTGGATGCCTCGCTGAGGGGCAAACCCGCCGAGACCCCGGCGGTCGTGTTCGGAGAGCGTGCGCTCGATCCCAACGAACAAGTGATGGCGACCGATCCCTCCGGTTGGCTATCCCTGTTGTTCATCTTCCAGTGGTTGGTTGTTGCCGCGGCCGTGACCCGATGGCTCGTGCAGAAATGGGGACGTTGGCAGACTTGGATCGTGGCTGCCCCTGTTCTGCTCGTGCTCGGCGCGACGACCGCTGACTGCGCTATGGCGCTGTTGCCCAACCTGATCTGACCCCCGAAGGATCACCGTGACTGAACTTGAATCCGCTCCGACTGTTCCACTGGTGGCAGCTCTGGAACGATCGGGCGAGCTGCCTATCGCCCCAATGCTGCACCCTGCTGCGCGTCTCGCCCTCCCCGTTGCGGGGGTGTCCGACGCGCCCAAGGCGTCCGTACCGCCGATGCGCAATCCTCCGGTCATGGCGGCGGCGTACTCCGCGTATGTGCCTGACCCCGAGGAGTCCGCCTCGGCGGAGTCCCTTCCTTCGGCGCCCACCAACGCCTTCCCGTTCTCTCAGCCGGCGGTGCCCCTCGCCGTCCTCCAAGCGAACGCCATCTCGGCCTGGTTCGGCGAGCGGAAAGTGCTCGACCGAGTCTCTCTGACCATGGAGGCCGGACGCATCACCGCCCTGATCGGTCCTTCGGGGTGCGGAAAGTCGACGTTCTTACGCATCCTGAATCGGATGCACGAGATGATCCCGAACGCCACCTTGGCCGGCGAGGTGATGCTTGACGGGGTGGATATTTACAGCTCCGTTCGCCGCCTCACCGACGCGCGGCGCGAGATCGGCATGGTCTTTCAGAAGCCCAACCCCTTTCCGGCGATGTCGATTTACGACAACGTCGTGGCCGGACTGCAGTTGACGGGCAAGCGAGTCTCCCGTTCGCAGAAAGACGAACTGGTCGAAGTCAGCCTCTCGAAGGCTGGTCTCTGGAAAGAGGTGCGTGACCGGCTGCGGCAACCCGGCGGCGGTCTCTCCGGCGGCCAGCAGCAGCGGCTCTGCATCGCGCGGTCACTCGCGATCCAGCCGAGGGTGCTTCTCATGGACGAGCCGTGCTCGGCGCTGGACCCCACGTCCACTCGCGTCATTGAGGAGACCATGCTCGAGCTCGCCAAGGAGGTCACGATCGTGATCGTGACTCACAACATGCAACAGGCTCAACGCGTCTCCGACAACTGTGCATTCTTCCTCGCGGCGCAAGGAACGCCCGGCGGGATAGTCGAGCAGGGCGACACGATGATGATGTTCGAAAGCCCCAGCGACGCACGCACCTACGACTACGTGAACGGGCGATTCGGATGAGGCGCGTGGTGTCTGCGGCGGTCGCAGCAGCCGCGCTCGCGGGGGTGCTCACAGCCTGCACGGCGACACCGAGCGCGATTCCGACAGTACCGACAGTCACGGCGGCTCCGGCATCCACGGGAAAATTCAACTCCGCGCTGGCCTACCAGAACGCGTGGCACATCGAGGGTGGAGGCAAGTACGCCATCGGGTCGGTAGACACCTGTGATCTCAACCTGCCGATATCCATCGAGGATGCCGCGGCGCTCGCCAACCCGGAAACCACGGTCCCCATCTTCGGCATGGTGTTTGCGAATGGCGAGATCTCCTACGGTACGGTGTGGCCGACCTCCGACCCCGGTACCGGCATCGTCTCGGGGACTGGCACCTACTCGATCAGCTACGACTCTTCGGGATTGCCCACGACGCTGCAGGGGTCGGCGAAGCTGAAATGGCACGACGCGAAAAAGTCGTCAACGATCTCGACGAGAGCCGATCGGCTGACGCTGACGTTCACGAAGGAACCGCGCGCCGACCACTGTCCATGACGCGTGGATGGGTGAGCCGGGTCTGACAGACTTGACGCACGCCGGTTGCCACAGCATCCGTGCGCGATCCGCTGTGGTGTAACGGCAGCACTTCGGCCTTTGGTGCCGTAAGGACCGGGTTCGAATCCTGGCGGCGG
>JAYWDH010000107.1:0-14233 GCA_043779945.1 Microbacteriaceae bacterium
GGGGCGCCCGAGTTATCGGGCGCCCCACCGTGGTGCGGATGGTGACTACTTGCCCCAGCAGATCTTCGCGCCGTCAGCGCTCGAGATGCTGGTCAGCCCGGTGACCGCCTTATCGGTGATGAGCTGGGATCCAGTGTTGAAGAAATCCAGTCCATCGGACACGCTGGGCTTGGCACCGGTCTTGACGAGCTTGACGATGGCGTCGATGCCGAGCGAAGCCATCTTGGATGGGTACTGCTGGCTGGTGGCACCAATGATGCCCTGCGAGACCTCATTGACTCCGGTGCAGCCGCCATCGATGGCGACCAGGAGAGTCGACTTCTCACTGCCAGCAGCCTTCAACGCCTGGTAGGCACCATACGCTGCCGGCTCGTTAATCGCGTAGACCAGGTTGATCTTCGGGTTCTTCGAGAGCAGCGTCTCCATGGCGGTGCGGCCGTCAGCCTGGTCACCGTTCGAGGCTTGGTTGCCGGCGATCGTGTAGTCGCCGCCCTTGCCGCCGGTGTACTTGCCGGTCGGGTCCTCGTCGCCATTCTTGGTCTTGTCCTTGGTCGGGATACCCATTCCGGTGAGGAAACCCTGGTCGCGCTCGTAGTCGACGGATGCCACCTGATTGCTGAAGAGGTCGACGAGACCGATTACGGCGGCCTTGCCGTCCATCTGCGCGGCGGCCCACTTGCCGATCGCTTCACCCGCGGCGAAGTTGTCGGTGGCGAAGGTGATGTCAACTGTGTTCGCGGGTGCGGGGGCGGTGTCGAGTGCGATCACGTAGAGGCCCGCCTTGCGGGCTTTCGCGATCGCGCTGTTGACGGTGGCGTCGGTGGGGGTGATCAGGATCCCCTTATCACCGCGCGAGATCGAGTCCTCGATGGCCTGGATCTGGGTGGCCGCGTCGCCGTCCTTCTTGCCAGCGGCGAGGGTGAGCTTGACTCCCGCCTTGGCGGCGTCCGCTTTGGCGGCGTCTTCCATCGCGACGAAGTAGGGGTTAGTGGTGGTCTTGACGATCAGCGCGACGCCGATCGTGCTGTCCGAGGCGCCCCCGGCGGAGGTGCCGGAGCAACCAGCGAGGCCGAAAGCGGACAGTGAGGCGATGGCGCCCACGGCGAGAATGCCGCGGAGCCGAGTTCGTGATGTGCTGCGATTCAACATCGAATCTCCCTCTTGGGTGTGGCGGGGTCACACCGGATTGACACCGGTGTCATTTGTTAGGTATAGCCGAGTCTCGCGGATATAGTCAAGTCCGCTACGAGAACGGATACCAAAAGGTGACACCGATGTCTGAACAGCAAGATGAGCAGGGGCCCCGGCCGCACGCCACCATGCGCGATGTCGCCGCGCTCGCCGGGGTGGGGCTCAAGACCGTCTCGAGAGTTTTCAACGACGAGCCAAACGTCTCTGCCGCGACGATTCGGCGCGTGCGCGATGCTGCGGAGCGTCTCGACTACCGGCTGAACGTCTACGCGGGCGACCTCAAGCGGATCGATCGCCGCGCCCGCACCATCGGCCTGATCGTCGGGAGCGTTGCGAACCCGTTTTCCGCTTCGGTAAACCGCGGTGTCGAGGACGTCGCGACTGCGCACGGCACGGCGGTCATTGCCTCCAGCCTCGACGAGGACCAGAACCAGGAGACGCGAATCATCTCTGAGATGCTCCGCCGCCGCGTCGACGCCTTGATCCTGACGACCGTCCGACGCAATCAGAGCCACCTCGTCAAAGAACAGGAGCGTGGGACGGTTCTGGTTTTCGTGGACCGGACGCCGACCGGTATCGCCGCCGACTCCGTGGTGACAAACAACTTCATCGCCGCGGGCACAGCTGCCGCCCACTTGCTGGATCACGGTCACACGCGGATCGCCTACCTCGGCGACGACGCCCGGCTGTGGACAGCGCAAGAGCGGCGCAGAGGGTTTCACTCAACTCTCGCCGAGCGAGGTATCGACCCAGCAACAACTCCCACCATTCAGGATCTCCACGACGAGCGGATCGCAGCGGCCGCTGTAGGCGCACTGCTGGACTCGGCAGATCCGCCCACCGCGCTGTTCACGGCCCAGAACCTGGTCACCATCGGCGCGATCCGCGCGCTCCGCGAACGGGCGCTGCAACACGAGATCGCGCTCATCGGCTTCGACGACATCTCCCTCGCGGACATACTCGAGCCGGGGATCACCGTGCTGGCCCAGGACCCGTATCGAATCGGTCAACTGGCGGCAGAACGGGCCTTCGCCCGCCTCCAAGGGGATCGCAGCGAACCTCAGGCGCTGGTCGTCGAGAGCGTACTCATCCCGCGGGGCTCCGGGGAGATCCGTCCTCGGAGACCGTGACGCGCGCCTCAACGTCACCCTCTACTTGCTGCTGCCCTCGGTGCAAGCCTGCTCCGCCGCGTTCTGGCCGGGTGATCGCCGCGGGAAGCGCAGTCAGCACCGGTCAGGCCGACGACCAGATCTTGGGTCAAAGCTTTGTTCACCACGGCATCCAGCGAGGAGACCGGCACGACCCGGTCCCGGTTGCGCGGCGCAGTGCGCCATGGTCGCAAGATCCGAACCTGCATTCGCTGAAGACACCGCACGGCGTAATGAAGGAAATCTCAGCTGAAGTCCGCGTCGGGTGCCGAGCCGTAGCTGAAATCGAGTCGCGCGCGCCGGCCACGATTGAGAACGCCGCCGCTTTCCTCCAGGTAGCAGGCGCCGCAGAGCGCCTCGTAGCTGACCTCCCGTGAACCGCTCGCACTGAGCTTCGTCGACGTGTCGATGGCAACCTGATCGCCGTCGAAGACAAACACGCCGTCCACCTTGCGGGCGTTGAACATCGCCTTCCGGCCGCAGCGGCAGATGGTTTTGAGCTCCTCGAGCGAATGGGCGATCTCGAGCAGGCGCCGACTTCCGGGGAACGCGACCGTCTGAAAGTCCGTCCGGATACCGTACGCGAGCACCGGAACATCCTCCTCGATCGCGATCCGCAGCAGGTCGTCGACCTGGCCTTCGCTCAGGAACTGCGCCTCGTCGACCAGGAGGCACGAGACATCCTGCTGAGTCGCCCGTATCAACCGGGCTCGCTCACGCATGAACAGCGCCAGGATGTCTTCGTCGGGTGCGATGGTGAAGTCGACGGCCCGAGATGGCCCCAACCGCGACACGATCTCGTTGTCGCCGCGCGAGTCGATCGCCGGCTTCGCGAGCAGCACGCGCTGGTTGCGCTCCTCGTAGTTGTACGCGGTCTGGAGCAGAGCCGTGCTCTTGCCGCTGTTCATCGCCCCGTATCGGAAGTACAGCTTCGCCACGCGCCTACTCCAGGAAGCCGTCTTCGGCGGCGCGGCGCATCAGTTCCGCCTTTTTGCTTGCCGGACGGCCGATCTTCGCGTACTTCTCGCGCACGCGGCGCAGATAAGTCTTCGCGGTCTCGTATTGCACGTTCATGCGCGCCGCGACCTCGATCGTGCTGATGCCCGTGACGTAGAGCTTGAAAGCCTCCTGCTCGCCGGAGCTGAGCTTCGGGCGAAGCTGCGGGGCGGCCCCGGCCGGCAGCGGGCGCCAGGGGTGCGGATGCGCGCCGTCGCTCTGCATGCCCATCACCCGGCGGGCGGCATCCATGACCTGCGACATCGGGAGCGACTTCGCGAGAAAGACCGCGGCACCCGCCGCCATCGCCCGTTCACGGGCTTCGTCGGAGTCGACGCTGGAGAGCACGATCACCTTCGCTCCTGCGGCACGGCAGGTGCGCACTCGCGCCTCGATCGACACCGCCTCCTTCAGTTGGAAGTCGATGAAGACGAGTTCGGTCGGAAACGCGGGGCTGTGCACGAGCTGAAGCCAACTGGCCGCGGAGAGCACCAGATCGAAGTCGTGTGCGTGCTGGCCGATCCAGCTGCTCAGGCTGTCGAGAAGCACCTCGTGGTCGTCCAGGATGGCCAGGCGAACTCGCTGGATGGGCGTCGCGATCGCGGCATGGTCCGTCAGACTCATACTCACACCTTAGGCGAATGGGGTACATCCGGCAGGAGATGGCGCGCGGTTCAGAACAGTGTGGGCTGGATTCGCATGGCCTCGGCGGGGCTGAGCTCGGCGGTGAGGACAGCTCGCCCACCCTCGTCGTGCGTCGCAGCCCGGCTCCCCCCGGGTCGATGCGCCCGCACCACTCCGGTTGCCGGATCAAGTCGCGGTGGGCGGTCGAGCCCGTGCTTACGAAGCAACGGTTGCACCCGCGCCGCGAGCCAGTTGCGGTAGTCCTTCGGCGCGTAAGAGCCGCCGAAGTACATCTCCGCGTAGCGCTCGACCAGATCCGGATGCTCGCGAGCGATCCACGCCAGGTACCACTCGCGCGCGCCTGGGCGCAGATGCAGGGCGGAATACGCGACCGTGGTGGCCCCGGCATCCGCAATCATGTCAAACGCCCGATCCAGGTGCGCGATCGAATCGGTGAGGAACGGCAGTATCGGCATCAGGAACACCGCGCACGATAACCCGGCGTCGCGGACCGCCTTCACCGTGGCCAGCCGCGCCGCGGTGCTGGGGGTGCCAGGCTCGACCGAATGCTGCAACTCGTCATCGTAGATCGCGATCGACATCGAGACGTCGACTGGGACGTGCTCCGCCGCGTCCTGCAGCAGAGGCAGATCGCGCCGGAGCAGACTCCCCTTGGTCAGGATGCTGAAGGGCGTGCGTGATGCTGCCAGCGCCGCGATGATCCCGGGCATCAGCTGGTAGCGGCCTTCCGCCCGCTGGTACGGGTCGGTGTTGGTGCCCAACGCAACCGGATGGCGCCCCCAGCTCGGCTTCGCCAGCTCACGCTCGAGCACCTCGGCAACGTTCACCTTGACGATGATTTGGGAGTCGAAGTCTCTGCCGGAGTCGAGGTCGAGGTAGGTGTGGGTGTTGCGCGCGAAACAATAATTGCAGGCGTGACTGCAGCCCCGATACGGGTTGATCGTCCAGCCGAACGGGAGTGCGTTCGCGGCCCCGGGAACGTGATTCAGCGCGCTCTTAGCAAGGATCTCGTGGAAGGTGATGCCGACGAACTCGGGGGTCTGAACCGAACGCAGGAGCGAGCTCAGTTTGACGAGCCCCGGCAGCGCGTCTGCCTGCTCAACCTCGACTTCCTGCCCGCTCCACCGCATGCGTTCACTAGAACACACGTTCGAATGTCTGTCAAGCCGGACACGTGCCGCTAGCCGACGATGTCGAGCTCTCTGGCCGTGGCCGCGAGAGTCTTCTTCGCGGTGGCCTTGTTGCTCGAAAGTTGCGTGCCGTAGCTCGGGATCATGGTCCGCAGCTCGGGCGTCCAGCCCTCGATCCGGCTCGGGAAGCAGGTGGCGAGCACGTCGAGCATGATGGGGACGGCCGTCGAGGCGCCCGGCGAGGCTCCGAGCAGTCCGGCGATGGAGCCGTCCGCCGATGACACCACCTCGGTGCCGAACTGGATGACGGCCTTTCCGTTGGCATCCCGCTTCATGATCTGCACGCGCTGCCCGGCCGTGGCCAGGTACCAGTCTCCGGGTTTCGCCCGCGGGACGAACTGCTGCAGCGCCTCGTGCTTCTTCTTCTTTCCGGCGAGCAACTCACCCACCAGATACCCGACGAGCGAAAGGTTTGTGAGGCCCGCACCGATCATCGTTCCGATGTTGTGAGGCCGGATCGACGCGAACAGGTCGAACCAGGAGCCGGTCTTCAAGAACTTGGGCGTAAATCCGGCATACGGGCCGAACAACAGGCTCGCTTCGCCGTTGACGATACGGGTGTCGAGGTGCGGGACCGACATCGGCGGGGATCCCACGGCTGCTTTGCCGTATACCTTCGCCTGGTGCTGCGCCACAATCTTCGGGTCATCGGTGCGCAGCCACAGTCCGCTGATCGGGAACCCACCATAGCCGCGGATCTCGGGGATCCCCGACTTTTGCAGCAGCGTGAGAGCAGCGCCACCAGCGCCGACGAATACAAAGCGCGCCGTGAGCTCGACCGGCGTGCCGCCGACTTCGTGCCGGACACCGATATGCCAGAGTCCGTCGCTCTTCTTCGCGAGGCCTGTGACGCGGTGCTCGAGCTTCAGATTGGCGCCGGACTTCACGAGCCCGTCGATCAACAGGTGAGTGAGCGAACCGAAGTCGACGTCGGTGCCGGCGGTGATTCGCGTGGCAGCGATCGGCTCGTCTTTGCGGCGGCCCGGGATGAGCATCGGGGCCCACGAGCGGATCACCTTGGCGTCGTCACTGAACTCCATCCCCTGGAAGAGCGGGTGGTCTTTGAGCGCCTCGTGGCGCTTTTTCAGATAGGCGACGTTGCCAGCGCCCCAGACAAAGCTCATGTGTGGGACCGGGTTGATGAAGCGCTCTGGCTCGGGCAGCAGGCCCTGCTCGACCAGGAACGACCAGAACTGGCGCGACACCTGGAACTGCTCGTTGACTTTGACGGCCTGCGAAACGTCGATGGTGCCGTCGGCCTGCTCGGGTGTGTAGTTGAGTTCGCAGAGTGCCGAATGCCCGGTGCCCGCGTTGTTCCACGGGTTGGAGCTCTCGAGCGCGACGTCGCTGAGGCGCTCGAGGATCGAGATCGACCAGCTCGGCTCCAGTTGGCGAAGAAGAGACCCGAGGGTCGCGCTCATGATCCCACCCCCGATGAGGACGATATCGAAGGGTTTGCTCACGGCTCCCATTGTAGGCGCGGCCTAGAGGCCGAGCCGGGCGAGGGCGGCATCCATCTCGACGGCCAGCTGGGCGTAGCCGGCATCGTTCGGATGCAGGCCGTCGGCGGCCATCCACTCGGGGTGGTGCTCGATCCAGCGCGAGGCATCCGGTATGTAGTCGGCGTTGATCGCGGTTGCCTCCTCGTGTACCCAGTCGATAATCACGCCGAGGGACGTCGGGCGCACATCCGCGTACCAGAACGGCTCGACCACGATGAACCGAGCGTCGGGCAGCTGTTTCTTCAGGCCGCTGAGGTCGCCGATGATCGCCGAATGAATCTGTTTCTTCGCGACTGCGTAGCTGAAGTTGTCGTTGAGACCCATGGTGACGAAGACGATGTCCGGATGCTGCGCCACGATGAGCGACGGCTCGTCAACGCCGAAGCTGGCCCGGTTGTCGACGAAACCGAGACCGTTGACGCTCGGGTTGAACTCTTTCCAGCCGCGCTGCGCGCAGATGATCGTCGACCAGCGCTTGGACTCCTCAGAGGCGCCCGTGCCGAGCGTGTATGAGTCACCGTAGAAGGCGACGACGGGGGCTCCCGGCGCGGAATGCGGGGTCACGGTCGGCTCCTTCTGGACGGTCGCGGACTTTTCCGTGCAGGCGTTCAGGATGCTGGCGATCAGCACGATCGGGATCGCCACCACCACGATGGCACGGAACCTCATGCCCCTGGTTCGGAGCCGCGCGCGCCGCGGATCGCCATCGCTGGCCGGATCGCCATCGCTGGCCACCCACCGCCGACTGTTCGCAGATCAGGAGCCGCGGGTCCGCGCCTGCACCCTGGTCAGCATCCGGACACGGTGTGGCGATCCGCGTTTCCTGATCCGCGACCGGTAAGCGCCCCGTCCACAGCTGTCGGTGGCGCCGATCCTTCTGCAGGACGCTTGCGTTGACGGGATCGAGCATCGGCAGCACGGTCAGATTGGGGCATGCTCGATCTGCTGCTCGACCTCGCGCCTGCTGGCGGTATTCAACCCGGCCGCTTGACCGTCGCGTGCGGCAGAGACGCTGGGCCGGACGAGTTGGTCGCCTCGGCCGATAGCGCGGGTACACGACGCTCCGCTTCATGGCGACGGATGTCCGCGAGCGTCCGGAGTGGTGCCTCGCGTTTGCGCAGGCACGGCTCCGGTCCGGTCCGGCTCCGGTCCGGCTCCGGTCCGGTCGAAATCCTGATCCGCGCACGGCACACACGGCGCACACGGCACACACGGCGCACACGGCGCGGAGCCGATCAGCCGATGGGAAGCGCCGCCGCGATCTTCGCCGCGATCTTCGCCGCGGCGAGCTCGGCGATCTGCACGGCGTTGAGTGCGGCGCCCTTCCGCAGGTTGTCGTTCGAGATGAAGAGCGCAAGTCCGCGGTTGCCGGGGACGCCCTCATCTTGACGGATGCGCCCGACCAGGCTCGGGTCGATGCCGGCCGCGTCGAGCGGTGTCGGGACGTCCATGAGCTGCACGCCCGGGGCGTCCGCGAGCAGTTCGCGCGCTCGCTCCGGGGTCAGGGCCGATGCGAACTCAGCGTTGATCGCGAGCGAGTGGCCGGTGAAGACCGGAACACGCACGCAAATCCCACTCACCAGCAGTTCCGGCAGTTCGAGGATCTTGCGGCTCTCGTTGCGGAGCTTCTTCTCCTCGTCGGTCTCCCCGAGCCCGTCCTCGACGAGGTTGCCGGCGAAAGGCAGCACATTGAAAGCGATCGGCTTCACGAACTTGCGCGGCTCCGGCATGGTGACCGCACGGCCGTCCTGCACGAGACCAATCGCGTTCTGCGAGACCGCGGAAACAGCCTGCTCGAGCAGCTCCTCGCCTCCGGTCAGCCCCGCGCCCGACACTGCCTGGTAGGTACTGACGATGAGTCGTTGGAGGCCTGCCTCGGCATCCAGGACCTTCAACACAGGCATCGCGGCCATGGTCGTGCAGTTCGGGTTGGCGATGATGCCCTTCACGGCATCGTCCATGGCGTGCGGGTTGACCTCGCTCACGACCAGCGGCACCTCGGGGTCCATGCGCCAAGCGCTGGAGTTGTCGATCACGAGCACGCCGGCCGCCGCGAAGCGCGGAGCCTGCACCTTGGACATCGTCGCCCCAGCCGAGAAGATCGCGATATCGAGACCACTCGGGTCTGCGAGGGAGGCGTCCTCGACAACGACGTCTTCACCGCGGAAAGGAATCGCGCTGCCAGCGCTCCGCGCACTGGCGAAGAAACGGATCTCGCTGATCGAGACGTTGCGCTCCTCGAGGAGGCGGCGCACGACGGCGCCGACCTGACCGGTGGCGCCGACGACGCCGAGGCGAATGCCCGAACTGCTACTCATAGACAGAAACCCTACCGGCGAGCGGCTAGCCTGACCGGCATGGGCAATCCGGATGCTGTGATCGTCGGAGCGGGCCCGAACGGCCTCGCCGCCGCGGTCACGCTGGCGCGTGCCGGGCTCGCGGTGGAGGTCTTCGAGCGCGCGTCCACGGTCGGCGGTGGGGCGCGCACGGCGGCGACCACGCTGCCCGGGTACCTCCACGACCTCGGCTCAGCGGTGCATCCGATGGCGATCGTCTCCCCGTTCTTCCGCGAGTTCGGGCTGACCGAACGGGTGTCATTCGTCACACCGGAGGTGTCGTACGCGCACGTCCTGGGCAGTCTCCCGGGCGAGATCGGTCTCGCCCACCATTCGCTGAGCGCCACAGCCGAGGGGCTCGGTCGCGATGGCCGCGCCTGGACCGCGCTCTTCGGGCACCTTGCCGAGCGCGCGGACGCCCTGCTGGAAATCGTCGGTGACACCCTGGTCCGGGTCCCGCGCCATCCGGTGACCCTTGCCCGATTCGGGCTGCGCGCGCTGGAGCAGGGCTCGCCCGCGTGGAACGTGCGATTCCGCGACCAGACGGCACGGGCGATGCTCGCGGGACTTGCGGCCCACGCGAGCGGGCGGATGCCGCATCCGGTTCGCGCGGGCGCTGGCCTGGTGCTCGGAGCCCTCGCACACGCGGGCGGCTGGCCGATCCCGATCGGCGGCAGCCAGGCGATCAGCGACGCGCTGGCGGCCGATCTGCTGGCGCACGGCGGGCGTATCCATCTCGACAGCGAGGTGCGCGACGTGCGCGAGCTACCCGCGGCACGTGCGCTGATGCTGGATGTTGCCGCCCCTGTCGCCGCCCGGATCGCCTCGGCACAGCTCTCCCCCGCCGCTCGTCACCGGCTGGAGCGCATCCGCTTCGGCGCCGGGGCCTTCCGCCTCGACCTGGCCGTCTCCGCGCCGATTCCGTGGCGCGACCCACGGCTCGCATCGGCCGGCACCGTGCACCTCGGCGGCAGCCGCACCTCGATCGCGCGGGCGGAATCACTGACCACCGGTTCGGGCCGGGTGCCCGGTGTGCTGCCGCCGCATCCGTTCGTTCTGCTGTCGCAGCCGAGCCTGTTCGACCCGAGTCGCGCGCCCGCGGGCATGCACACGGTCTGGGCATATACGCACGTGCCGGCCGACTCCCCGGTCGACGCCTCGGAGGTCATCCTCACCACGATCGAGGAAGCTGCCCCCGGTTTTCGCGACACGATTGTGGCGAGCCACTCGCGCACGGCCCCGCAGCTCGAACTCGAGAACCCGAGTCTGGTCGGCGGCGACATCTCGGGTGGGCTGATGGATCTGCGACAGGCCCTGCTCCGCCCGCGCGCCGTGAACCCCTGGCTGCTCGGCGGCAGCGTCTACCTCGCGTCGTCATCGGCCTCCCCCGGCCCCGGCGTCAACGGTCTGGCCGGATGGCGCGCTGCCCAGGCCGCGCTCACCCGCGAGTTCGGCCTGCCCGCGCCCGACATCGGGCCGGGGTCCTAAGCCGCCCGGTGCCCGGTCGCCCGGTTGCCGATCACCGGCGGG
Organism: Microbacteriaceae bacterium; assembly: GCA_043779945.1. GTDB lineage: Bacteria > Actinomycetota > Actinomycetes > Actinomycetales > Microbacteriaceae > Lysinimonas. Next base: position 10,539 of record JAYWDH010000107.1, read on the forward strand.
GCAGGCTGGGGCCAGGGGGGCAGGGGCAGAGCCAGGCCAGGGGCCGAGGCGGCAGCTACCGGCCGGTGCCGCCGTGCACGGCGGCCAGATCGTCCGCGTCGAGTCCGAAAGCCGCGTGTACGACGCGCATCGCCTCGTGCAGGGTGTCGGCACGGGTCACGACCGAAATCCGGATCTCACTCGTTGAGATCATCTCGATGTTGATGCCGGCATCCGAGAGGGCCCGGAACAACTGCGCGGAGACGCCCGCGCTCGTTCGCATGCCCGCGCCGACCACCGCGAGCTTGCCGATCTGGTCGTCGTACTGCAGGGACAGAAAACCGACCTCGGTCTGCGAGGTGCGCAGGGCGGTGAGCACGTTCTCGCCCTCGCCCTTCGGAAGGGTGAAAGAAATGTCGGTCCGGCCGGTGACGGCGGCCGACACGTTCTGCACGATCATGTCGATGTTGGCGCCGGTCTTCGCCACCATGGCGAAGATGTCCGCGGCCTTGCCGGGAACGTCGGGGACGCCGACCACGGTGATCTTCGCCTCGTTGAGGTCGCCCGCGACGCCGGTGATGATGGGCTCTTCCATGGCGATGCCTTCCTGAATGTTCGGGATCCGGTCGGCCGTGACCCAGGTCCCCTCGTTGTTGTTGAAAGACGATCGCACGTGCAGCACGACGCCATGACGGCGGGCATATTCCACGGCGCGGATGTAGAGCACCTTCGCCCCCGCCGCCGCGAGTTCCAGCATTTCCTCGCTGGTAATGGTGTCGATCTTGTGGGCGCGGGGCACAATCCGGGGATCCGCGGTGAACACGCCGTCGACATCGGTGTAGATCTCGCAGACGTCCGCGCCGAGTGCCGCAGCGAGCGCCACGGCCGTGGTGTCCGAACCGCCACGGCCGAGCGTGGTGATGTCCTTGGAGTCGCGGTTGAAGCCCTGGAATCCGGCGACAATGACGATCGCACCCTCGTTGAGCGCCTCACGGAGCCGCACCGGCGTGACATCGACGATCCGCGCGGAGCCGTGTTGGGCATCCGTGATCATGCCAGCCTGACTGCCCGTGTACGATCGCGCCTCGACGCCCATGCTCTTGATCGCCATCGCGAGGAGAGCCATCGAAATGCGCTCGCCGGTGGTGAGCAGCATGTCGAGTTCACGCGGATCCGGGATCGGGGTGACCTCGTGTGCCAGGTCGAGCAGTTCGTCGGTGGTATCGCCCATCGCGCTGACAGCGACGACGACTTCGTTGCCCGCTTCGCGGGTTTCGACGATGCGCTTGGCGACCCGCTTGATGCTCTCCGCATCGGAGACGGAGGAGCCGCCGTACTTCTGGACGATGAGACTCACACGTTTAGATTACTGGGCGCTCCACCACCTCCCGTTCTCGGGGAAGCTGCCCCGTACCCTCGCCGGCGCGCTCGGCCAGGAAGGCTTCGACGAAGGCCGCCGTGTCCTCCCAGCCGGTGACGGCGTGAGTCGGGATGCCGAGCGCCTTCACCGGATAATCGTTGCCATCCGGGTCGAGGCGGTCACCGACGAAGAGCATCTCGTCGATCGAGATCCCGGTGAGTTGGGCCAGACGGTTGATCCCGTATGCCTTATCAATGCCCATCCGGGTGATGTCGATACTGGTGGAGCCACCCGAGCGCACTTCGAGCTGCGGCAGCAGTACCTGCACCGCCTCGCGCAAGCTGTTCTTCTTCGCGCCCGTCGGATCCCATGCCTTCTTGACGTCCACCGGGGCCTGCTGGCCGAGCGCAGAGAAAGTGATCTGCGATCCGCGGTCCTCGAGGATCGGGCCCCAGGTCTCCTCAGCCCAAAGACCCAGCCGCCGCGCCTCGCCCTCGACCGCGCGAAGCGCTGACTTCTTCTCCTCTTTCGTGAGGTTCTCGGCATATTGCTGGTGCCAGAAAGCCTCGCGGGGGTTGTCGCCGACGTAGCGGTAGTACTGCGTGCCGCAGGTCGGCATCAGGTGCAGGCGGCCGAGAGCCTCCGGGTTGTCCAGCGGCAGATTTTCCACAAGCTGGCTCTGGAACTGGCTGAACTGGCCCCCCGAGATCACGGACACCTCGACGACGCCGAGCAGCTGCACGAGCAGTTGCGCCATCCGCGGGTCGACCGGGGATTTCGAGGGCGCCAGGGTGTCGTCGAGGTCGAATGCGACCAGCCGAGTCGTTGTACTCACGCAGCCAGTGTGCCAGACGCGTTTGGAGGATTCCGCGAGCCGCCATCGTCTCGAGGCTCACGTCCCGTCGGGTTCGTACAGCGAGCGAGCGAGCGAACTCGCCATGGCATTAGCGTGGCGCCATGACTGATCAACAACCCGGATGGGGCCCCCCCGAGACCCGGCAGGTGACCTGGCACGACCCGGCTCCCGCCCTCGAGCTGATGCGAACGATGAGTGGATTCGACTACCTGAACGGCATCCTGGTCGGCGAGATCCCGCCGCCGCCAATCGCCGAACTGCTCGGGATGCAGGCTACCTCGGTCACTCCCGGCGTGGTGGTCTTCACGCTGCCACCGCATCCGAGCCACTTCAACCCGATCGGTGGGGTGCACGGCGGCATCCTTTGCACGGTGCTCGACACGGTCACCGGGTGCGCAGCGCACTCGACTCTCGCGGCTGGGTGGGGATATACCTCGATCGACATCAACGTGAGCTACTTGCGCGGGGTGACCATGGAATCCGGGCTGATCACCTTCACTGGCCGGGTCACGAAGGGCGGCCGCCGGGTGATCTTCACCGCCGCCGAAGGGGTAGATCCCGCGGGCAAAGTGGTCGCAACGGCCACGAGCTCGCTGCTCGTGATACCGCCGCACGCATCTCGCTAAGTCGCGCTACGCCTCGACGACCCGTCGACCCTCGAAGGCGCGCCCGAGGGTGACCTCGTCGGCGTACTCGAGGTCGCCGCCGACCGGCAGCCCGGAGGCAAGCCGGGTCACACGCAGCCTCGGCTGCACCAGCAAGCGCGTCAGGTAGGTCGCCGTCGCCTCGCCCTCAAGGTTCGGGTCGGTGGCGATGATGACCTCGGTGACCGTGGCATCCGCGAGTCGTTGCACGAGCTGCGTGAAGCGGAGCTCGTTCGGTCCGATGCCGTCGATCGGGCTGAGTGCGCCGCCAAGCACGTGGTACAGCCCGCGGAACTCACGGATGCGTTCGATTGCCGCCACATCTTTGGCCTCTTCGACAACGCAGATGATCGCCTGATTACGGCGCGGGTCTCGGCAGATCGTGCAGGTGTCCTGTTCGCTGACGTTGCCGCAGATCGAGCAGAAGCGCACCTTCTCGCGCACGTCCATCAAGATCTGCGCGAGCCGGGTGACATCAAAACTCTGCGTCTGAAGGATGTGGAACGCGATCCGCTGCGCCGACTTCGGCCCGATGCCCGGGAGGCGACCGAGCTCGTCGATCAGCTCCTGGACGATGCCCTCGTACACGCGCTACTCCTCGTTTCCGGTGCTCGGGCCGATCGTCGCAGGATGGTCCCGCGGGGCGAGGTTCTGTTCCTCGATGAAGCTGGCGCCGAGCAACTCACGCACAACGGCTTCGCCATATCGCGCAGAAGCCTGCGGCTGGCCGCGGCGGGGAGTTGTCGGTTCCGGCGCAGGCCGGCGCGCCGATCGTGGCGCGGTCGAGGCTTCGACGGTCGGCACCGGCTCCTCCGCTGGTGGCACGAACTCGGGCTCCGGCTCATCGGCGGGTGGA
>JAYWDH010000108.1:0-1727 GCA_043779945.1 Microbacteriaceae bacterium
CGCCGGAGCCGCGGTCGCCGAAGTCGCGGCGCTCGACGGGAGCGGGCACCCGGTCACCGCACCGAGCGGGGTCGACGACTTCAGCTTCGACTCCTTCGACGCCAGCTACGTTCTCGGCCGTGACGGCTCGAAGAACTCGACTATGCACACCACCGAGAAACTTGTCGCAAAGTTCCCGGAAATCGATCAGAACCGCGGGATCATCCGCGGGATCCCTACCTACTACGACGGGCATCCGACCCAGATCCACATCGTCTCGGTGACGGATGGTGCGGGCCATCGCCGCAGCTACCACACCTCGTTCGACAACGGCTTCGACAAGCTGACCATCGCCGTGCCCAAGGGGCAGTACGTGCACGGCACCCAGACCTATCTGATCGAGTACACCCAGCAGGACGTGACGAAGTACTTCTCGGACACGAACGACGACGAGTTCTATTGGGACGTTAACGGCACCGGCTGGGCGCAGGCCTTCGCCGAGGTGAGCGCGAAGGTCTCGCTCTCGAGGGCGCTGGCGTCACGACTGAATGGGTCGAGCGCTTGCTACTTTGGGCCGTCCGGTTCGAAAGATAAGTGCGAGATCAGCGGTAGCAGGTCCGACGTCACGGCCGCGGTGACGAACCTCAAGCCGTACCAGAACATGTCGATCGCAATCGGATTCGCGCACGGAACGTTCGCCACGGCATCCACGAATCCGCTCAGTTACCTCAGCCCAGCCGCGCTCGTCGGGGCGGTCTTCGCGATCCTGACCCTGCTCTTCGGGCTGTTCGCGCCGCTCGCCTGGCGCGCGAAAGGCACCGGGATCGTGGTCGCCCAGTACGAGCCCCCGGCCGGTGTGAGCGCCATCCTGGCCGCCAACATCGTGGGGCAGACGAAGCGCGGATTCGCGGCCTCGATCGTCGACTTAGCCGTGCGGGGCAAGCTCAAACTCCATGTTCGAAAAAGCGGCATCTTCGGCACCGGTCATCAGTTCGGCGTGCAGCCGCTGGACGACTCGGAGCTCGACGAGCAGGAGTCCGGCATCTACAACGCGCTCTCCTTCCGCCCGGAGGAGGCCGGCGTCGTGTGGCTGACGAAGAACGACACGACCCTCGGCACCTTCGTACAGTCGCTGACGAAGACGGTCGCCGAGCTGGCGGTCTCCCGTGGGCTGCGCACCACGCCACCGCGCTGGGCACCACGCACCGCCCTGGCGCTCTCGGTGCTCGGAGTCGGCCTGCTGGTTCTCTCGGTCGTCAACTCAGCCAGCGACGTCTCAACGGTTTTCGGGATCGTCGGGGTAATCGCCGCCGTCTGGTTCGCGATCATCGCACTCAGTCGCGCGGGCGGATCCAAACCGCTCTCGCACGACGGCAAGCTGCTCCACGAGAACTTGCTCGGGTTGAAGGAGTACATCCAGCTCGCCGAGGCCGACCGACTCCGGATGCTGCAGGGCGTCACCACCGCCGAGCGCACGCCGGTCACCGACGGCTCCCAGATCGTCAAAATCTACGAGCGCTTGCTGCCGTACGCCACGCTCTTCGGGCTCGAGAAGGAGTGGGCGGGCGAACTCGGCAAGTACTACGACCAGAACCCACCGGACTGGTACTACGGCGGAAACGTCGGCGCGTTCTCGGCCGGGTACTTCGCGGCTAGCCTGGGCTCATTCGGCTCGAGCGTGTCGTCGTCGTACTCGGGCAGCGCGTCCTCCTCGTCCAGCGGCGGCTCCGGGGGCGGCGGAGGTTCCG
>JAYWDH010000109.1:0-14225 GCA_043779945.1 Microbacteriaceae bacterium
CCCGACTGGGAACTATCGGTTTGGGGGTCCCCGAAGGGACCACCAAACCGATAGTCACACGGCTCCTACTTGATGGAGCCGCCGGCCGCGACGATCTTCTGCTCGGCAGAGCTGGAGACCTTATCGACCGCAACATTCAGCTTAACCGCAATGTCGCCATTGCCAAGAACCTTCACCCTCTCGTTCTTGCGAACGGCACCCTTGGCCACGAGGTCACCGATGGTCACATCGCCGCCCTTCGGGTAGAGCTCGGCGAGACGCTCAAGGTTGACGACCTGGTACTCGACCCGGAACGGGTTCTTGAAGCCGCGCAACTTGGGCGCTCGCATCACCGAGTTCAGGTTGCCGCCCTCGAGACCGACGCGCACCTGGTAGCGCGCCTTCGTTCCCTTAGTTCCGCGACCTGCCGTCTTACCCTTCGAGCCCTCACCACGTCCGACGCGGGTCTTGGCCTTCTTGGCGCCGACCGCGGGACGGAGGTGGTGCGCCTTGAGAATCTGCGGGCGCGTCTCGACGGGAGCAGCGGCCTTCTTGGCGACTGGCTTGGCCTTCGCCGCGGGCTTCTCACCCGCCGTGTCATCCGCCTGAGCAGCGGCAGCCTTCGACGTAGCAGCCTTGACGGCCGGAGCCTTCTCGGCCGCGACCTTCGGGGCAGGGACCTTCTGAGCAGGGACCTTCGGGGCAACAACCTTCTCGGCAGCAGGCTTCTTCTCGGCAACAGCCTTGACGGCCGGCACCTTCGCGGCAGAATCGGTCTTGGCCGGCGCCTTCGCGGCAGAATCGGCCTTGGCCAGCACCTTGGCAGCAGCGGCCTTGGCCGGCGCCTTCGCAGCAGCGGCCTTCTCGGTGACTACCTTCTTTTCGGCAGCAGCCTTGGGAGCCGCAGCCTTCTTCTCGTCAGCCATTAGTCAATCTCCTCGACCTTCACGAGATGAGCGACCGCACGGACGTAACCGCGGTTGGCCGGGCTGTCTTCGCGGACGACACTGTCGCCGATGCGCTTGAGGCCGAGGCTCCGCAGCGTGTCGCGCTGGTTCTGCTTCTCGCTAATTACGGACTTAATCTGTGTCACCTTGAGACGCGCGGCCATCATGCACCTGCCTTCGCGGTTGCAGCGGCACGGTCTTCGGCCTCGGCGCGGATGAGACGCGCGGGCGCGACATCCTCGAATGGCAGGCCACGGCGCGCGGCAACGGCGCGCGGCTCTTCGAGCTGCTTGAGCGCCGCGACCGTCGCGTGCACGATGTTGATCGTGTTTGACGAGCCGAGCGACTTGCTCAGGATGTCGTGGATGCCCGCACACTCGAGAACGGCGCGCACCGGCCCACCGGCGATAACGCCGGTACCGGCAGCGGCCGGACGCAGAAGCACGACGCCGGCAGCGGCCTCGCCCTGTACCGGATGCGGAATGGTCTTGCCAGAACGGGGAACGCGGAAGAAGTTCTTCTTCGCCTCTTCGACGCCCTTCGAGATAGCCAGCGGGACCTCTCGCGCCTTGCCGTAGCCGACGCCGACCAGACCGTTGCCGTCACCTACGACGACGAGCGCCGTGAAGCTGAAGCGACGACCGCCCTTGACGACCTTGGACACGCGATTGATGGTCACGACACGCTCGAGGAACTGGCTGTCCGCACCGCGATCACGCGAGTTGCGGTCGTTGCGAGGACTGCGTTCCCGGCTGCCACGACGGGCCTCGCGGGGCTCGTTCGCGTTCGGCTCGGTTCCGGCCGCCGTCTCGACGACGGCGCCTTCCACGACAGGGATGTCCACGACGGGCGTCTCCACGACGGGGTTCTCTTCGGACGTCACGTCCTGCTCCTTGTTCTCGGCGTTATTCGCAGAAGTAATGTCGCTCACAGCTCCAGGCCTCCCATGCGGGCACCCTCGGCGATCGCGGCGACGCGACCGGCGTAGCGGTTGCCACCCCGGTCGAACACGACGGCGTCGACGCCGGCCTTCTTGGCGCGTTCGGCGACGAGCTCACCAACCTTGCGCGCCTTGGCGGTCTTGTCGCCGTCGAAGGTGCGCAGATCGGCTTCAAGCGTCGATGCGGATGCCAGAGTGTGACCCTTGGTATCGTCGACGACCTGCACGAACACGTGACGGGCCGAGCGGGTGACGACGAGGCGCGGACGCTCGGCGGAACCTTCGATGCGCTTGCGCAGACGATTGTGACGACGGGTGCGCTGCGAGGTTTTGCTCTTCGCGATCTTGACTGAGGTAGCCATTACTTCCCACTCTTTCCGGCCTTGCGGCGGACGACTTCGCCCGCGTACCGCACGCCCTTGCCCTTGTAGGGCTCCGGCTTCCGCAGCTTGCGAATGTTGGCGGCCACCTCACCGACGGCCTGCTTGTCGATGCCCTTGACGGTCAGCTTGTTGTTGCCCTCAACCTCGAAGCTGATGCCAGCCGGCGGGTCGACGGTGATGGAGTGCGAGTAGCCGAGCGCGAACTCAATGGAGCTTCCCTTGGCGGCAACGCGATAACCGGTTCCGACGACTTCGAGGCCCTTAGAGTACCCCTCGGTGACGCCGAGAATCTGGTTCGAGATGAGCGTGCGGGTCAATCCGTGCAGCGAGCGCGACGCGCGCTCGTCATCTGGACGGGTCACGAGCACCTGACCCTCTTCGAGCCTGACCTCAATGGGGGTGGCGACGGTGAGCGAAAGCTCACCCTTGGGGCCCTTGACGTTGACGGCCTGGCCGTCGATCGTCACGGTGACGCCGGCGGGGACGTCGATGGGCATGCGTCCGATTCGAGACATCTCAGGTCACCACACGAAGGCGAGAACTTCCCCGCCCACGCCCTTCTTGCTCGCCTCGCGATCGGTCAGAAGACCGGAGGAAGTGGACAGGATGGCGACGCCGAGCCCGCCGAGGACACGCGGGATCTCGCTCGACTTCGCGTACACGCGGAGGCCCGGCTTCGAGACGCGCTTGATGCCCGCGATGGACCGCTCGCGGTTCGGGCCGTACTTGAGGTCAATGGTCAGGGTCGAGCCGACGCGCGCATCCTCGATCTTCCATCCGGAGATGTAGCCCTCCTTCTGGAGGATCTCCGCAATGTGCCCCTTGAGCTTGCTGTTGGGCAGCGACACCGTGTCGTGGTAGGCACGGTTGGCGTTGCGCAGACGGGTCAGCATGTCAGCGACCGGATCTGTCATGGTCATGTGGTTTTGTTCCTTGTCTCAGCTGGTTTCGACGCCCACTGCATGTGATAGCCGCAGTGAAGGCGCCGACCTGGATGGCTTGGGTGTTACTGAGGTGCGTCGGCCTGCTTGAACGGGAAGCCGAGTTCGCGCAGCAAAGCACGACCCTCGGTATCTGTCCTGGCAGTCGTGACGACGGTGATATCGAAGCCGCGCACGCGGTCGATCTTGTCCTGGTCGATCTCGTGGAAGACGCTCTGCTCCGCGAGGCCGAAGGTGTAGTTGCCGTTGCCGTCGAACTGCTTGTCGCTCAGGCCGCGGAAGTCGCGGATACGCGGCAGCGCGAGCGACAGCAGACGGTCGAGGAACTCCCACGCGCGGTCGCCCCGCAACGTGACGTGCGCACCGATCGGCATACCCTCGCGCAGCTTGAACTGGGCGATCGATTTGCGCGCGTTGGTGACCTGTGGCTTCTGGCCGGTGATCAGCGTGAGGTCCTTGATGGCCCCCTCGATCACCTTCGAGTCTCGCGCGGCCTCGCCGACACCGGTGTTGACGACGATCTTCACGAGTCCCGGAACCTGGTGGACGTTCGTGTAACCGAACTGCTTGGTCAGGTTCGCGGCGATCTCGCCGCGGTACTTCTGCTTCAGGCGAGGCTGTTTGTGCTGTTCAGCGGACTCAGCGGCAGCCGGCGCGGCAGTTGTGGTGGCCATTTTAGAGCTTCTCTCCGGACTTCTTCGCGTAGCGAACGCGAACAGTCTTCTTCACGCCGTTCTTCTCGACGACCTCTTCGCGGAACCCCACGCGGGTGGGCTTCTTGGTCTTCGGGTCGATGACGGCGACGTTCGAAATATGTACGGGGGCCTCGTGAGTCTCGATGCCGCCGGTCTTGGTGCCGCGCTGGGTCTGGCCGACTTTCACGTGCTTGGTGACGAAGTTGACACCCTCGACGATGACGCGGTTCCTCTCCACAAGCACCTCGATGACCCGCCCCTGCTTACCGCGGTCACCGCCGCGCTCAGGCCTCGAGCCGCTGATCACCTGGACGATGTCGCCCTTTTTAATGTTTGCCATGACTAAATGACCTCCGGGGCGAGCGAGATGATCTTCATGAACTTCTTGTCACGGAGTTCACGGCCGACCGGTCCGAAGATGCGGGTACCACGCGGGTCTCCGTCAGCCTTCAGGATCACAGCGGCGTTCTCGTCGAACTTGATGTACGAACCGTCGGCACGACGGGTCTGCTTGATGACACGGACGATGACTGCCCTGACCACATCACCTTTCTTGACGTTTCCGCCGGGGATGGCGTCCTTGACCGTGGCGACGATGACGTCACCAAGGCCGGCGTAACGACGGCCTGAGCCACCGAGAACGCGGATCGTGAGAAGTTCCTTGGCGCCCGTGTTGTCGGCCACCTTGACTCGGGATTCCTGTTGCAGCATGAGTGGTTACTTCGCCTTCTCAACGATTTCGACGAGACGCCAGCGCTTGGTCGCCGACAGCGGTCGGGTCTCCGAAATGAGCACCAGGTCGCCGACGCCAGCGCTGTTGCCCTCGTCATGAACCTTCACCTTGGAGGTGCGGCGGATGACCTTCCCGTACAACGGGTGCTTCACGCGGTCCTCGACCTCTACGACGATGGTCTTGTCCATCTTGTCGCTGGTGACGTACCCACGGCGAACCTTGCGATATCCGCGAGCGTCGACATCCTTGACGTCGTGTGCACCATGCTCGTGCCCGGTGGGGATGGCAGCGGCTGCCTTGACCTGTGCCATTACTTGGCCTCTTTCTCGGTGTTCGATTCCGCTGCGCTCGAAGCGTCGGCGGACGTCTCGGCGTCGGCCGGGGCTTCAGCAGCCTCGGACTTGGCGGACTTCTTGGCGGCAGGTTTCTTGGCCGCAGGTTTCTTGGCCGCCTTTACCGGCGCCTCGGTGGCGACAGGCGTGGCACGGATGCCCAGCTCACGCTCCCGGATGACGGTGTAGATGCGGGCGATGTCGCGCTTGACAGCACGCAGACGCCCGTGGGACTCGAGCTGACCTGTTGCCGACTGGAAGCGCAGGTTGAACAGCTCCTCCTTGGCCTTCTTCAGCTCGTCGATCAGACGGTCATTCTCGAAAGTGTCGAGCTCGAACGGTGCGAGCTCCTTGGATCCGACGGCCATTATGCGTCGCCCTCCTCGCGCTTGATGATGCGTGCCTTCAGCGGCAGTTTGTGGATGGCGCGAACGAGCGCCTCGCGAGCGAGACTCTCCTCAACGCCGGCGACCTCGAAGAGGACGCGACCCGGCTTCACGTTGGCGACCCACCACTCGGGCGAACCCTTGCCGGAACCCATGCGGGTTTCAGCCGGCTTCTTGGTGATCGGGCGGTCAGGGTAGATGTTGATCCACACCTTGCCGCCACGCTTGATGTGACGAGTGAGCGCGATACGAGCCGACTCGATCTGACGGTTGGTCACGTAGGCCGGAGTCAGCGCCTGGATGCCAAACTCGCCGAATGACACCTTTGTGCCCCCGGTCGCCTGTCCGGAGCGTCCGGGATGGTGCTGCTTGCGGTGTTTGACCTTACGGGGAATCAGCATGATCAGCCTTCAGCTCCTGCCGCGACGGGTGCGTCGGTTCGGCGACCGCGAGGCGCGTCACGGCGCTCGGGCCGAGTCGACTTCTGCGACGCCTGCTCACGAGCGAGTTCCTTGTTGGTGATATCGCCCTTGTAGATCCAGACCTTCACGCCGATGCGACCGAAGGTGGTCTTCGCCTCGTAGAAGCCGTAGTCGATGTTCGCGCGGAGCGTGTGCAGTGGCACGCGGCCCTCACGGTAGAACTCCGAACGGCTCATCTCGGCGCCACCCAGACGACCGGAGACCTGGATGCGGACGCCCTTCGCTCCTGCACGCTGAGCACCCTGGAGGCCCTTGCGCATCGCTCTGCGGAATGCGACGCGAGCGCTGAGCTGCTCCGCGATGCCCTGCGCGACGAGCTGTGCCTCGGCCTCGGGGTTCTTGACCTCGAGAATGTTGAGCTGGATCTGCTTGTTCGTCAGCTTCTCGAGGTCGGAGCGGATGCGCTCGGCCTCGGCGCCGCGGCGGCCGATGACGATGCCGGGACGCGCAGTGTGGATGTCCACTCGCACGCGGTCACGGGTCCGCTCGATCTCGATCTTGGCCACGCCAGCGCGGTCAAGGCTCGTCTTGAGCAGATTGCGGATCTTGATGTCCTCGGCGACATAGTCCGAGTAGCGCTGACCGGGCTTGGTCGAGTCGGAGAACCACCGCGACACGTGGTCGGTGGTGATTCCGAGTCGGAACCCGTACGGGTTGACCTTCTGGCCCATTACTTCTTCCCTGTCTTCTTGACGGATGCGCTAGCCGAAACCAGCTCGTCGGGAGTGGCGAGCACGACGGTGATGTGGCTCGTTCGCTTCAGAATCTTGAACGCGCGGCCCTGCGCACGCGGACGGAACCGCTTCAAGGTCGCGCCCTCATCGACGTAGGCCTTCGAGATGATCAGGTCCTGCTCGTCGAGATAGCTGTTGCTGGCGCTGGCCTTGACCCGTGCGTTGGCCATGGCGGAGGCGACGAGCTTGTAAATCGGCTCGGACGCACTCTGCGGGGCGAACTTCAGGATCGCGAGGGCTTCGGCAGCCTGCTTTCCACGAATCAGGTCGACAATACGACGGGCCTTCTGAGGGGTGACGCGGATGTGTCGCACGCTGGCGATCGACTCCACCATTTCTCTTCCTCCTCTTTCGTCACCGCGTTAGCGGCGACGACCCTTCTTGTCGTCCTTCTCGTGCCCACGGAAGGTACGGGTCGGCGAGAACTCGCCGAGCTTGTGACCGACCATGGTTTCGGTGATGAACACCGGGATGTGCTTGCGACCGTCGTGAACCGCGATGGTGTGACCCAACATGGCCGGGACGATCATCGAACGGCGCGACCAGGTCTTGATCACGTTCTTGGTATTGGCCTCGTTCTGTGTTGCCACCTTGCGGAACAGGTGGTCATCGACGAACGGACCCTTTTTCAGACTGCGCGGCATTGTTGTCGATCCCTACTTGCGCTTCTTGCCGACGGTACGGCGACGAACGATGAGCTTGTCGCTCTCTTTGTTGGAGTGCCGCGTGCGGCCTTCCTTCTTACCCCAGGGGCTGACCGGGTGGCGACCACCGGAGGTCTTGCCCTCACCGCCACCGTGCGGGTGGTCAACCGGGTTCATGGCGACACCACGGACGGTCGGACGGACGCCCTTCCAGCGCATCCGGCCAGCCTTGCCCCAGTTGATGTTCGACTGCTCGGCGTTGCCGACCTCGCCGATCGTCGCGCGGCAGCGCACGTCGACGTTGCGGATCTCGCCAGAGGGAAGACGCAACTGTGCGTACGGGCCGTCCTTAGCGACGAGTCGAACTCCTGCGCCCGCGGAACGCGCCATCTTGGCGCCCCCGCCCGGCTTCAGTTCGATCGCGTGGATGACAGTACCGACCGGGATGTTCTTGAGCGGCAGGTTGTTGCCGGGCTTGATATCCGCACCGGGTCCGGACTCGATGACGTCGCCCTGGCTGAGCTTGTTCGGCGCGATGATGTAGCGCTTCGTGCCGTCCACGAAATGCAGTAGCGCGATGCGCGCCGTGCGGTTCGGGTCGTACTCGATGTGCGCGACCTTGGCGTCGACGCCGTCCTTGTCGTTGCGCTTGAAGTCGATGACGCGGTACTGCCGCTTGTGACCGCCACCGATGTGGCGGGTCGTGATACGCCCAGTGTTGTTGCGTCCGCCGGTCTTGTGCAGCGGCTTGAGCAGCGACTTCTCCGGCGTGGAGCGCGTGATCTCGACGAAGTCGGCGACCGATGAGCCCCGGCGACCAGGAGTCGTCGGCTTGTACTTACGAATAGCCATGAGTGTGTTCCTCCCCGGACCTAGCCGACAGCCGTGAAGATGTCGATGGTGCCGGACTTGAGCGTGACGATGGCGCGCTTGGTGTCCTTGCGCCTGCCGATGCCGAACTTGGTGCGCTGCTTCTTGCCGGTGCGGTTCAAGGTGTTGACCGATCCGACCTTGACGTTGAAGATCTTCTCAATCGCGAGCTTGATCTCGGTCTTGTTGCTGCGCGGGTCCACCACGAAGGTGTACTTGCCGTCATCGATCAGGCTGTAGCTCTTCTCGCTGACGACCGGCGCCAGGATGACGTCGCGCGGGTCCTTGTTGTAGCCGCTCACTCGCCGGCCTCCTCGGTGCTTGCATCGGCAGCCGTGGAGGTCGAGGTCTTCGCTTGGCCGCCCGAGGCGACGTTCTTGGAACTGACGAAGGATTCGAACGCGGCCTTGGTAAAGACGATGTCGTCGCTCACGACGACGTCGTATGCGTTGAGCTGATCGGCGAACAGCACGTGGACGTGCTTGAGGTTGCGCACGCTCTTGAAGGTGTCGTCGTCGCCGCGCTGCAGCACGATCAGCACGTTCTTACTCGTGGCGACATCCGCCAGGAGCGCGGAGGCGTTCTTCGTGCTCGGGCCGTTGGTGCCGAAGTTCTCGATCACGTGCAGACGCTCACCACGGGCCCGGTCGGACAGCACGCCGAGGAGAGCAGCGGCGATCATCTTCTTGGGGGTGCGCTGCGAGTAGTCACGCGGGTGCGGTCCGTGGACGATGCCACCGCCGGTGTGCTGAGGGGCGCGGATCGAGCCCTGACGAGCGCGACCGGTTCCCTTCTGCTTGAAAGGCTTGCGACCTGCACCGGACACCTCGCCACGACGCAGAGTGTTGTGGGTGCCCTGGCGCGCCGCGGCCAGCTGGGCGGTTACGACCTGGTGGATCAGCGGCACGTTGGTCTGAACGTCGAAGATCGCACCGGGAAGGTCGACCGAACCGGTCGACTTGCCCTTCGCGTCGAGGACGCTCAGCTTGGTGGAGTCAGCCATGGTCAGGCTCCCTTCACGGCGTTGCGGACGAAGACGATGCGACCGCGGGCGCCGGGAACGGCGCCCTTGATCAGCACGAGGCCGTTCTCGAGGTCGACCGAGTGCACCCTGAGGTTTTGCACAGTGACACGATCACCACCCATGCGACCGGCCATCCGCATGCCCTTGAACACTCGGCTTGGCGTCGAGGACGCACCGATCGATCCGGGCTTGCGGTGGTTGCGGTGCGAACCGTGCGATGACGAGACACCTTTGAAGTGGTGGCGCTTCATGACTCCGGCGAAGCCTTTGCCCTTGCTTGTGCCGACGACGTCGACAAACTGGCCTGAAGTGAAGATGTCGACAGCGAGCTCCTGGCCCAGCGAGTAGTCGGCGGCATCTGCGGTGCGTACCTCGGTGAGGTGACGGCGCGGTGTGACTCCGGCCTTCTCGAAGTGGCCGGTCGCGGGCTTGTTGGCCTTGCGCGGATCGATCGCGCCGTAGGCGATCTGGACCGCGGCGTAGCCGTCCTTCTCGACCGAGCGGATCTGGGTCACCACGTTGGGCGAGATCTGAACGACGGTGACGGGAACAAGCTTGTTGTTCTCATCCCAGACCTGGGTCATGCCGAGCTTGGTGCCCAGCAGTCCCTTGGTCGTCTTAGTGAATGTCATCGGATGTCCTTCTGGCCTAAAGCTTGATCTCGATGTTGACGTCGGCCGGGAGGTCGAGACGCATGAGCGAATCGACGGCCTTGGGCGTCGGGTCGATGATGTCGATGAGGCGCTTGTGGGTGCGCTTCTCAAAGTGCTCGCGGCTGTCCTTGTACTTGTGGGGCGAACGGATCACGACGATCACGTTTTTCTCCGTGGGCAGGGGCACCGGACCCACCACGGTGGCGCCTGCGCGGGTCACCGTGTCGACGATCTTGCGCGCCGACGCGTCGAGTCCGGCGTGGTCGTACGACTTGAGCCGGATACGGATCTTCTGTCCCGCCATGTCTTTTCTCCTGTTCCCGCACGGCATCCGTCACGGATCCGTGCCCGCGCGACACATCTCTGCTCGCGCACCGCTGTTCTTCTATCAATCCGGCCGACCCACGCGGCCGGGCGTGTCGCACACCCATGCGGGCGCAAAACATATCGACCCTCGTGAGAGGTGAGATTCGAGTGAAGCTGTGTTCTGCTGCCCGCCGCCCAACCTGGTCGGGAACCGGTCCCTCTTTTGGTCATTACGACCGATCGAGGCTCAGTTCCTTGGGTTGTGCACTGCTCTGACAGTGATCCGCACGCGAACGCGCGGATTGTTGAACTAGACGAGTTTGCCACACGGTTGCATTTGCTGCAACCCGGGCGTGTCGCGCTCGCACCTTCCTCGTGCACGGAGCTCGTGGAGTTGCTATCTCAGCCGCTGATTCTCGACCCAGTTCCTTACTTGCCAACGGCGCACTGCCCGCGATCATGCGGTACGGCGGAGCAGACCCCCCGGTTCAGCTCGGCAGTGGCGCGGCGGGACTGCCGTTGCCCCTGCTCGGCCCCGCACAAGGGATGCCGCGCGACACGACGGTCACCCCTTCGTCGCTCCGGCGAGGAGGCCACGGACGAAAAAGCGCTGAAGCGAGAAGAACACGATCAGCGGAACCACGATCGAGATGAAGGCACCAGCCGACTGCAGATACCACTTATCACCCCAGGAACCGGACAGCGAGTTCAGCGTCTGGGTCAGTGGCAGTGATGTCGATGGCGCAAAGATGGTCGCCACCAGTAGGTCGTTCCACACCCAGATGAACTGGAAGATCGCGAACGACGCGATCGCGGGCATAGACAGCGGGATGATGATCCGGAAGAAGATCTGCCCGTGGCCGGCCCCGTCGACCCGCGCCGCCTCCACCAGCTCGTTGGGGATCTCCGAGATGAAGTTATGAAGCAGGAAGATGGCGAGCGGCATCGCGAAGATCGCGTGAGCGATCCACACCGTTGCGAAGCTGTGATCGACGTCGCGCAGCGTGAATCCCGGGAAGATCCCCACCCCGTTGATCGACAGTCCGCGTGAGAACAGGCTCAGCAACGGCACGAGCGCCATCTGGATCGGGACGATCTGGAGGGCGAAGACGAACACGAACAGGATCCCGCGTCCCTTGAACGGGATCCATGCGAACGCGTAGGCGGCGAGCGTCGCGATGGCGATCGGGATCACCGTGGCCGGGATCGCGATGGCCACCGAGTTCAGGAACGACGCGCCCAGCGTCAGGGCCGTACCTCCCGAAGTGAGCGCCTCGTAATAGTTCGAGAGCGTGAAGCCAGGATTGACGAATACCGTCCACCAGCCCGACGTGGAGGAGTTCGCGCCCGGCCGGAAAGAGGTTACGAAGAGGCCGAACGTTGGGATTGTCCAGATGATCGCGATGACGATCGCGGCGATCGTGGCACCCCGGGAGGTCAGTCGCTTTTGCGCATCCGCCTCGCTCCTTCGTAAAGCACGGACGAGGGTACGCCCGGCCTTCGCGTCGAACCTCGGGTCTGCGTCGATGACGGCCATTAGCGGATCTCCTTCTGCTTGCGCATCTGCCTGACGTTGTAGACGATCAACGGCGTCACGAAGAGGAATAGCACGAGTGCAAGTGCGGAGGAGTGCCCATAGCTCTGGAAGCGCTGTTGCTGGTTGACCATTTCGAAGGCGACGACCGTCGAATTCGAACGACCGCCCGTCATGACCGCCACGATGTCGTACACCTTCAAGGAGGCGATGGTGACGGTCGTCAACACGACGATCAGGGACGACCGGATGCCCGGCACGGTGACGTTGGTAAACAGTTGCCAGGCGCTCGCCCCGTCGAGCGATGCTGCTTCGTTCTGCTCGGTCGGAACGGCCTTGATCGCCGCGGAGAGGAACACCATCGCGAACCCGGTCTGGGTCCAGATGAAGATCGCGAGCAGGCAGAGGGTGTTGATGAATGGCTGGGCGTCGAGCCAGCTCACCGGCTGACCGCCGAACGCCACGATGGCCGCGTTGAGCAGGCCGATCTGTTGCCCCTGCCGGTAGTCGTATACGAACTTGAAGATGATGCCTGCGCCGACGAACGAGATCGCCACCGGCATGAAGACCATCACCTTGAGGAACTTCTCACCGCGTGCCTTGTCGATGAACACGGCGTACGCGAGTCCGAGCACGATCGAGATCGTCGGCGCCAGTGCCGCCCAAATCAGGGTGTTGATGACCGACCAGAAGCCGTCGGGGTTCGTGAACACCCACGCGTAGTTGCCCAGGCCGACAAAGGCGTTACCGGTCTTGTCGAAGAACGACTGGTAAATGGTAGACAGGGCCGGATAAATCAGACCGACGAGGATCAGGATCGTGGCGGGCGCCATGAAGGTGATGAGTTGGAAGGTGTAGCCCGTGCCCGCTCGAGCCCGATAGTCCGCGAAGAACAGCAGTGCCCCAGCCAGCAGGGCAATCGCCACCACGTAGAGGACTGCGTTCTGGTAGGGCCGCAGCAGCATCGCGGCGACGATCGGGATGACAAAGCAGGCCGCGACTCGGAGCCAGAAATAGCCGGTGCCGCGCCGCGGTGCGAACTCCACGAGAACGAGGATCACCGCCACGACGACCAGAAAGGCGGCGATGACGATGGGGATCTGAAGTAACGGCGTGAGACCGCCGATCCAGACGAAGAAGCTGTTGAGCGAGAACCCGAGAGAGGTCGGGACCGCCGTGTCGTTCGGCCCTGCCGTAACCAGGAAGATGAGGAGCGCCGCAATGAGGACGGCGGCAACCGCAACGATGATCCCGGTAGTGCGACGCGAGAGCTGATTCTTCACGATCGGGTGGGCGGTGAGAGTTCCAGTCATGATGCTGCCTTTCTGAGCACTTCTTCGGGCTCCGGAGCGGGTCACACGAGAGGGTAGACGGAGCCGCCCGCATTGCGCGAGCGGCTCCGTCTACAAAGACGAGCCTGAGGTGGCTCTAGTTCTTGTATCCAGCCTGGATGGCGCTGAGAACCTGGTCAGTCGGCGTCCCGTCAATCCAGTTCACCATCCCCTTCCAGAACGAACCAGACCCGACCGTTGCCACCATCATGTCCGAGGCGTCGAACCGAACGACCGTCTTCTTGTTCTGCAGCGTCTTCATGGCGTCCGTCAGGAACGGGCTCGACGCCAGCGACGGGTCAGCGCCGTTGTTCGCAGAGATCACGCCGCCCAGTTTGACTCGCGCGTTGGCGAAGTCGGGGCTGGACATGAACTCCTGGACCATCTGAACCGCCTTCTTGCTGGAGAAAGCGGCAACGAACTCGCCGCCTGCCTCGACCGTGCTTGCGCCTTCCTTGATTCCCGGGAGGATGAAGGCGTACACGTCGCCGTCAGCCGCGACCGTCGGGGTCTTGCCGTCCTTCGTCTTCACGGTGAGGAAGTTGGACGACAAGAACGAGGCCTGGTGGGTCATCGCGCATGTGCCGTCTGCGACCTTGGCCGCGACATCCGCGAACGCCGTGGAGTTGATGCTCTTCACGTTGCCGAAGCCCGCGTTGACGTAGCTGGGGTTGAGAAGGATCTTTCCGACAGCGTCGAAGGCATCCTTGATCGGCTGGTCGGTGAACTTCACCTTGTTGGCAACCCACTGGTCGTAGACATCGGGGCCGGACTGGCGAAGGACGAGGTCTTCTACCCAGTCGGTGCCCGGCCAGCCAGACGCGTCACCCGAAGAGAAGCCGGCGCACCAGGGAGCACTTCCCGTCTTCGACTGAATCGTCTGGGTCAGTGTGAGCAGCTCGTCGTAGGTCTTCGGGACGGTGACGCCCCACTCTTTGAACTTCGCTGGCGAGTACCAGATGAAGCCCTTCACGTTGGCGAGCATCGGGGCGGCATAGAACGTGCCGTCGACCGAGCCGTAGGTCTTCCATGCCGCCGCCCAGTACTTGCCGACGTTGGAGGTGGTGGTCGCATCGGGCTTGACGACGGCGCCGGTTCCCACGAGGGTCTTCAGAAGACCCGGCTGCGGCACGATCGCGATGTCGGGGGCGGAGCCACCTTGGACCTTCGTGACGATGTTGCCCTCGAAGCCCTTATCGCCCGTGTACTCGACCTTGATACCGGTGTCCTTGGTGAACTTGGTGAAGGTCGCGTTGAGCGCGTCAGCCTCGGACCCGGTGATCCCACCCGAGATCTTGACCGTCTGGCCTT
>JAYWDH010000110.1:0-14186 GCA_043779945.1 Microbacteriaceae bacterium
CGGGCGCGCTCGGCGAAGGCCTTGATCGCCTCGGAGCTCGCCTCGACCGGGACCAGGTTGGCCCCGGCGTAGCAGAGCGACTCGATCCGGCCGTCGACGACCCAGCCCCACAGCTCGCCACCCAGGCGCCACGGATCGAACCCGGCGCCGCGGACGCGGGCGGTCACGAACACGTGTGCGACCGGGTCTCGGGCCAGCAACTCGGCGACCTCGTCCCGGTCGCGGGCGTCGAGCACCCGCAGAGCCGCGGTACGCAGCATGGGTCCGGACGACGAGAGGATGGACATCGCGCCCTATGGTGCCCTAGCCGCTAGCTGACGTCGACGGTAGCGCGCCCGGATTCGGCGCCGTCGTCCTTCATCTGCTCAGCCAGGCGCATGGCCTCCTCGATCAACGTCTCGACGATCATCGCCTCCGGCACGGTCTTGATGACCTCGCCGCGGACGAAGATCTGGCCCTTGCCGTTGCCGGATGCCACGCCGAGGTCGGCCTCGCGGGCCTCCCCCGGTCCGTTGACGACGCAGCCCATCACGGCGACACGGAGCGGCACAGTCATGCCCTCGAGCCCGGCGGTGACGTCGTTCGCGAGCGTGTAGACGTCCACCTGGGCGCGTCCGCAACTCGGGCAGCTGACGATCTCGAGCTTCCGTTCGCGCAGGTTGAGCGACTGCAGGATCTGCAGCCCGACCTTGACCTCCTGGGCGGGCGGCGCCGACAGCGAGACGCGGATGGTGTCGCCGATCCCCTCGCCGAGCAGGATGCCGAACGCGGTCGCGCTCTTGATGGTGCCCTGGAACTCGGGCCCGGCCTCGGTCACACCGAGGTGCAGCGGCCAGTCGCCGCGCTCGGCGAGCAGGCGGTACGCCTTCACCATGATGACCGGGTCGTTGTGCTTGACCGAGATCTTGAAGTCGTGGAAGTCGTGCTCCTCGAAGAGGCCCGCCTCCCAGACGGCGCTCTCGACGAGCGCCTCGGGCGTCGCCTTGCCGTACTTCTGCATGATCGAGGGCTCGAGCGATCCGGCGTTGACACCGATCCGGATGCTGACCCCCGCCGCCTTGGCCGCCGCTGCGATCGCGCCCACCTGGTCGTCGAACTTGCGGATGTTGCCCGGGTTGACACGCACGGCGGCGCACCCGGCGTCGATGGCTTGGAACACGTACTTCGGCTGGAAGTGGATGTCGGCGATCACCGGGATCTGGCTCTTCTTGGCGATGATGTGGAGCACGTCCGCGTCATCCTGACTCGGAACCGCCACGCGCACAATGTCGCAGCCGGATGCCGTGAGCTCGGCGATCTGCTGCAGGGTCGCGTTGATGTTGGTGGTCGGCGTCGTGCACATGGACTGCACGCTGACCTGTGCGTCGCCGCCAACCAGAACCTTCCCCACCTTGATCTGGCGGGATTTACGTCGCGGGGCCAGGGTCTCGGGTGGCGGCTTGGGCATCCCGATGTTCAGTGCAGGCATGAGACCAGCCTACGCGGGCGCGTCCGGCGACGCCGGGCAGATCGCCGGGGCACTGCCCGCCGTCACGCGGCGCCGATGTGGGTTGCGAGCGCCGCGTCGAACGCCGCCATCTGGTCGAGGTGCGGTGCGTGACCGCAGTCCTCCAGGGTGAGCTCGGTGACGGCTCCACCCGCTGCGCGATAGCTCTCGAGCACCGCGCGCGTCTGAGTCACCATCGGCTGGGCGGGAGCGACATCCTCTCCCGGCCAGCCCGGGATGACCCCGGCCTGTCCGAGGAAGTTCAGGTCGAAGTAGGAGGCGTCGCTCACGATCGCATCGTCGACGCCGTGGATCCAGAGCACCGCGGGCCTGCGAGCGAGATCGACGATGCCGGAGGTATCGAAGTTGGTCGGAGCGAGGGCGTTGAGCACGCCACGGCTGCCAGCAGCAAAGCCGGGCCAGGAATCAGTCGGGACGGAGTCACCGGGATAGTTATCGATCCCCGTCGCCGTCGTCAACATCGACTCCACCCAGACATCCTCGTGCGGCACTCTGGTTGGGTCCTTCACATAGGCCGTGCGATAGATCGTGCGCGGCGAGGTGGTCTCGTCCCCGGTATCGCCGGCCTCGAGGCGAGCCAGAAAATCCGGGTTCGCACCCCCGCCACCCGTGCCCGCGCCCTCTGCGTCGATCCGACGGCCCTCGGCACCGGCCGTGCCCCCGAAGCCGTACGGCGAGACCGTTGCTTCGAGCGTGACGGAGGCCGCGACCTCCGGGTAGTCCAGCATCAGCTGCATCACGACGCCCCCGCCCATGCTCCAACCGACCAGGTGAGCCCGCTCGATGCCGAGCATGGTGAGCACGCTGGCGACGTCATCCGAGAAGTCGCGCACGCCACGGGTAGCGTCGACCGGCAGAGTGTCACTGTCGCCGAAACCGCGAAGATCGATGGCAAGAGCTCGCACGTCCGCCGGAAGGGCGAGCATGGTCGGCTGATAGAACAGTGACGACGACACGTTGCCATGGATGAAGACGACCGGAATTGCTGGGGCATCCGGGTCGGCCGCGGGACGCTCGAGCACATTGGCGGTCAGTCGTGGCGTTGTGACACGGTGCGCAGTGATGCCGTCGAACAGGGGGCTGGCCATGATGACTCCTTTGTCGGGTGATGCGTCAGTCGGGTGATGCGTCAGGGTGTGGAAGGAAGCTCGACGGTGAGCGCGGAACGTACGGCCGCGGCAACAGCCGACGCTCCCGGCTCGGCCATCAGGATCGTGTAGTGGTTGACATCGGGAACCTCCTGGATTTCGAGCTGCGGCAGCTCGGCGCGCGCCGCCTCCAAGCGTCCCGGTGGGTACAGCCCTGGAGGCTCGGCCAGCAGGCCGCGCGGGGAACGAAGTACGGTGACCGGCATCCGGAGCGAGCGAAGCGCCTCGCCGTACCAGCCCGGCCCATAGAGTTCCTGCGCGTCGGTGGTGACCGCGTCGGCCGAGCCAGAAGCGCGTAAAGCGGGCGCCTCGCCATCGAGGTCGTAGTCGAGGTAGTCCAGCACCTCGGGGCTCAGCCCGTCGGCGAAGGCCGGATGTCCGCGCCAGAAATCGCGGTAGCTGTCACGACTCTCGAACGTCATCCGCAGGCGGTCTGCGGCCGGGCCTAGCAACGCGAGCGGAACGGCGTCGGGATCGACTCCCTCAGGCAGCGCGAGGGGGACGCCGCCGTCCACGAGCACAAGTGCCGCGACCCGCTCCGGGGCTCGATACCCCAGCAGGGCGACCACGAAAGCGCCCATTGAGTGTCCGACGGCGACGGTGCTCGCAAGCCCGATGTGGTCGAGGACGCGTTCCAGGTCAGCCGCATGCTGGCGCAATCCGAACGGCCCGGGAAGCGAGTTACTGCGACCGCGCCCACGCAGATCCGGCGCGATGATCCGCACCCCGGCCAGATCAGCCGACACCCGAAGCCAGGAACGGTGTGAGGCGGTGATGCCGTGCACGGCGACCACGGTCGGCGCCCCGGGATCCTGTGCGCCCAGGATGCCAACTCGCAACTCTCCGCCATCGACGGGTACCGAGAACGCGACATCACTCATCGTGCGCTCCACCCGCCGTCCATCAGGTGCGATGCACCGGTGATCATGCTCGCGCTCGACCCACACAGCCAGGCGACCATCTCACCCACCTCCTCGGGTTCGAGCATCCGTTTGATCGCGCTCTCGGTGAGGAGGATCTTCTCGAGCACGTCCGATTCCGGGATGCCGTGCACTCGTGCCTGATCAGCGATCTGCTTCGCAACCAGCGCTGTGCGCACGTACCCGGGATTCACGCAGTTACTCGTCACGCCGTGCGGTGCCCCCTCCAGTGCCGTCACCTTCGAGAGCCCTTCGAGGGCGTGCTTGGCGGTGACATACGCCGATTTAAAGGGGCTAGCCCGGATGCCATGCACCGAGCTGATGTTGACGATGCGGCCCCAGCCACGCTGGTACATCCCCGGCAGGGCGGCACGCACGAGCAGGAATGGCGCCACCACCATCAGGTCGAGCATCAGGCGGAACCGAGCCGGATCTAACTCCTCGATCGGGCTCACGGTCTGGATTCCAGCGTTGTTGACCAAGATGTCCGCCCGCAACTCGAGAGCCTGTAGGGGGTCGAGATCGCTCAGATCGACCTCCCAGACCTCACCACCGATCTCGGCAGAGATCGCGCGGGCACCGTCGCCATCGAGGTCCGCGACGACCACCGACGCACCGCGGGACGCCAACGCTCGTGCCGTCGCCGCACCGATCCCGCTGGCTGCCCCGGTGACGATCGCGCGACGTCCGCTCAGTTCGTTACTGCTTCTCTGCACGCTCACGCCATGCACGCTAGTGCAGAAAAGTGCGATATTCGCCGGAATCTTCTGTGCGATTATGCACAGGTGAATGCTCCGTTTCTCGCCGCGCAGCCCCGCGCCGATGACCTGCTCGTGCTGCTCGCGGTCTCACGCACGGGCAGGTTCACCACTGCAGGCGCCGCCCTCGGGCTCAATCACACCACCGTGGCCCGGCGGATCACTGCACTCGAGTCCGCGCTGGGGGGCCGCCTGCTCGAACGCACCACCGCCGGGTGGACGTTGACGGCGCTCGGACGTCGTGTGGTGCAGTCGTCCGAGGCCGTGGAACGAGCCCTCAACCTCGCGGTCGAAGCACCGCGCGGACGAGGACTGAGCGGAGTGATCCGCCTCTCCGCCACCGACGGATTCAGCGGATTCGTCGCCGCCCCGGCCATGGCCGAGCTCCGACGAGAGCACCCCGGCCTCTCGCTTGAGATCGTCGCCGTGACGCGGCAGGCCTCGCAGCAGCGGATCGGCACCGACCTTGAGGTGATCGTCGGCCGCCCTCAGGTGCGTCGCGCAGCAGCCATTAAGCTCGCCGACTACGTCTTGGGGCTTTACGCGAGCCGAGACTTCTTGGACCGCGCAGGCTCGCCGCGAACCCCCGCCGAACTCGTCGGGGCACCCCTGGTCTACTTCATCGAGTCGATGCTCCAGGTCGACACCCTCGACGAGGCGCGTCAGGTCGTCCCGACGATGGACGACTCCGTGACCAGCACCAACGTCTACGTCCACGTGGAGGCAACACGGGCCGGTGCCGGGTTCGGCCTGCTTCCCGCCTTTCTCGCGGGGCAGCATCCGGATCTCGTCCGGCTGTTTCCCGAGCAGATCAGCCGCACCCTGCCGTACTGGCTGGTGGGGCGGCCGGATGCGTTCCGTCAGCCCGCGGTCACCGCCTTCGTCGAGGCACTGCATGCTCGACTTGCTCACGTCCGGGATCAGTTGGCGGGTCGACCCGCGGAGGGCGCTCAGCCCGCTACTGGAAGGTCACCGGGTTGACGATATCCGCGTAGATCAGCAGTGCGCTGGAGGCGCCAAGTATCGCGACGATCACCAGCGTCAAGGGCACCAGTTTCGCCATGTCGACGGGCCCGGGGTCCGGGCGCTTGAACAGTTTTGCCAGCTTCCGGCGCAGCGCCTCCCAGATCGCCCCGAGCACGTGCCCGCCGTCGAGCGGCAGCAGCGGGATGAGGTTGAAGACGAAGAGCGCGACATTGAGGCCCGCGATGATCTGGATGTCGGCGGCAATACGCTGCAGGATCGGGATCGAGTTGATGGTGGTGATCTCGCCCGCCAGCCGACCGACCCCCAGCACGCTGATCGGACCGTTCGGATCGCGCTTCTGGCCGCCGAAGGCCGCCTGCGCGGTCTGCACGAGGCGCTGCGGCAGCGTCACGATGATTTTGGCCACCGAGGCGATGTTCGATCCGACGGCTGGCAGCACGGCCGTGACCGGTTGCTGCTGAATCTCGGTGGCGTAGCCGATGCCGACGAAGCCGACCTTCTGCGTTATGGTCTTGCCGTTTGCGTCGGTCTGCACTGCTCCGGTCGTCGAGTTGACGACCGGCCGCTCGGTGAGTTTAGGGGTCAGCGCGAGAGAGACCTCCGCGCCGTTGCGCTTGACGACGAGGGCGAGGGTCTTTCCCGCGGACTTCCTGATGATGTCGGTCGCCTGTGTCCACGAGTTGATCGCGGTGCCGCCGATGCTCACGAACACGTCGCCGGGCTTGACCCCCGCTGCCGCGGCTGGGGCGGTCTCGTCCGTCGACGAGCAGCTGGTCTGCGCGGTCGAGCTCGCGATGCACTGCGAGACGCTGCCGATGGTCGTGCTCGCCACCGGGATACCGAAGCCGCAAAGCACCACCCCGTAGAGCGCGACGGCGATAAGGAGGTTCATCACGGGCCCGCCGAGCATGATGATGATGCGCTTCCAGAACGTGAGCTTGTAAAAGACACGGTCCTCGGCGCCCGCGTCAATCGTGGCCGCAGACGAGTCCCGCGCGTCCTGAACGAGCACGTTAAAGAAGCCCGTGCTATCCATCTTGGGCTTGGTGCGCGTGTTCGCGACCGGGCGCGTCAGCGCGGCATCTTCGGCGGGGTCGTGCAGGTCGCCGGCGAGGATGTCGAGCTCGAGCTCGTTGCGCAGGTGCCCCGCACGAGCGGCCGCGCCGGTCTTCGTCTTGCCGGGCGGAAACATGCCCGCCATCGAGATATAGCCGCCGAGCGGGATCAGCTTGAGGCCGTACTCGGTCTCGCCGTACTTGCGCGACCACAGCGTGGGGCCGAATCCAATCATCCACTGGCCGACCTTGACCCCGAACCGCTTGGCCGGGATGAGGTGGCCGATCTCGTGAAGACCGATCGAGAGGGCTAGCCCGACGACGATGATGACCACGCCGAGGATGTACAGCAGCACGGTTTCCACGGGGTCAGGCTACGTCAGGAATCCTTGGAGCGCGCCGACCACGAACGGGGGGGCACGCCGTGTGTCGCGCACGCTGTCCCGCGCTACTCGGCAACGGATCCCGCAAGGGCGCGATCGGCGGTGTCCCGGGCCCAGCGCTCGGCTTCGAGCACCCCCTCGAGCGTGAGCGGATGCGGTTCGTGCAGCTCCACCACTCGCTCGACGACGGCCAGGATGCTGAGGTACGGGATCCGCCGGGCGTGGAACGCCTGCACCGCCTGCTCGTTGGCTGCGTTGAACACGGCCGGGTACGTGCCGCCGGCGACGCCGACGCTCTTTGCGAGCTTCACCGCCGGGAAGGCGTCATCGTCGAGGGGTTCAAAGGTCCAGCTCTGAGCGCGGGACCAGTCGAGCGAGACTCCGACGCCCGGCACACGGTGTGGCCAGTCCAGCCCGAGCGAGATGGGGAGCCGCATATCCGGCGGCGATGCCTGGGCGATGGTGGAGCCATCCGTGAACTCCACCATCGAGTGCACGACCGACTGCGGATGTACGACCGCCTCGATCCGGTCGTACGGGATGTCGAAGAGGTGGTGGGCCTCGATGATCTCGAGCCCCTTGTTGACCAAGGTCGCCGAGTTCGTGGTGACCACGAGGCCCATGTCCCAGGTCGGATGCGCGAGCGCCTGCTCGGGCGTGACGTCGGCCAGCTGTTCGCGCGTCCAGCCGCGGAACGGACCCCCGGATGCCGTCAGCACCAGGCGGCGCACCTCATTGTGCTCGCCCGAACGCAACGCCTGCGCGATGGCCGAATGCTCGGAGTCGACGGGGACGATCTGCCCGGGTTTCGCCGCCGACGTCACCAGCTCGCCGCCGACGATGAGCGACTCCTTGTTGGCAAGCGCGAGGGTGGCTCCGCTCGCGAGCACGGCCAAGGTGGGGGCGAGACCGACGGAGCCGGTGATGCCGTTGAGCACAACATCCGCCTCAGTGTCACGCACCAGGGCGACCGCCTCGTCGACGCCGAGCGCCGTGCGGGTCACTCCGGTGGCGCGCGCCTGCTCCTCAAGCTTCTCGCGGTTGCGGCCAGCGGCGAGGCCGACGAGTTCGAAGCGCTCCGGGTTCGCGGCGATGACCTCGAGGGCCTGCACCCCGATAGAGCCGGTGGAACCGAGAACGATGACGCGCCGCATGGGTTCAGGCTAGCGAGCGGGGCTCCAACGCCACTGTGTCCGCGCGATTATGTCCGCGCGATTATGTCCGCGCGATTATCCGGCGATTGTCCGCGCGAAAAGAGGCGGCCCGCTCAGCCGGCGGCCGGCTTCTCCGCCGCGAGAATGTCGATCACAAAGATGATGGTGTCGTCTTTGTTGATCCCCG
This sequence comes from Microbacteriaceae bacterium, assembly GCA_043779945.1. GTDB lineage: Bacteria > Actinomycetota > Actinomycetes > Actinomycetales > Microbacteriaceae > Lysinimonas. Next base: position 8,100 of record JAYWDH010000110.1, read on the forward strand.
CGCTCGACTGGCCGCCCGATGGGCCGTAGCCGTCGGCCGGGGCGATCACGACCAGCACCTGCGAGCCGACGGTTTGCCCGACGATCGCGTTTGTGAAGCCGGCCACAAACCCGCTGACCGCTCCTGTGAACGGGCTCGCTCCCCAGGTCTGATCGAATATCTTGCCGGTGCGCAGGTTGGTGCCCTGGTATTGGATGGTCACGGTATTGTTCGCCGCAACGAGCGCTCCCCGTCCCTTGATCAGGGTCGCGGTCTGCGTGGTCGCGGGGGCCGTGTAGCCGCTCGGGATCTTCAGAGTCGGCTTGCCATCAGCGGCCACGGAAACGATCGGGAGACCGGCGGATGGGGTCTGCGCCTCGCCGCTCGCCTTGGTTGCAACCAAGCTGACGACATCTGCGACGATCACGATGACTTGGTTCGCTGCGATCCCGAGCGAACTTGAGCCGGCGCTGCCGAATGCCTCGGAGGCCGGAATGACACCGACAATGCGGGCGCCCGCCTGCGAGCAGTTGAGCGTCTTCACGAGACCGCTGATCACCTGGCTGGCGTCCACGGTGATCGCGGAGCTGCGCCCAGCGCCGTAGCCGGTGGAGGTGACGGTCTTGCCAGTCGTCCCGTTGTAGAGCGTGAAGCTGACGTTGACGATGCTGCCGGGCTTGGCCTTCCCACCCTTCCCGGCGATGACCACTGTTCGCTGGGTCGACGAGACCTTCAGCGGGGCGTTGAGCGAGACGTTGGGCGAGGAGTCGAAGTCACCCGTCACCTTGACCGCATCGGAGACCGATCCGCTGTTGACGCACGCCGCGCTGACGCTTGACGGCGAGGAGCTCGGGGGGGTCGCAGGGGTCGACGACGCGGCGGTGCAGCCCGCCAGCGCGATCGCCAACGCGGTCGCGACGGCGACCGCACCGACCCGGAGGGTGAGGCGGAGACGAACTGCGGGCACGGCGAACTCCTCGAAAGCGTGGGGGTGTCCGACCATTCTCGCGCACTCGAGCTTGGTGGGACGTGTGGGCTCAGCAACACCGGCCGTGTCGCCGGGTCGCACGTAGGCTGGCAGCATGGGATTCAGCGTGTCGCAGGAACGCAGGCTCGTGACCGAACTGCCTGGACCGAAGTCTGTCGCCCTCCAGGAGCGCCGGGTACAGAGCGTCTCGCGCGGCGCCGGAACGCTCGCGAACATCTACATGGACCACGGTGCGGGTGCCATCCTGGTCGACGTCGACGGCAACCAGCTCATCGATCTCGGCTGCGGAATCGGCGTCACGACGATCGGTCACGCGCATCCGGATGTCGCGGCCGCCGTCGCCGAACAGGTCACCAAGCTGACCCACACCCTGTTCACCGTCACCCCGTACGAGAACTACGTGCGTGTCGCCGAGAAGCTCGCGGAGGTCACGCCCGGCGACTTCGAGAAGCACTCGATCCTGGTCAACTCGGGCGCAGAGGCGGTCGAGAACGCGGTGAAGATTGCCCGCAAGTACACCGGGCGCCGCGCGATCGTCACCCTCGACCACGCGTTCCACGGTCGCACGAACCTCACCATGGCGATGACCTACCGGCCGTACCCGGAGCGCGCCGGTATGGGCCCGTTCCCGGGCGAGATCTACTCGGTGCCGGTCAGCTACCCCTACCGTGACGGGCTCTCGGGCGACGAGGCGGCCGCCAAGACGATCGACTACATCGTCACCCACATCGGGGCGAGCGAGGTCGCCGCCTTCTTCGTCGAGCCGATCCAGGGTGACGGGGGCATCATCATCCCGGCTCCCGGCTACTTCCAGGCCATCAAGGCGTTCTGCGAGCAGAACGGCATCGTCTTCGTCGCCGACGAGATCCAGTCGGGTATCGGTCGCACCGGCACCTGGTACGCGATCGAGCACCACGGTGTGGTGCCCGACCTGATCACCACCGCCAAGGCCATCGCGGGCGGTCTCCCGCTCGCCGCCGTCACCGGTAGGGCCGAGATCATGGACGCCGTACAGCCCGGCGGCCTCGGCGGCACCTTCGGGGGCAACCCGGTCTCCACCGCCGCGGCCCTCGCCGTCTTCGAGCTCATCGAGCGCGAGAACCTGCTGGGCGAGGCGCAGCGTGTCGAGAAGGCCCTCTGGGACCGGATCGGGCACTGGGCCAGTAAGTATCCGGTCGTCGGTGAGGTGCGCGGCAAGGGCGCCATGTTCGGAGTCGAGCTCGTGAAGCACGGAACGAAAAACCCGAACCCCGAGGCGCTGACGGCGGTGCTCAAGCACGCAACGACCAACGGCGTCATCGCGCTCGACGCGGGCTCATGGGACTCGGTGCTGCGGATCATGCCGAGCGTCGTCATCAGCGAGGCACTCATCGACGACGCCGCAGGCGTGATCGAAGAGGCGCTCGCGACGCTCTAGCGGCTGCTCGCATCCGCGAGCATGCCCGCCCACGCTCGGGCCCGGGCCCGAGCAGATGCCCGAGTGCCCTCGAGTTGCCACGGATGACTAGTCCACGGCCGCCGAACTGGGATTTTTCTGCATCTCGTGAGCGCCAGCGCCGGCGTGCCGAGGCAGGCGCGCCTCGAGCACGTTGAGCGCAATCCCGACCACCACGGCGATCACAAGCGAGGCCATCGCCGGCAGCAGCGCGGCGATCACGATGCCGGGCAGCAGGGCCGTCGCGACCGCGAGCCGCAGCACCAGCCATTCGCTGGTCATACGTCGCCAGAAGAACACCGTGCCGGCCAGGTACAGCGAGACCCCTCCGGCGAGCGCCGTGGCTCCGAACCAGCCGAGCGGCTCGGCCGAGGAGATCTCGTGCATGGTCTGCTCGATCCCGGTGGCCGTAAGAACAATGCCTGACACGATCAGGTAGTGAAGGTAGGTGTACCCGATCGTCGCGGCACGCAGCCGATCGCTGCCGCTGCGCCCCGCGAGCGCGCGCTCGGCACCACGCGAGATCTTGTGGAAGTAAAGCCACCAAAGCGTGATCGCACCCGTGATCGCCAGCACCGACCCGGCGATCACCTGCCAGACCAACGGTTCGGACGCCACCCCCACCCCGATCGAGACGACCGACTCGCCGAGGGCGAGGATGACTACGAGGTTGAAGCGCTCGGCCCAGTGCGAGGCGGACTGGATCCTCCACGCGCCGCCCCTCGACCGCACGGCGATGATCCCCGCGTCGAGCACGGCGGCGGCGAACCAGATCCAGGCCTGGGCCGGACCGCCGAGCAGCGCACCGAGTACCAGGAGGGCGATCGTGAGCGGCAGCGAAATGTTATTGCGAATGGTTTGCTGGCGAAGTGCGGCGTTCCCGCCGGCGGTTCGCAGGAGCAACGTGATGTGCAGGACACGCACCAGGAAGTAGCAGACCACGATAAGTACGGCAGGGAGCGGATCGCCGCCCACGTCATGTAAGGCGGTCGGGATCGCGAGGGCGAGCACGAAGATCAGCACCATCGCGAGCGCAAGACCGAGCCGCAACTGGGCACCATCGGCCCGGGTCTGGTTGGAGAACCAGCCGAACGAGGTCCAGAGCCCCCAGAGGAGGCCGAGCACAGTGAGCGCCTGCAGCACCGGGAGCGCCGCGCGGCCATCAGCAGCGTGCCCGCCGATCATGACCCCGGTCACCTGCGTGAAGCCGAAGACGAACACCAGGTCGAAGAGCAGCTCGAAGTTGGTGACACGACGCGCCTCGGGTGCCGCCAGCGTCGCGCTCGCGTGCTCGTTCACGCGGCGGCCAGCGAGATCTCCGTCTGCGGCATCCGACCTGGCGCGCGCGTCAGTTCGTGTGCCTCGTGCGACAAAACGGTCGCGAGCGCCGGAACAGCCCTCGCGCTGACGTCGACTACCACGGCCATGACGCTGAGCTCCTCAAATGTCGCCTCGTGGAGCAGGTCGACGAGTGACAGCCCAAGAGCGGCGCAGATGCCAGCCAGGATCTCGCTCGACGGCTCCTTGCGACCACGCTCGATCTCCGAGAGGTAGGGCATCGAGATGTTAGCTGCGCGCGACACCTCGCGCAGCGTGCGTGCACGGTCCAAACGGATGCGGCGCAACGCTGCGCCGATGGCATGCCTGAGCAACATGGCCACGACGATACTGGCGGGATCGGACCCGGTCAGGCCCGGCACTCGAGGATTCGCTGCGAGCGGAACTCGACTGCGGTCGCTCGACTGCGGTCGCTCAGCTGCGGTCGCTCAGCTGCGATCACTCAGCTGAGGTCGTCATCCAGCAGCAGCAGCCGCGGCTCGTGGCGCACCGGGAAGTTCACCGAGTTCGCGATGAAGCACAGCCTGTTCGCGTCGGCATGGAGTTGCTCCGCCAGCACCGGGTCTCCAGCGGAGATGGTCACGACGGGATGCAGCACGACCTCGACAAACGCTCCGCTGCCGTCGGAGTTGACGTGCAAGGTTCCGGTCGCCGCATCCGTGTATGCCTCGACGACGACGCCGCCCTCGGTCGCGACGTGCAGGTAGCTGAGCATGTGGCACTGGGCGAGGGCGCCGATGAGCTGCTCCTCGGGATTCCAGCGTTCGGAATCGCCGTGGAAGGGCCGGGCGGCAGAACCCTGGATCGCCCGCTTGCCGCGCACGCCGTCGACCCGAACCTCGTGGTCCCGAGAGAAAGCCTTGTAGCCGGAAGTGCCGGAGCCGAGATTGCCCTGCCATTCGACGGAAACCGCGAAAGAATGGTCCAGCTTCATCGGATTCCCCTCGTCTTACGGCCCCAAACACAAGAATCCGCACATCCCGCGCTCAGCGGCTCGCAACTAGACTCAGGAGTATGACGGATCTACTGGTCAACACCACGCTAGCCTCTGATCACCTTGCGGTGCCGATCGAGCGCCGGGTCATCACGGCCATCCCGGGCCCGAAGTCGGTGGCGCTTCAGGTGCGTCGGGAGGCTGCGGTCAGCGCCGGGGTCTCGAGCGCTCTTCCGGTCTTCATCACGAGGGCGCACGGCGCAATTCTGGTGGATGTCGACGGCAACGCTTTCCTCGACCTCGGCGCCGGAATCGGCGTCACCACAATCGGTCACACCGACGACCACGTCGTCGCGGCCGCGCAGGAGCAGCTCGGCGATGTCGTGCACACTCTCTTCACCATCACGCCGTACGAAGAGTACGTGCGCGTCGCCGAACTGCTTGCCGAGCACACCCCGGGAGACTTCGCCAAGAAGACCGTACTGGTCAACTCCGGTGCCGAGGCCGTCGAGAACGGCGTCAAGATCGCTCGTAAATACACCGGCCGCGGCGGTGTCGCCGTGCTGGAGCACGCCTATCACGGTCGCACCAACCTGACCATGGCGATGAACTTCAAGGCCATGCCCTACTCGCTTGGCTACGGTCCGTTCGCGGGCGACATCTACCGAGCTCCTAACTCGTATCCGCTGCACGACGGACTCAGCGGTGCCCAGGCGGCCGCGCGCACCATCGGCTATCTCGACAAGACGGTCGGGGCATCTGATCTAGCCTGCCTCGTCGTTGAGCCGATTCAGGGTGAGGGTGGCTTCGTCGTCCCCGCCGACGGCTACCTGCCCGCCCTGCAGGAGTGGTGCACCGCGAACGGGATCGTGTTCATCGCCGACGAGATCCAGAGTGGGATGGCGCGCACCGGCCGATACTTCGCGAGCGAGCACTTCGGCCTCGTGCCCGATCTGGTTCTGAGCGCCAAAGGCATCGCAGGCGGCCTGCCCCTCGCCGGCGTCACGGGACGCGCCGAGATCATGGACGCCTCCCATCCCGGCGGTCTCGGCGGCACCTTCGGCGGCAACCCGGTTGCCTGTGCAGCCGCGATCGCGGTGTTCGAGCGGATCGAGCAAGATGGCTTACTCGCCGAGGCAGGCCGCATCGAATCCGTTCTGAAGCCCGCGCTACTCGCGCTGCAGGTGAAGTACCCGATCATCGCCGAAGTGCGCGGCATCGGCGCGATGATCGCGGTCGAACTGAACGATCCAGAAACGGGCGCGCCGCTGAGCGATGTTCCGGGGCGTCTCGCGGCGTTCGCCGCTCAGCAGGGCGTACTGATTTTGACGGCCGGCACCTACGGCAACGTGGTGCGTTTCCTGCCGAGCCTGGCGATCACCGACGCGCAACTGACCGACGCCATGACGGTGC
>JAYWDH010000111.1:0-1716 GCA_043779945.1 Microbacteriaceae bacterium
CGACGAACCACCACGGGATCCGACGGGTGCGGACCGCCGAGGCCACCCGCACGATCCCGCGCCGACCGGGCCGCCAGAACAGGCACGCGAAACTGAGGATCACGAACCCCGAACCGAAGGAGATCAGCGCCGCGAGGAAGCCGTCGCCGAGTTGCTGCCCGAGCTGGCCGTTGATCCGAGACTGCAGTGCGACCAGCACACCGGTGCCGAACGCCGCGAGTAGCAGCAACGCGAGGCGGAGGTTCGACATCACCGCAACGCTAGCGCTCCGGCACCCCCGTCGGCCGACCAGTCGTCAGCGAGCGGTTGGCGTCGTCGTAGACGGCGTTGACCCGCCGGAGAAAGGCGGTCACGTGCGCACGCTCAAGTTCCGTCAGCGCGGCGGCGACCCGATCGATCCCGCTCGTCAGTGGCTCGACGTACCCGTACGCGGTCTCGGCTGAGCGAGAAGCCGCCGTGATGACGGTCTTGCGGCCATCGGTGGGATGCGGCGAGCGCGTCACGTGTTCTGCTGCCTCCAGCCGGTCGATCACCAAGGTGGTGGTGGCGGTCGAGATCCCGAGGTGGTGGGCGAGCTCGGTCGGGGTGGCAGGCCCCTGGCGCACCAGGCGTTCCATCGCGGCCAGCCCTGCCGCGTCGACTGCGAGCCGATGGGCGAGGTTGCGTTCGAACTGCTGCTGCTGCTGCGTGAGCTCGTCCAACTGCAAGCTGATGTCTACGGCGGCGTCCACGGTCACACAGTATTACGTACAGTTTCCAATATCATTGACAAACCCGCGTCTACCGGAAGATGCCAGATGACCGACTCCACCTCGCCCGCTGCACCCTCGCCTGCTGCACCCTCGCCGACCTCTACTTCGAGCGCCTCCGCTTCGAGCGCCGAAGCCTCAGCTGGGGGGCCGGGAGGCTACCGGTGGCGCTGGCTCATCGTCGCGGTGATGCTGACCGCCGAGATCATGGACCTGCTCGACGGCACCATCGTCAACGTCGCCGGCCCCTCCCTCGAGAGTTCGCTCGGCTCCACCCCGATCGGCCTGCAGTGGGTGATCGGCGGCTACGCGCTGTCGCTCGGCGCCGGCCTCATCCTGGGCGGACGTCTCGGCGACCGGTTCGGGCGGCGGCGCATGTTCCTCGTCGGCTTGGCCGGATTCACCATCGCGTCGCTGGCCTGCGCGCTCGCACCCACCATCGGCGTGCTGATCGCGCTGAGACTTGTGCAGGGATTCGCGGGTGCGATGCTGCTCCCGCAGGGCCTCGGGCTGATGCGCGAAAACCTCTCCGGACGCGAGCTCGGCACCGCCTTCAGCGTCTTCGGCCCGGTCTTCGGCCTCGGTGGGATCATCGGTCCGATCCTCGGTGGCGCTCTCATCCAAGCCGACGTCGCCGGACTCGGATGGCGCACGGTGTTTCTCGTCAACGTGCCGATCGGGATTGCGGCTTTCGTGGTCTCCTACCGCATCATCCCGCGCAAGCCCGGCGACCGATCCATCACCATGGACCTGCTCGGCGCCGCGATCGTGGCTGCGGCATCCGCCTTGCTCGTGCTTCCCCTGAACTACGGGCAGTCGCAGGGATGGCCGCTCTGGACCTGGCTCTGCATCACGGCATCCCTGATCGGCTTTGCGGTGTTCGTGCTGCAACAGCGCCGGATCTCGGCACGTGGGGGGGTCCCGCTCGTGGTGCCGAGCCTTTTTCTCAAGCGGGCGTACACCGTCG
>JAYWDH010000112.1:0-1704 GCA_043779945.1 Microbacteriaceae bacterium
GGCGTCCATGTGGCGAGCGACGGGGCGGCCGGGCTCGCCGACATCCGCCGACTGTCGCCCGTCGCCGTGGTCGTGGATGTCGGCCTCCCCGGCCTCGACGGCACCGAGTTGGTCCGCCGCCTCCGCGCCGAGGGTAACTGGGTGCCGGTAGTCTTCGTGACTGCCCACGACAGCGAAATCGATCGCGTGGTCGGCCTGGAACTCGGCGCGGACGACTACCTGACCAAGCCGTTCTCGCCCCGCGAGCTGGTCGCCCGCGTGAAGGGATTGGTGCGCCGTGCAGCGGTGCCCACGAATCCGACGGTGCGCCGTGCGGGGCGCCTGGAGCTCGACGAACGCGCACGGCGGGTGACGCTGGAGGGCGTGGCCGTCGAGTTGACCGCAACGGAGTTCGATGTGCTGGCGTATTTGCTCGCGCATCCGGGCCAGGTCTTCAGCAGGGAGCAGCTGCTCTCGGCGGTCTGGGGGATTGCCGACTACAGCGGCAGTCGCACGGTCGACGTGCACATCGCTCAGCTTCGGGCAAAGCTCGGCGAACCCGATCCGATCCGCACGGTGCGCGGCGTCGGTTATGCCTTGCAGGACGGTCCGGCGTGAAGCTGCGCACCCGCATCCTTGCGGCCACGGTCATCGTCGCCCTGATCGCCGTACTGGTGACGGCACTCGCCGCCCTGCAGCTCGTTCGCTCGTTTGACGCCACCGCGGCCCGCGACACGCTGAGCATCCAGGCCGATCGCCTCGCGGCGGCGAAGCCCGCTGTGCGGGAGGCGATCATTGTTGGCCTTTCGCAACTTGACCGCGCGGACACCGAGTTCGCCATCGTCAGCCGATCCGGCGTCGTCGCGGGCTCGGCGACGGTGCCGCGTCGGGTGGTGGTGCAACTGCGAGCCGGTCGTGACGTGTCGACGACGGTGCGCGAGCGCGGCACCTCCTACCTGCTCGAGGGCAGACCGACAGCCGGTGGGGGCGGGGTCGTGGTGCTTCAGGATGCCGGAACCGTCCGCGCACTGAGCCCGACCGTGCTAGGTCGCATCGCCCTGGCTCTGCTGATCGGTCTGGTTGCCGCCGTCGTTGCCGCCTTCTTCATCGCTCGCGTGCTCGCGAAGCCGCTGGTCAACCTGGCCGGCGCAGCGCGGCGCATGGCGGCCGGCCAGCGCAACGTCACCCTCACACCGAGCCGGATTCCGGAGGTCACCGACGTCGAGTCGGCCCTCGAATCGCTCGACCAGGCCCTGCTGCACTCGGAGGGACGTCAGCGTGAGTTCCTGCTCTCGATCTCGCATGAGCTGCGCACCCCACTCACCGCGATCCGCGGCTACGCCGAGGCGCTTGGCGACGGGCTCGTCCCGCCCGAGCAGGTCGCGCAGGTCGGCAAGACCCTCGAGGCCGAGTCGAACCGGCTCACCGCGTTCACCAATGATCTGCTCGCGTTGGCTCGCCTCGAGGCTGACGACTTCTCGCTCCAGCCCTCGGCGGTGGACGTGAGCGACGTGCTGGCGGCGGCGGCCACCGCATGGCGAGCTGCGGCAACGAGCGGTGGCGTGGTCGTCGAGGTGGCAGCATCCGGTGCGCCTGACGCCGAACCCCTGGTCGTCAGCACGGATGCCGCTCGCCTGCGCCAGGTGATCGACGGTCTGATCGAGAACGCGTTACGCGTCAGCCCTGCGGGGGCGCGGGTTACCCTGTCGGCGCGACGAGATACTC
>JAYWDH010000113.1:0-5215 GCA_043779945.1 Microbacteriaceae bacterium
GTCGCCCCCCCCCACGTCTACCGCATGGACTTCACCGCCATGATCGACGCGCATATTGCCTCGGGCATGGGTGTGACGGTCGCGGCCATCCGCCAGCCGATCGCTCTTGCCGACCAGTTTGGCGTGATCGAGCTCGACCCCGAGAACCCGGAAAAGATCCACGCCTTCCGCGAGAAGCCGAAGGACGCCGTCGGCCTCGCCGACTCCCCCGGCGAGGTACTCGCGTCGATGGGCAATTACGTCTTTGACGCCGATGTCCTGATCGATGCTGTGCAGCGCGACGGTGCGCGCGCCGACTCCAACCACGACATGGGTGGCGACATCGTCCCGGACTTCGTGGCTCGCGGCGAGGCGGGCGTCTACGACCTCAACCGCAACGAGGTCCCCGGCGCCACCGAGCGTGACCGTTTCTACTGGCGCGACGTGGGCACGATCGAGTCGTTCTTCGACGCCCACCAGGACTTGATCTCGGCGCTGCCGGTCTTCAATCTCTACAACCGCGAGTGGCCGATCTTCAGCCAGCAACTCAATTCGCCTCCGGCCAAGTTCGTGCGCGACGGCCACGACGCCGTCGGCACTGCCATTGACTCGATCGTCTCCCTCGGCTGCGTGATCTCGGGCGGTCACATCGAGCGGAGCGTCTTGGGCCCATGGGTCATCATCGATTCGGGTGCGAAAGTGGTCGACGCGGTGGTCTTCGAACGGGTGCACATCGGCGAGAACGCTGTGGTGCGCCGCGCTATCCTCGACAAGGATGTCGTCGTCGTCCCCGGGGCGAGCGTCGGCGTCGACCACGACGCGGATCGTGCGCGCGGCTTCACGGTGACCGAATCTGGGATCACGGTGGTAGGCAAGGGCGAGACCGTCAGCTAGTTTTGGCGTGCCCAACGGAAGGCTCCCCGCTCCCATGGCAACCTTCCTGGTCGTCCTTGATGTCGATTCGACGCTGATCGAGAACGAGGTGATCGAGTTGCTCGCCGACGAGGCCGGTTCCGGAGGGAAGGTCGCCGAGATCACCTTCCGCGCCATGAACGGCGAGCTGGATTTCGAGGCAAGCCTGCGCGAACGGGTCGCGACGCTTGCGGGTTTGCCCGCCGCTGCGATCGATACGGTGCGCGCCAAGGTGTCGATCACCGCCGGCGTTTCCACCATGATCGCCGGAGTTCACGCCGCGGGGGGGAAAGTGGCGGTCGTATCCGGTGGGTTCCACGAGGTGATCGACCCGATCGCCGCCGCACTCGGGCTCGACCACTGGCGAGCCAACCGCCTCGAGATCTTCGACGGGGTGCTGAGCGGCGGCCTCATCCCTCCGATCATCGATGCCGAGGCCAAGGCGACCGCGTTGCGTGAGTGGGCGGCGGATGCCGGCGTACCCCTCTCGCAGACAATCGCGGTGGGCGACGGTGCCAACGATCTGCCGATGATGGCGGTCTGCGGTCTGGCTGTTGGATTCGACGCCAAGGCACCCGTTCGCGATCTGGCGCATGCACTGCTCGACGTGCGCGACCTGTCAATGCTCCTGCCGCTGATGGGCATTTCGATCCCCGAGGGCGACGGCCATTCCTGCCCTGCGCTGCGCGAAATGCCGAAGCCCGTCCGGGGCCACTGATCAGGAACTTGGACCCGCGTTTCGCCCGGATCCTGGTCTGAGCACGGGGCGAGATGGTCAGTGGCCCATCCCGAGGCCGCCATCGACCGGGATGACGGCTCCCGAGATATAGGCGGCGTCGTCGCCCGCTAGCCAGACGATCACCTTCGCGACCTCGGCGGGGCTGGCAAACCGCCCTGCCGGAATCGACTTCTTGTACTCGGCCCGTTGCGCCTCCGGCAGCTCGGCCGTCATGTCGGTCTCGATGAACCCTGGTGCGACGACGTTCGCGGTGATCCCGCGCGACCCGAGCTCCCGCGTGATCGAGCGGGCCATGCCAACCAGTCCGGCCTTGGAGGAGGAGTAGTTCACCTGTCCCGCGCCACCGGACAGACCCACAACGCTCGAGACGAGGATGATTCGGCCGAACTTGGCTTTCAGCATCCCCTTCGATGCCCGCTTGATGACGCGGAACGCCCCGCCGAGATTAGTCTCGACGACGGTGTCGAAGTCGTTCTCGGTCATGCGCAGCAGCAGCATGTCACGGGTGATTCCCGCGTTGGCGACGACGACCTCGACCGGCCCAAGCTTCTGTTCGACTTCGGTAAATGCGGCGTCGAGAGCTGCCAAGTCGGTGACGTCCGCCCGCACCGTGAGGGTGCCTGCTGGCCCCTCGCCTGAGCGGGCGGTCACGGCCACGCGGTGGCCAGCCATGACGAACTCTTTGGCGATGGCGAAGCCGATGCCACGGTTTCCGCCGGTGATCAGGACGGTGCGGGGGGTGCTCATGGTCGCCCACTCTACCGATCGCACACACTCTCGAGATTCCGAGCGTAGGCTGCTAAATACCTATGCGAACCAAGTCCATGTCGATCACCGAACTGCCGCCGTCCCCAGATGCTGAGCGGCATTCCCGGATGATCAAGTACGCCGTCACGCAGGCGGTTCGCGTGCTCTGCATCATCGCGTGCCTGTTTGTGCCGGGCTGGTGGATCTTGATCCCGGCGGCGGGAGCGGTCTTCCTCCCCTACTTCGCAGTCGTGGTGGCAAACAGCGTGCAGCAGAACCCGCGCCCCACGGTGCTGCGACCGGGGGCGATCGTGCGGGTGACTCCCCCGCGAGACCAGAACGAAGGCCCAGCGTGATCGGTTTCGGTGAGACCACCGTCCGCTGTTCGTCGGCGGGGTGCACGGCGATGGCGATCTGGCGCATCAACTGGCGTAACCCACGCGTTCACACGGCCGAACGCGTCAAGGTCTGGCTTGCGTGCAATGTGCATCGCGATCACCTCACGGGTTACTTGAGTTCGCGTGGGTTTCCGGTGCTCGTCACCGCAGTGGATGTCGTGCCCGAGAGCGTGCCGGACCCGGCGTGAGCCCCGCGATCGACTCGCCGCCTCCGCCCCCGCCTTCGTCCTCGTCCGCGGCACCGACCGGCGTGCGGCGCTGGGGCGCCTACCTCGCGCTGGTAGTCGCTTTCGCGATTGCTTGTGGCCTGTTGTCCTGGTGGCAGTGGGCGCGTCGAGCCGAGACCATCGCGCAGGGTGACCTCGTCACCCAGAACTACCAGTCCGCTCCCGTCGCGGTCGCCAGCTTGCTGCCCTCGCGCGGGTCGTGGAAAGCCGGTGAGGAGTGGCGCTCGGTCGAGCTGAAAGGGCGCTATCTTCCCGACGAGCAGTTGCTCGCCCGTAATCGGCCGTACAACGCGAACCCTGGATTCGAGGTGCTCGTCCCCTTCCAAATGAATGACGGCCATGTCTTCATCGTGGACAGAGGCTGGCTTTCGATCGGCGACACGCAGGACGCTCCGCGTGTCATTCCGGCAGCCCCCGCCGGCGAGGTGACGGTGGTGGCTCGACTTCAGCAGAGTGAGCCGGTCCTCCCCGGTCGAACTGCCCCTGCCGGGCAGGTGGCCTCGATCAACTTGCCGACAGTCGCAAAACTGGCGGGGATCCCCAAGGCTTACACCGGTGCATACGGGCTCCTCGCCACCGAGACACCTGCGACCGCAACTCGGCCGCGGGCGATCGAGGAGCCAGTGCTGGACGAGGGGCCCCATCTCTCCTACGCGATCCAGTGGATCGCCTTCGGCGGTCTCGCCTTCTTTGGGTTGTTTTGGGCGTTCCGGCGCGAGCGGCGCATCAACGCCCTACCCGTTGCGCAGCAGGCGGCGGCGCGAGCTCCGCGATTGCGAAGCTCGGACACCGATGCCGAGGACGCGATCCTCGACAAGGCTGGCATCCGCTGACTCGTCGTGTGCTCGATCGAGCGGCAGCTCACTAACTAATGCTGATGAGGTCAGAGTAGTCGGGGTTCCAGTGGTCTTCTGTGCCCTCGGGCAGGATGAGCACGCGCTCCGGGTTCAGCGCTTCCACGGCGCCCTCGTCGTGCGAGACCAACACCACAGCTCCCTGGTAGGCCGCCAGAGCGCCCAGGATCTCTTCGCGACTAGCAGGGTCTAGGTTGTTGGTCGGCTCGTCCAGGAGCAGCACGTTGGCGCCGGAGACGACGATCATCGCGAGCGCAAGGCGGGTCTTCTCTCCGCCGGAGAGCACCCCGGCTTGCTTGTGACCATCATCTCCCGTGAATAGGAAGGAGCCGAGCACCTTGCGCGCCTCGGTCTCGCCCAGCGCAGGTGAGGCGCTCAGCATGTTCTGCAACACGGTGCGTTTGACGTCGATCGTCTCATGCTCCTGTGCGTAGTAGCCCACCCGCAGCCCGTGACCGGGCTCGATCTGGCCCGTGTCTGGTTTGTCGACGCCGGCCAGGATGCGCAGGAGCGTGGTCTTGCCCGCTCCGTTGAGTCCGAGCACGACCACCTTCGAGCCACGATCGATCGCAAGGTCCACCGAGGTGAAGATCTCTAGCGAGCCGTAGCTCTTGCTGAGTCCGGATGCCGCGAGCGGCGTTCGTCCGCAGGCCGCAGGCTCCGGAAAGCGCAGCTTGGCAACTCGATCGGCAACCCGCACCTCGTCGAGCCCCTCGAGGAGCTTCTCGGCGCGCGCCACCATCTGATGAGCTGCCGCCGCTTTGCTGGCCTTGGCGCCGAATCGTGCGGCCTGCAGCTGCAGCGTGCTCGCCTTCTTCTCGGCGTTGACCCGCTCCTTCTTGCGGCGCTCCTCGTCGGACTCGCGCTGGCGCAGGTAGTGCTTCCAGCCCATGTTGTAGATATCGATCACCTGGCGGTTGGCGTCGAGATAGAAGACCTTGTTCACCGTATCCTGCACGAGGTCGACGTCGTGGCTGATCACGATCACTCCCCCGGCGTAGCTCTTCAGGAACTCGCGGAGCCACACTACGGAGTCGGCATCCAGATGGTTGGTCGGCTCGTCGAGGATCATCGTGTCGGCCCCCGAGAACAGGATCCGCGCGAGCTCGATACGGCGGCGCTGACCCCCCGAGAGGGTCTTGAGCTGCTGGTCGAGGATCCGGTCGGGCAGCGAGAGGTTGGACGCGATCGACGCTGCTTCTGCCTCCGCCGCGTACCCGCCGAGCGCGAGGAACTGGTCCTCGAGGCGCGAGTACTTGGTCATGGCGGCTTCGCTGACAGCGGGGTCGGGGCTCGCCATCTCCATGGTCGATTCGCGGATGCCTTTCACCAGTTGTCCAAGGCCCCGCGCGTCGAGGA
>JAYWDH010000114.1:0-5210 GCA_043779945.1 Microbacteriaceae bacterium
TCACCGTCACTGCCGCGAACGGGACAAGTGCCCAAAGTGCTGCCGACCAGTTCACTTTCGACCCCGCACCGACACCACAGCTCGCGGCCACCGGCACCGACATCCAAACACCGCTGACGATCGCAATGGCCTTGCTCCTGGCCGGGCTGATCACCATCGGGTACATGCTCACCGGTCGTCGCCGACGCGACGCCCGATAGCAACACCCCAACACATGTCCCGCCGCCCCACCGCGGCGGGACATGTGTGTTGACCCGCCCTGATCACCAAGAATGAAGCACCCTGGGAAGATCGAAGCCGATCCGCTGCTCAGGCAGCTCATCGGGGGCTTCTCGATAAACGGTGGAGTCCGGGCCGGAACTGACGTGCCCCACGGTTTGGTTACCCGAAACAGTGTGAGGATTCGGCCTTCCGTTGAGTGGCTTCCAGCTCGCGAACGCACAGACGAACAAGCTGAGAGCTACCCCTACCCCGATCCATCCGGGCGGAAGAGACCTGGCGAAGCGGGCGACCTGCACCGAGGGCACCACGCTCGCCA
Source organism: Microbacteriaceae bacterium (assembly GCA_043779945.1). GTDB lineage: Bacteria > Actinomycetota > Actinomycetes > Actinomycetales > Microbacteriaceae > Lysinimonas. The sequence goes on from JAYWDH010000114.1 coordinate 539, forward strand.
CCACCCCCAGGACCACCACGACGAGAGGCGCCGAGAAGAGCAGTTGCACCCGGCCGCTGACCTGCAGCCCAAAAAAGTTGAATGCGAGCGGGACGAGCGAACGGTCGAGGCCGAGTGCCGAAGCCAGACACTCCCCGCCGCCGGCGCCGGCGACGGAGGTGCCGAAGCTAAAGCCGACGAAGAACCAGTAGGCGGCGGCGCGCAGCGGTGGCGCCGAAGGTGAGACGCGCGAAGGTGGCGACGCCACCGGCATCCGGATAGCGCGCCGCGAGGGTGTCTGCCAGTGGAATCGAGAGCAACAGATCGGCGCAGACGGCAAGCACCGATGGGGGCCAGCGGCGTCGGCGCCGAGTCCGGGCAGCGCGAGCACTCCTGAGCGAAGTACGGCGGCGATGTAGATGGCAGACGCGGCGGCGAGACCAATTCGACCCTCCCGCGCTCCCGGAATACCGGGCGGCGGGTCGACGTCGATCTCTAACTGGCACGTCCTCCGACCTAGCTGTTTGCACCGCCGCTCAGATCGTAGAGCGTGACACCATCGATCGTGGTGGCGGTGAAGTTGTTCGCCACCCAGCTCGCGATCGTGCCTGAGACGCTCGAGCCGCCGTTGGAGGCGCCGATCGTGCTGCCACCGATGAAGTAGTGAATCTCACCGTTGCTCACTAGCTTCTGAAACTCGGCAAGGGTCGGCGAGGGGTCGCTGGCGTTGAATCCGCCGACCGGCATGACGGGTTCGCCGGTCGCCAGCTGGTAGCTCGCGGCGCTCACCGAGCCGAGCGCCGCTGCCACCCAGGTGTAGGACGATACGTCCTTCTTCAGCATCGCCTGCACGGTGCTGCTGACCGGAGTAGCGCTGAGCAGCCCGCCCGCGCCGCCCGGCGCGGCGCCCGCGGCGCCGCCGGGTGCCGTCCCGGTGGTGCCGGTCGTGCCACCGGGTGCAGTGCCGGTCGCTCCGCCCGGAGCCTTTCCCTGGCCGCGACCGGGGCCACCCCGGCCGCCACCGGGGCCACCCTGGCCGCCGCCGGTACCACTGGCGACGGTCGGGCCGGCCGTGACGATCGATCCGGTGTGCGCGGTCGTGACGGTCTGGATTGTGTACGCCATCGGCGCCAGCAGCACCGCGGCGAGCGACAGGGTCGCGATCGCGATCGTGAGCGACTTCGTGCGCGGCGGGAGCAGCAACATCGCGCCCGAGACCACCGCAAGCACCATCACTATCACCTTGAGTGCGGGCAGCCAGGTGGGCACCTCGCTCAGCAACGACCACGCCCAGAAGCCCGTGATGAGCACGAGGAATGCCATCCCGATCCGCGCCGAAAGCTCACCGCGCCGCTCCCAAAGCAGGGAGGCACCGATGGCGAATACCCCGGCGATCGGCGTGGCGAGGGCAACGGTGTAGTACGCGTGGAAAATGCCCGCCATGAAGCTGAACGCGAGAGCGGTCACCATCATCCAGACCACGAACAGGGTCAGTGTCGCCCGCCGAACCGAGGTTCGCGGGGCCTTACGCAACAGCACGTAGCTCACTACAGCGAGCACGAGGGTGGCGGGAAGCAGCCAGGTGATCTGGCCACCAAACTCGTTCTCGAACAGCCGGAAGATGCCGGTCGCGCCCCACTGGCTGGTGCTTGCGGGACCGGTGGAGGTGGCCGCGCCGGGGGTGACGCTGCCGGTCTCGGCGCCGGTCAGGCGACCAAAGCCGTTGTATCCGAAGGTGAGTTCCAGGAAGTCGTTGTTTTGCGATCCGCCAATGTACGGGCGCATCGACGCGGGCACCAGCTCGACGATCGCCACCCACCAGCCGGCCGAGACGACCATCGTCCCCAGCCCGCCGAGCAGGTGCAGCACCCGCTTGCCGAAACGGTGCGGTGACGCCCAGGCATAGACGGCGACGAGCGCGGGCAGGATCAGGAACACCTGCAGTTGCTTGGTCAGAAAGCCGAAGCCCACCATGACGCCCGCCCAGAGCACCCAACGAATCCGGCCATCCTCGACCGCTCGCAGGGTGAAGTATGTGGCCAGGCTGAGCAGCAGCACGAGCAGCGCGTCGGGGTTGTTGAAGCGGAACATCAGCGCGGCCACTGGGGTTAACGCGAGCACCGCCCCGCCGAGTAGCGCCGTGCCGGCCGAGAACCGGCGACGAATCGTGGCGTGCAGCACGGCGACACTCGCGACACCCATCAGTGCCTCCGGAAGCAGGATGCTGAACGGACTGAGCCCGAAAATCTTGATCGACAGCGCCATGAACCACAGGCTCATCGGCGGCTTGTCGACGGTGATCGAGTTGGCGGCGTCGGAGGAGCCGAAGAAGAAAGCCTTCCAGCTCACCGAGCCGGCCTGCGCCGCCGCCGAGTAGAAGGAGTTCGCCCAGCCACTCGCCGACAGGTCCCAGAGATAGAGCAGCGCGGCGAGTGCCAGCAAGCCGAGCAGCGCAGGACGCTCCCAGGCCGCGGAGCCAGCCTTGCCGCGGATGATCCAACGGCCGGCGGTGACGAGCCTGCCAGCGTCGCGGGCGCGATCCGTTCGGGTCGTAGGCGCGGGACTCGGCGTCTCAGCGGTCGGTGGTTCGAGTGTTGTGGTCGCCATCAGGCGCTCGCCTTCTGTGTTGAATCCATGCGGGCGACGAGCGTGTCACGCGTCGTCATCTCGTACGGGACGGGAAAGGGAATCGACCCGGTTTCCGTGTCGACGGGTTGGCGCTGCAGTCGGAAGACCCAGAGCCGGAACAGCAGGAAGCGCACGACCGTCGCGAAGAGGTTGGCGCCGGTGAGCAATATCAGCGACGTCAGGGCGGCGGCATCCGGTCGCACCGCGTGCAGCACGGCGAGAGTGCCGGCCGTGATCCCCCAAGCGACGGCGAAGACGATCAACCCCTGGAACTGGTGCGTAACAACACCCCGCCTACCCCGCACGCCGAAGGTGAAGTGACGGTTGGCCGCCGTGTTTGCGACCGCCGTGATCAGCAACGCCAGGAAGTTCGCCAGCTGGCCCGGCAGTGCCAGGTGAAAAAGCAGGAACAGCAAGGCGTACGCCGCCGTCGACAACACCCCGATGGCGCCGAAACGCACCACCTGGCCGAAGAAGCTGGGGGAGGGGGCCGCCGCGAGAGGATGCCGCCCCAGCTCCTCATAAATGCGCTCCAGCGGGATGCGGCCGGTCGCTATCGAGTGCCCGACGCGCACCATGCCCTTGAGGTCTTCGATCGCGGTGCCGGTGATGTTCACCGAGCTGCTGGCATCATCCACCCAGTCGACTGGCACCTCGTGGATCCGCAGGCCTGCCCGCTCGGCGATCACCAGCAGCTCAGTGTCGAAGAACCAGTTGGTGTCTTGCACGTGAGGAAGAACCTGCTCCGCCGCCAGGCGACGCATGGCCTTGAAGCCGCACTGCGCGTCACTGAAGCTCACCCCGAGATAGCGGCGGAGCAGGAAGTTGTAGCTGCGCGAGATGAACTCGCGCTTCGGCCCACGCACCACGCGGGAGTTGGGCGACAGCCGGGTACCGATCGCGATATCCGAGTGACCGGAGAGCAGCGGAGCCACCAACGGAGGAAGGGCGCGCAGATCCGTCGAAAGATCGACATCGAGGTAGGCAACGACATCGGCCTCGCTCTGCAACCAGGCCTGCTTGAGCGCCCGGCCGCGTCCCTTCTCGGCCAGATGCACGACCCGCACGTTGGGCAGTTCGAACGAGAGGCGGTCGGCAATCACGCGGGTGGCATCGGTCGAGGCGTTGTCGGCGATCGTTATGAGCCACGTCTCGTCGAACATGCCGTCGACGGCATGCTGAAGTGTGCGGATGCTGTGGTCGAGGGTCGCCTGCTCGTTAAAAACGGGCACCACGATCTCGATGTGGAGGCGGTCGGTCGATTCGGTCATAAGCCGATAGTGTCTGGCGGTGCTTTGCCGGAGGCAAGGGGAAGCTATGAGTCGCCTATGCGACGAACCGCAGCGGAATCCAACCGGTCACACAGTGTCCAGTTAAGAGCCTTAATCAGGTACGAGACTGCTCACGACGTCTTTCTGCTCGCAGATTCCGGCCCCGTGATCATGGCCGAGCTCACACGCCGGGGTGTTGATCTCAACGTGGGATTCGAGCGCCTCCAGGGGACCAGGACTCTGACAAGGTTCCGCAGGCATTCCTCGCGTCGACGTCGTTCGTGTCCGAGCGGGACGAGCTGCGCGCATGGGTAGCGCGATCGCTCCTCAAGCCGGGCATCTGGGGCTCCGGTCTCGATACTCTGCTCGCGAGGCTGCGCACGGCGATCGACGAGAATCCGGGGGCACGTTTTCCGGTTGAGGCAATCGAGCGCGAACTCACTAGCCTCAGCAAGTCGTTGACCTTCCAGGACGCCGAGCTAGATGACGTGTTGGCACTGCGCTACTCCGGGCCGCGCCGCGGCTTCTCCAGGAGCCGAGAGCATATTGCGCCCGGCGGTCGCGTACCCCTGGCGTACCCCTAGGACCGAATCCGCGACCCCGGATGCAACCAGAGTCACAGCAGAGACGCCGGATTATCAAGGCTTGCGTGTCCCAGCGGCCTTACAAGAGCGGTGTTCTGGCCAACTGAGCTAACAGGGCGTGCCCCGGAATACCGGGCTTTCAGACTACTTTGCCATTCCCAGCTTTCTGACCGCGTACCCCCGGCGTACCCCCGTTTCGTGGCCCTGATA
>JAYWDH010000115.1:0-13908 GCA_043779945.1 Microbacteriaceae bacterium
GTGAAAAACCCCGACGTCAAAGTCGAGGTCTACGGCAAGCGCTGGGCTTGGGACTTCAACTACCCGGGTGTCGGCCCGGGCAACAAGGGTGTCAACTCGCCTGGAATTCAGGCACAGCAAATTCAGAACGGCGACGGTAGCGTCGACAGTGCAAAAATCCCGACGCTCTATCTGCCAGTCAACAAGAACGTACAAATCAAGATCGAGAGTCGGGACGTCGCCCACTCCTTCTGGGTGATCGACTTCTTGTACAAGAAGGACAACATTCCGGGCAAGGACAACTACGAGTACGTGAAGCCGACAAAGGTCGGAACGTACAAGGGCAAATGCGCCGAGCTATGTGGGGACTACCACTCTCTCATGCTCTTTCAAGTGAAAGTGGTCACGCAGCCGGAGTTCGACGCCTATATTCAGCAGCTTGCAGACAAGGGTCAGACCGGCATCCTCGGCCCGGAATACAACACGAATTCAAACCAGCCGAGCAATAAAGCACCGTCGGCCGAGAAGTAGGACGATCATGAGCACAGCAACAGCACCCGCACCAGCACCAACATCTACCGAGCGAAACGCGAATCCGGCCCAGTTCACGCCCTCGCGTGTCGGGCCTAAGGGCAACGTCTTGGTCAGCTGGATCACTACCACCGACCACAAGAAGATCGGGTATCTCTACCTGATCACTTCGTTCCTGTACTTCCTGCTCGGCGGCGTCATGGCGCTGGTGATTCGCGCCCAATTGTTCGAGCCTGGCCTTCAACTCGTCGCGACCAAGGACCAGTACAACCAACTCTTCACGATGCATGGCACGATCATGCTGCTCATGTTCGCGACGCCACTATTTGCTGGCTTCGTGAACTTCCTGATGCCGATCCAGATCGGTGCTCCCGATGTGGCGTTCCCACGGCTTAATGCCTATGCCTACTGGCTCTACAGCTTTGGCTCCTTGATTGCTGTCGCTGGGTTCCTCACCCCCCAGGGAGCGGCCGCGTTCGGTTGGTTCGCCTACGTGCCTCTGTCCACCACGACCTTTTCACCGTCTCTCGGCGGGAATCTCTGGGTCTTCGGCCTGGCGTTGAGCGGGTTCGGAACTATCCTCGGTGCCGTTAACTTCATCACGACCATCGTCACGATGCGCGCCCCCGGAATGACGATGTTCCGCATGCCGATCTTCGTCTGGAATTCACTCGTCACGTCAATCCTCGTGCTGATGGCTTTCCCGGTGCTCGCCGCCGCTCTGTTCGCGCTCGGCTCTGACCGGGTATTCGGCTCACACCTGTACAACGTGCAGGCGGGTGGAGCGATTCTGTGGCAACACCTGTTTTGGTTCTTTGGACATCCAGAGGTGTACATCATCGCGTTGCCATTCTTCGGCATAATCTCCGAGGTGATCCCGGTGTTCAGCCGCAAGCCGATCTTCGGGTATAAGACGCTTGTGTATGCGACGATCACGATCGCGGCGCTGTCCGTCACGGTGTGGGCTCATCACATGTACGTGACTGGTTCAGTCCTCCTGCCATTTTTCTCGCTCATGTCAATGCTCATTGCGGTGCCAACCGGGGTGAAGATTTTCAACTGGGTGGGAACGATGTGGCGCGGCTCGATCACCTTCGAGACGCCAATGCTCTGGGCAATAGGATTCCTGATCACCTTCGTTTTCGGAGGACTTACCGGAGTGATTCTCGCGTCGCCCCCGCTCGATTTCCACGTATCCGATACCTACTTTGTCGTGGCGCATTTCCACTACGTCGTCTTCGGCACCGTTGTCTTCGCGATGTTCAGCGGCTTCTACTTCTGGTGGCCGAAGTGGACGGGCAAGATGCTCAACGAGCGGCTCGGCAAGATACATTTCTGGCTGCTCTTCATCGGGTTCCACACCACGTTCCTGATTCAGCACTGGCTGGGAGTGATTGGCATGCCGCGTCGGTACGCGAGCTACCTGCCCACCGACGGTTTCACCTGGATGAACCAGCTGTCTACTTTCGGAGCCGCCATTCTGGGGGTCTCGATGCTGCCGTTCTTCATCAACGTCTACATCACCGCGCGCCGCGGCGTGAAGGTAACCGTCGACGACCCGTGGGGGACGTCGCGCTCGCTCGAGTGGGCCACCTCGTGCCCGCCGCCGCGCCATAACTTCACTTCGATCCCGCGCATTCGTTCGGAGTCACCGGCCTTTGACTTGCACCACCCTGAGGTGGGTATTCCGGTCGGTGTCGGCTCCTTCGAGAACACGTCTGACGGCCGGGTTGTCAAACTCGCTGACGGACAGGTGCACTAGCCGTGCGCGCCAATACGAATCTGTTCTGGATTCTCGGTGGCTTCTTCTGGCTGGCGGATGCGGTTTACACCATCTGGTCACTGTTCTTTTCGCAGTTTGACCGAGTTGAGTGGGTCGGAACTGTGACGTTGGCCCTGTCGGGCATCCTCGCCTTCTTCCTTGCCTTCTACCTCGGTCGCACGTACGCGGCCCAGGGCGGGGAGGGCCCGTCCGACTTGCCGGACGCGAACATCGATGATGGTGACCCCGAGATGGGAGACTTCAGCCCCTGGAGCTGGTGGCCGTTCGTGGTCGCCCTCGGCCTGGCAATGATGTTCCTCGGCGTTGCCGTCGGCATCTGGCTCACGTTCATCGGCGCCCCGATCGCCCTCATTGCTGTTGTTGGGTGGTATTACGAGTACTACCGCGGCAACTTCGCCCGCTGAGCCTGGCATGACGACGATCCGTGAGGCCCGTGCTGGTGACGAGGATGACCTTTTCGCGCTCGTCGGCCAGATCGGTCACGCCTTGGCTCCCGATCGAGTCGCGTACGACGCGACGATCGCCTCCTACTTGTCGGGCGAGCAACACAGTGTTCTCCTCTACGTTGCCGAGGCGGCCGGCACTGCGCTGCAGGGTTATGCGCTGACTACGATCGTGCCTCTGCTGGCCACCAATGGCCCGTCCGCGCAGCTGCAAGAGCTCGTGGTGGACGAGGCCGCGCGCGGCCTCGACGTCGGGACCCAGCTCGTGCGTGCAGTGGAGGCTGAGTGCGACCGTCGTGGGGTCACCCAGCTCACGGTTGCTAGCCGGCGCGCTGGCGGCTTCTACGATCGACTGGGCTTCCACGAAAGCGCGGAGTACATGCGCAGGTTCTTCCCCGAGTCGGGCGCATAGCCGGGTATTCGTGCTGTAGCTGCGCGGCAGGAGATGCGCGAACGCGTTCGGTGGATCGAGGAGGGTGACTTCGATAGCCCGCGAAGCGGTATCCATGGATCTGCGGGCAGTCCGTCTTCGACACCTTGGGATGCGAATGTCTCGTGCAACAACGCACGCCGCCGTGTGCGCCGCAATCCGGGTACCTCGGTATCGACCTGAATCCCCGGATGGTGGCGTTGAGCCCGACCGGGTTGGGCGTCGTCGCCGTGCTCGGCGCGAAGGCGGCTTCTTCGCCGTGCTCGGCGCGAAGGCGGCTTCTTCGCCCGCCTGGGATTCCACGAAAGAGCAGAGCCCCATCGAAGAGCGTCTGCAACATCGAGCTCGGCATCGTGGGAAGGATTTGACGCGAGAAGGGCCCCGGTGAGCCGAAGCTCCCGGGGCCCTTCTCGGTGACGGTGCTTAGGACTCGACCGCGGCGTGCTCACTGTGCGATGCGTCAATCTCAGTCAGCGAGACCGGAACGATGCGATCCTCGAAGAACCAGTTCGATGCTCGAGCCCGCAGTCTGGCCGGCACGGTGATTTTGCCGTCCTGATTCGGGCGGAGCATGATTGGCGCGTTGTCGTCGAAGCTGACCAGCTTCCAGCGCTCGTAATCCGAAAGCTGCTCGTGCACCTCGACGTACTCGCCACCCGGCAGGCGGACGATGCGACCCGACTCGAAGCCGTGAAGCGCAATTTCGCGATCCTTCTTCTGAAGGGCGATGCAGATCCGTTTGGCCACGTGGTAGGCGATGACCGGACCGACAAAGATGCTGACCTGCAGGAAGGTGATGACCGACTCAATCGAGAGCCCGAAGTGCGTTGCCACGATGTCTGAGCTCGCCGCTGCCCAGAGGACCGCGTAGAAGGTCACACCGGCCGCACCGATCGCGGTGCGCGTCGGAGCGTTGCGCGGACGGTCAGCGATGTGGTGTTCGCGCTTGTCGCCTGTCACCCACGCCTCGAAGAACGGATACGCAGCAACCAGCGCTAGCAACACCAGCAGAGCGAGAATCGGCACGATGATGTTCATCGACACCGTGTACGGGCCGAGCATGAACTCCCAGCCGTGGGGGATCAGTCGTAGAGCTCCGTCGGCAAAACCGATGTACCAGTCGGGCTGAGTCCCGGCCGACACGGGCGAGGGGTCGTAGGGGCCGTAGACCCAGATCGGGTTGATCGTCACGAACGATGCCGTGAGCATGATCACCCCGAAGATGATGAAGAAGAAGCCGCCCGCCTTGGCAGCGAACACCGGCATGATCGGCGAACCGACCACATTGCCCTCGGTACGACCGGGCGCGGCGAACTGGGTGTGCTTATTCACGATCAGAAGGACCATGTGCGCCCCGATGGCCGCGACGAGGATGGCTGGCAGCAGCAGGATGTGCAGACTGTAAAGGCGGCCAACGATCGCGGTACCCGGGAACTCTCCGCCGAACAGCAGATAGGTGATCCAGGTTCCCACTACCGGGATCCCCTTCACCATGCCGTTGATGATCTGCAATCCGTTGCCGGAGAGAAGGTCATCCGGAAGCGAGTAGCCGGTGAAACCCTCCGCTAGGGCCAGCACAAAAAGTACGAACCCGATGACCCAGTTGATCTCGCGCGGCTTGCGGAAAGCGCCCGTGAAGTAAATACGCAGCATGTGCAGGCCGATGGCGGCGACGAACAGCAGAGCGGCCCAGTGGTGCACCTGACGCAACAGCAGGCCACCGCGGATGTCGAAGCTGATGTTCAACGTCGACGACATGGCTGCCGACATCTGGATGCCCTTCAGTGGCGCGTACGAGCCGTCGTACGTCACGACCGCCATCGACGGCTGGAAGAAGAACGTGAGGAAGGTCCCGCTGAGCAGGATGACGACGAAACTGTAGAGCGCCACCTCGCCGAGCATGAACGACCAGTGGTCGGGGAAGATCTTGCGCCCCAACTCCTTGACGAGGCCCGAGATGCTGGTGCGCTCGTCAATGTAGTTGGCTGCCCAGTTCGTGACCCGCGTGCCGTTGCTCGGCGGCAGCTGTGTGTCAGCGGATGCCGGTGCTGAGGCAGGTGCAGTGGTATTGACGGTCAATGTTCCCGCTCCCAGAAGCTTGCTCCGACGGGCTCGTGGAAGTCGCTCTGTGCGACTAAGTAGCCCTCGGAATCGATGGTGATAGGCAGTTGCGGCAGTGGGCGCTTAGCCGGTCCGAAGATGACCTGGGCCTCATGCGTGATGTCGAACTGTGATTGGTGACACGGGCACAGAAGATGATGCGTCTGCTGTTCGTAGAGGGCAACCGGGCACCCGACGTGGGTGCAGATCTTCGAATACGCCACTATGCCCTTGTAGTTCCAGGACTCTCGCCCCTTGCTCACGTGCAAATCATCGGGATTCAGTCGCATCAACAAGACTGCGGCCTTGGCCTTCTGCTCTAGCTTATCTGCTAAATCATTTAGTCCGTCAGGTATTACGTGAAATACCGAGCCCTGAGTTACTTCTGACGCCAGGATCGGGACACCACTCGGGTCCTTAGTGAGGCGCGTGCCCTTCTTCCAGACCGTGTACTTCAGTTCGGCGTTGGGATCTGCCGCGGGCGCAAGGTCACGGAACACCACGATGCCGGGCAGCGGGAAGAACACCAGCGCGCCGAGTAACGAATTGCGGATCAGGTGTCTACGCCCGATGCCAGATTCCTTGTTGCCGAGCGTGAAGACCTCGACAGCCTTTGCGCGGGTGGCATCCGATCCACGGGTTCCGTGACGGAACTCGACGAGGTCGTGGCCGTCCATAAGCGACTTCGCCCAGTGCACGGCTCCGAAACCGATACCGAACAACCCGAGCGCGAGGCCGAGCCCCAGGAAGAGGGTATTGGAGCGCACGGAGCCCGGATCGCCCGGGACGATCGGGAAGATGATGTACGCCGCGATGGCCGCGGCACTGCCGATCATGGACGCGAAGAACATGAGCGCCACGCGGCGCTCGTTCGCCTTGTCTTTTTTGGGGTCGAGCTCGGACACGCGCGCGCGGAATGGCTCGAAGCCGGGGTTCTCGACCCGATCCGAGGTCACGACCGCGGTGCCCGATGGCACGCTGGCGTCGTACCTCTCGACTTCGGTGCTGTGAGCCGCGCCCTGGTCAGCCATGTGTGCGATTCCCTTTCCGGTGGTGCACGATCAGTTGGACTTGGCGGTCAGCCACACCGTGATGGCGATGACCGAGCCGAGCGCGAAGATCCAGACGAAGAGTCCTTCGGAGACCGGACCCAGGTTGCCCAGGTCGAGTCCACCGGGCGACGGGTTGTTATCGAGGTACTTCAGGTAGCTGATGATGTTCGCTTTGTCTTCGGGCGTGATGTTCAGGTCGTTGAAGACCGGCATACTCTGCGGGCCGGTGACCATGGCCTCGTAGATGTGCTGGGCGGTCACACCGTGCAGGTTGGGGGCGTACTTGCCTTGTGTGAGCGCGCCGCCCGCACCGGCCACGTTGTGGCACATGGCGCAGTTGACACGGAACAGCTGGGCGCCCGTCGAGACGTTGCCCTTGCCGGTGAGGTACTCGGAAGACGGGATTGGCGGCCCGGGGGCGAGTGAAGCGATGTAGCTGGCCAGCTCTGCAACCTGTGCACCGGTGAACTGTGACGGCTTCTTTTCGACCTGTGGACCCGACGCGGCAGCTGGCATCCGGCCGGTTCCAACCTGGAAGTCGACGGATGCCGCACCCACGCCAATCAGGGTCGGTGCGACGCTCGAACCTTGGGCAGCCAGACCGTGGCAGCTGGCGCAGTTTGCAGCGAACAGCTTCTGACCGTCGGACACCATCGAGGTGACTTGGGAAGCAGTCGCGGCAGTCGCGCTGGTGGTGAAGAGCGCGTATGCGCCGCCCGTCGCCAGTAGACCGATCACCAGAAGAGCGACCGACGCCAGCGGCGACCGGCGACCCGTGGTGCGCGCCTTGCGGCCTGAGGGAGAAGCAAATTTCGCCATGTGCGGTGCAAGTTCCGATCTGGGTGCTATTCGTATTTGGCTATTTGAGGACGTAGATGACGAGGAACAGACCGATCCAGACTACGTCGACGAAGTGCCAGTAGTACGAGACCACGATTGCGGTGGTGGCCTCGCGGTGAGTGAAGTTCTTAACCGCAAACACGCGGCCCAGAACCAGAAGGAACGCGAAAAGACCGCACGTCACGTGAAGGGCGTGGAAGCCGGTGGTGAGGTAGAACGACGAACCGTAAGGGTTGCTGTCGAAGCCGATGTGTTCGCTGACGAGATTGGCGTACTCGAAGACCTGGCCGGTGACGAAAGTCGCACCGAGGGCGAAGGTCAGGTAGAACCACTCGACAACGCCCCACTTCCAGAACTCGAGGAGCTTGCCGGTACGTCGCGGCTGAAGTCGCTCGGCGGCGAAGACACCTGCCTGGCAGGTGAACGAGGACGACACGAGAATCAGAGTGTTGACGAGCGCATACGGGACGTTCAGGTGCGCCGTCTCCTGGGCCCAGAGACCCGGAGACGTCGAGCGCAGAGTGAAGTAGATCGCGAACAGACCCGCGAAGAACATGACCTCGCTGCCGAGCCAGACGATCACGCCGACTTGAACCACGTTCGGTCGGTTGATGACCGCGGTGCCGGAGGCGGTGAGGGAGGTGGAGGTCACCTCTCCATTATGACCGATTTCGCCCCGGGTGGATTCCATTCGGGGCGGGTCGTTACGATCGAGATCATGCCAATTGAACTGTCCTGGCCCGCGATCCTGACCGAGCTACTGGCGGGGTCAGACCTCTCCATCTCCGAGGCATGCTGGGCAATGGAGGAGATCGTGGCGGGCCGCGCGACGTCGTCGCAGTTGGCCGGATTCCTGGTCGCGCTGCGCGCCAAGGGCGAGACGGTCGACGAGATCGTCGGATTCCGAGACGCGGTGCTCGCCAACGCTCGACCGCTTGCCGTCGACTCCATGGCCCTTGACATCGTGGGCACGGGCGGCGACCGGTTCGGGACCGTCAACGTGTCGACCATGTCGTCGATCGTCGCGGCGGCCGCCGGAGCGAAAGTGGTGAAGCACGGCAACAAGGCCGCGTCATCGGCATCCGGGTCATCGGATGTCCTCGCCGCCCTCGGTCTGGACCTCACGATGCCGCCGGAGCGGGTGGCCGCAGTGCTCGACGAGGTCGGGATCACCTTTGCGTTCGCGGCGATGTTCCACCCCGGATTCCGGCATGCGGGACCGACGCGGGCCGAGCTCGGCATCCCGACCGTCTTCAACTTTCTTGGCCCGCTCTGCAACCCGGCCCGCCCCGAAGCCTCGGCCGTGGGCGTCGCGTCGCTGGAGAAGGTGCCGCTATTCGTGGGCGTATTCCAGACCCGCGGGGCGTCGGCCCTGGTCTTCCGCGGCGATGACGGTCTCGACGAGCTCTCGACTACCGGCCACAGTCACATCTGGGAGGTGTCCCGCGGGTCGGTCACCGAGCACGACCTCGATCCGGCCGACCTCGGCCTCCAGCGCGCATCCCTCGACGATCTGCGCGGCGGGGATGCGGCACACAACGCCGGCATTGCGCGACGTACGCTGGCGGGGGAGCAGGGTCCTGTGCGCGACATCGTGCTCCTCAACACCGCGGCCGGGCTGATCTCGTGGGAGCTCGCGCACGACCACACCACCGGCGAGCACGACATCCGCACCCGGTTCCGCGACAAGATCGCGGTCGCTGCTGAGACGATCGACTCGGGCGCCGCTACGGCAAAGCTCGAGGCCTGGCTCGCGGCGACGCGCCGCTAGCCGTTCGCGCTCAGCAGGCGGCGACATTTGGTCGCGTATCGGCACGCGATCTTGCCAGTCGGCACCGCTCGTGCCAGCAGGCTCCTCCCGCTAGTCGAGTTCGACGCTGAGGCTGCCGGTCGAATGTCCGAGGTCTGTCACAGACGAGTCGGAGCAGTCGAGTCGGAGCAGACGAGTCGGAGCACCCACGACGCAGAAGTCAACGGATGCAGACGCCAGTGCCGACCACGTGCTCACCCCCAGAAGTCGGCAGAATCGGTGGGGTCTTCGCGTGCCCGGTTTGGAGGATCCGGAGGTGGAGGCAAAAAGCACCCCGCTGCGTCGTCGTGACCTGGCGGAGAGCCGGAGGAGAGCTTTAGAAAGCAAGCATCGGACTCGCGGCAAGCCCGGAGTACGACAATGTCGAATCCTGCGGTAGCTTTCACGCGTGCCAGGTCGTATCCAATCGGTTGAGCGAGCAGCGGCGATCCTCAACCTCCTCGCCTCGGGGAGTCGTCGCCTCGGCGTCGTCGAGCTCTCGAAGTTCCTCGACCTTCCCAAAGGGACGGTGCATGGCATCCTGGCGACACTGCAGCACATCGGCTTCGTCGAGCAGGATCGCGTCACCGGGAAGTACCAGCTCGGCGCCTCATTGCTGCACTTGGGCAACAGCTACCTCGACGTGAATGAGCTCCGTACCCGGGCCATCAACTGGGCTGACTCGCTGGCGTCACGTAGCCGGGAGGCCGTGCAGATCGGCACCCAACACGACGGGAAGGTGCTGGTGGTGCACCACGTTTTTCGACCGGATGACAGCGCCCAGGCCCTGCAAGTCGGGGCTCTTTTGCCCGCTCACGCTACGGCGCTCGGCAAGGTGCTGCTTGCGAACGATCCCGGTCGCGAGCCCGAGGAGGAGGACTGGGCCGCGATGACGAAGCACACGATCACCGATCCTGTCGTGCTTGATGCCGAACTCGTGAGAGTGCTCGACGGGGGCTGGGCGCAGGAGATCGGTGAGTTCGTCGAGGGCGAGGCGGCGATCGCCGCCCCGATCCGGGACGACCGCAATCTCGTGGCCGGTGCCATCGGGATCCGGGGAGCGATCGAGCGTCTGTGCTCGGATCGCGAGAACGTTCGACCCGAGCTGGTTGCCTTCGTCCGGGATGCCGCCCGCGCGGTATCCCGGGATCTCGGGGCGCACCGCCGGTGACACGCCGCGCGTTTGACACCGTTTCGACGGACCGATAAGAATGAGCAAGCGTTCGACATTGTCGAACAGGGCAGCACGAGATGAACGTTTGCTGGGGTTTCTCAAAGGAGAGGACGACGTGACCACCACCCGCTACATCGCAGCGATCGACCAGGGGACGACCTCCAGCCGCTGCATCGTATTTGATGCCGACGGCAGCATCGTGAGCGTCGCCCAGAAGGAGCACGAGCAGATCTTCCCGAAGCCGGGGCTCGTCGAGCACGACGCGCTGGAGATCTGGGCCAACGTCCAAGAGGTTGTGCAAAAGGCGCTCGAAGAGGCCGAGCTGACGACGGCCCAGATCGCCGCCATCGGGATCACCAACCAACGCGAGACGACTGTGGTCTGGGACCGCGCGACCGGGAAGCCGGTCTACAACGCGATCGTCTGGCAAGATACCCGCACTGACGCGCTGGTCAAGCAGCTGGGCGACATCGTCGGGCCTGAGCGTTTCCGCGAGCGCACCGGACTACCGCTCGCCACCTACTTCGCCGGGCCCAAGCTGCTGTGGCTCCTCGACAACGTGCACGGCCTCCGCGAGCGAGCCCAGCGCGGAGACGTGCTGTTCGGCACTATAGACAGCTGGCTCATCTGGAATCTCACCGGGGGAGTGAACGGTGGGAAGCACGTCACCGACGTGACGAACGCCAGCCGCACGATGCTCATGAACCTCGAAACCCTCGACTGGGACGAGACGATCCTGACCAGGATGCGCATCCCCGCTGCCGTTCTGCCAGCCATCGCCTCCTCCTCGGAGATCTACGGCCAGTGCACCGGCTTTCTTGAGGGGGTCCCGGTGGCGGGAGCGCTGGGCGATCAGCACGCCGCACTTTTCGGCCAGACTGCTTTCCGCACCGGCGATATCAAAAGCACATACGGTACGGGCAGCTTCTTGCTGCTCAACACTGGCAGCAAGCCAGTGCAGTCCAGGCACGGTCTGATCACTACTGTCGCGTACAAGATCGGTGACGCCCCTGCGGTCTACGCGCTCGAAGGCTCGATCGCGGTGACCGGTGCGCTCGTCCAGTGGTTCCGAGATCGGATGGGGATCATCTCGAAGGCGAGCGAGATCGAGACCCTGGCGGCATCTGTCGATGACAACGGTGGCTGCTACTTCGTCCCCGCTTTCTCGGGTCTGTTCGCTCCGTATTGGCGCAGCGACGCTCGCGGGGTCATCGCCGGGCTGACCGGCTACATCACGAAGGCGCACATCGCGCGGGCCGTTCTTGAGGCGTCCGCCTGGCAGACCCGCGAGGTGGTGGACGCCATGATCGCCGACACCGGGATCGAGCTCAGCGAGCTCAAGGTCGACGGCGGCATGACCGCCAACAACCTGCTCATGCAACTGCTCGCCGACGCGCTCGACGTCACGGTGGTGCGTCCGATGGTCGCCGAGACGACGTGCCTGGGTGCGGCATATGCCGCCGGACTGGCCGTCGGCTTCTGGCCGGATCTCGACAGCCTCCGGGCCAACTGGCACCGTGCAGCGCAGTGGACTCCGGCCATCGACGAGAAGCGCCGGGCCCACGAATACCACTATTGGAAGAAGGCGGTGCAGCGCACCCTCGGCTGGGTCGAAGACGAGGAACCGACCCCCTGAAAACTCCCAACACGTCCCACTCGATCAGGCGAGCGGACGAGGCAGGCGACACGGATGTCGTCTCGGCCTTTTTGCAAGTTACCCAACTCAACGAAACATTCAATGAAGGGTCAATCTGAGATGACGACTATCAAGTCATCCGTCCGGCTGTGGGCAGTGCTGGCCATCGCCTTCGGACTCGTGCTGTTCGGCGGTGGTCTGGCCGCATGGACGCAGACTGCGGGCGGGGCGGTTCAGGTGCGCGACACCAGCTTTGTCGGCACCGACGGTCACATCATCGCCGCGAAGCTCTACGTGCCGACTGGCGCGAGTGACAAGAGCAAGGTCCCGGCGATCCTCGCGGTGCACGGCTACATCAACACCAATGAGACGCAGGATGCCTTCGCGATCGAACTCTCCCGTCGCGGATACGCCGTCCTGTCGATCGACCAGTACGGCCACGGCAACTCGGACCCCGCGGCCTTCTACGCCGGCTACGGCGGACCCGCGGCGCTCGCCTACCTACGCACCTTCGACTTTATCGATCTCAACAACATCGGCCTGGAAGGCCATTCGATGGGTGGCTGGACCGTGGTGAGCGCTGCCGCCGTGTTCCCGGACGGCTACAAGTCGATGGTGCTCGAAGGTTCGTCAGTCGGTGGCGGGGTCGCCCCGGAAGGCACCACCACTTTCCCGAAGAACGTCAAGGTCGTTTACGGCACCTGGGAGCAGTTCTCCGAGCTGATGTGGGCGGTCCCCGCCCCGTCGCAGATGCAGTCCGGCAGCAAGCTGGAGAAGTTCTTCGGCACCGACACCCCGGTCAAGGCGGGAACCGTCTACGGCAGCATCGCTGACGGCACCGCTCGCGAGGTCGTGCGACCCGTGACCGACCACCCGGGCCTGACCTTCAACCCCGACGCGGTCAACCAGGCCGTCACGTGGTTTGCCAAGACCCTCGACGGCGGTCACTCCGCGGTAGGCCAGGTCTGGTTGCTGAAGGAGCTCGGAACGCTGCTCGCGCTCATCGGCGGCATCCTGTCGATCTTCGCTGTGGGTGGTCTGCTGTTGCGTGCCCCGTTCTTCTCCTCGCTGCGCCAGACCGCTCCGCAGGTGAGAGTCTCGAAGTCGAAAGCGGCCTGGTGGATCGGTGCGGTGCTGACCGCGGGCATCCCTGCGCTGACCTTCTACTGGTTCAATAACTTCGGGTCGATGATTCTGCCTGCGAGTGCTCTGTTCCCCCAGAACCTCACCTCGGGAATCATGATCTGGGCGCTGTTCAACGGACTGATCGGGCTCGCCATCCTGATCGTGACGCACTTCGTGACTCGCGCCTCCACGCAGAAGCAGGCGCGTGAGTACGGGTTCACGACGGCACAGGGGTTCCGCTGGAGCGCCATCGGCAGGTCGGCGCTGGTCGCCGTTGGAAGCGTCGGCGCGGCGTACCTGCTCCTGGTGATGTCGGACTGGCTGTTCAAGACGGACTTCCGGCTCTATATCCTGCAGTTGCACATTCTGAACGGCATGCACTTCGTGATGTTCCTGGTGTACCTCATCCCGTTCACGCTGTTCTTCCTGATGCTCGCTGCGGGGCTGCACAACACCGGACGCTGGAGCCGTGGCAAGGGCAGCGGCCGCAACGAGATGATCGCGAGTGCGATCGTGCTGCCGATCGGCATCCTGGTGATGATCCTGATCGACATGACTCCGCTCGTCGCGGGCGGATCGCTGCTCTCCAGTCAGTTCCTGTTGGTAATCGTGGCCTATCCCTTCGTGCCGATCCTGGCAATAGTGGGAGTGCTCATGACGTACTTCTTCCGTAAGACTGGCCTCGTCTATGTGGGAGCGTTCGTCGCAGCGTTGCTGGTCACCTGGAACATCGTCGGCGGTCAGGCCGAGCAGTTCGACTTCACCGAGTGGGGTGGCATCCCGCAGTTCCTGCGAGTCGTCCTGCCAGTGATCCTCGGCCTGGTGTTCATCGTGGGCGCGCTGATCCTGCGGAGTCGTTCGCGCAAGGCAGGTACCTACTACGACACGGATGACGTGCTCATCGAGGAGCCCGCCGAGCCGGCGGTCACGAAGTAACCGCGTCCGCACCGAGAAGGATGGCCCCGCGTCCGTGACGCGGGGCCATCCACTGTGCGTTTCGTGACGGCTACAGGGCCGTGACCTGGG
>JAYWDH010000116.1:0-1670 GCA_043779945.1 Microbacteriaceae bacterium
TAGTGAAGACTCGTCGTCACCTGGGTGGCGCCGACGTCATATCTCATCGAGACGCCGGTGAGGATCGAGACGTGCGAAGCGAACTGAACCGGATCGACCCCGGCCGGGATGGCAAAGAGCGTCGCCGTTTGCCCCTTCGTCAACTGCAGATTGCTGCCCTTGCTTGCTCCGCCGGTGACGAGGCCGTAGCGACTGCTCGCCACCGTGGCGACATGCACGCGCCCGGACCCGTCGAACGGGGTCCCGAGAGTGACCGCGCCGTCCCGTAAGGCGGTGTAGCTCACCACGGGGGAGCCCTCGGCGATGACGACCGAGCCGATCGGCTGCCCGTCGCCACCAGTCTGTTCGATCGTGACGGATGCGGAGTCGTAATGGGTGATCGTGCTCGATGCCGATCCGTTGTCCACAGTGATGGCGGGCAGGAATCCGCCCGCGATGGTGTCGGCGCTGGTGGTGACGGTGGGGAGACCGAAGGCGAATCCGGAGTTGGTGAGCCCGAACGAGAGCGGCAGGGGGAAAACGGGCTGAGGGCTGCTGCCGAAGACCAGACCGGAGAACCATTGGTTCGTGGGCGGTGTCAGGTTCTTGGAAAGGCGAACAGTCGGCATCGGGGCGACCGAGCGGTGAGGGACGCTGCGGACTGCCGAATCCAGGGGCGGCCCGGATCCCGTCGCCGCCGGAGTGACAGTGGCGCTACATCCGGCGACCAGCGCGATGAGAGCGAAGAGGCCCGTGATGAGAAGCGCGGATCTGCGGCGAGGGGCGCTCACAGGTGCAACTTCTGCAGAAGGCTGACGGCCAACTTGCGGAGACCGCCTAGTGGACCGTCATCCCGGAGGCGAAGAGTCGCTGCGACCGGGGTGCCCGGCGTCACGAGACTGTTGCCCTGCCCCAGGACCAACTGGGGGCTGGAGATCTCAATGCTGGCGCTGGCCGCCCCGCCGCTTGTTGTGGTGACGCGGATCTTCGAGACGGTGCCGCTCAGTTGCTGCTGGTTGGGCATGACCAGGTCGACCGATGCGCCCTTTTGGATGCGGGAGAAGTCGTATGGATCGATACGGAACTTCGCCAGAACGTACAGGGACTTCGCTTGATCGATCGTGGCGAGGGCGCTGCCGGCGCTGACAAATCCGCCGACATGTGCTCCGAGCCTTTCGATCACACCCGGCTCAGTAGCCGTCAGGGTGAGCAGGCCGCCGGGAGCGACGGTGTACGACGCACTGGCCGGAACTCCTGCCTTGGTGGCCGACGCGGTCTCGACCGCCGCGCTTTGAATGGTCATCAGAGGCTGCCCCTTGGTGACAGCATCGCCCGCTTTCACTTTCTGGTCCACGACGGTCCCGGCGTAATCGGAACCCACGGAGTAGGTGATGGCTTTCACCGAGGCGGTACTGCTCGCCACCTCGGTTTCACGAACACTGAGGATCAGCGTCGCCCCGGCCACGATGATGACGACCACGAGGAGCCCGATGAAGAGCCGGAACCGATTTGCCCAGGTCATGAGATGGTCCTTCCTGATTCGTCGAACACCGGAACCAGTCGCGCCGGTTCGGATGCTGCAGAGACTCGGACGGGTACCGGAGCTGGGACAGCGTGGATGGGTCGTTCCGCCACAGGCTGGGCGAACGTCGGGTACAGCGTCGCGCGCGGTGGCGCGGTGGCCCGTGCGC
>JAYWDH010000117.1:0-1654 GCA_043779945.1 Microbacteriaceae bacterium
TGTCTCGAAGGCCCAGAAGACGCTCATCAGTGTCGGCGGTGGCTTGGTCGCGATCCTGGCGCTGGTCGCCCTGTTCCTCCTGGGGACCAAGCTGCCCACCCTCTTCCCGGCGAAGCCCGTCGCGGCGACCTCCTCTCCCACCCCGACGCGCACCGCGACCCCCACCCCGACCGTGGCGCCGATCGGGCCAGTAGTAGCGGGCGTCCACGGCTGGAACCAGTTGCTCGGTGGGGAGTGCCTCGCCTCGTACACGAGCCCGTGGGTGGAGAAGTTCACCGTGGTGGACTGCGCCGTCGCGCATCCGGCCCAGATGGTGTTCCGCGGCACCTTCGACCACACGACGACGCCGACGTTCCGGGGTACTGAGGCGCTACAAATGCAGATCCCGTTGCTCTGCACTGTGCCAGGAGTTCTGGATCTCGCCGCAGCCGGACAGTACGCCGACGCGCAGGTGCAGGGCAGCTATCCGGTGACCGAGGCCGAATGGACCGCGGGCCAACACGACTACTTCTGCTTCGTCAGCCGATCATCGGGCAAGTCGCTGACCGGCAGCGTCGCGGTGGCGAAGGCGTCGGCACCCTGATACTTGGCGTCCTAAAACTCGTCGCCGTCCAGTTCGGTCTCGACCGGCTCACGCTCGAGCAGCTGGTACACGCCGTCGAGGACCTCGTCAGGCCGGAACGGGTACTTCTCGATCTCGGCCCGGTCGCTGATCCCCGTGAGTACGAGGATCGTGTGCAGCCCGGCCTCGATCCCGGCGATGATGTCGGTGTCCATGCGGTCGCCGATCATCGCCGTGTTCTCGCTGTGCGCGCCGATCTTGTTCATCGCCGAGCGGAACATCATCGGGTTCGGCTTTCCCACCACGTAGGGATCCTTGCCGGTCGCTTTCGTGATGAGAGCTGAGATCGCGCCGGTGGCGGGCATGGGGCCGTCCGCGCTCGGGCCGGTGGCATCCGGGTTCGTCGCGATGAAGCGCGCCCCCTCGTTGATGAGCCGGATCGCTTTGGTGATCGCCTCGAAGGAGTAGTTGCGCGTCTCGCCGACGACCACGTAGTCGGGGTTGGTCTCGGTCATGACGAACCCGGCTTCGTGCAACGCGGTGGTGATGCCAGCCTCGCCGATGACGAACGCAGAACCTCCGGGCATCTGCGAGCGGCAGAAGTCGGCAGTGGCGAGCGCGCTCGTCCAGAGCGACTCCTCGGGCACATCGAGCCCGGATGCCCGCAGCCGTGCCGCCAGGTCGCGCGGCGTGAAGATCGAGTTGTTGGTCAGCACGAGAAACGGCGTGCCGACATCGCGCCACTGCTGGATCAGCTCGACGGCGCCGGGCAGCGCCTGGTTCTCATGAACGAGCACGCCGTCCATGTCGGTCAGCCAGCATTCCACGTCGCCGCGACTACTCATCCCAGCTCCACTCATTCGGCGCCTCGCTCATGAAGAGAGCGTAGCGACGGTCACGCGAAGAAAACGGTCGCCGAGGGCAGGCGGGTTCGCATGATGGTTACGGCATCCGGGCTCTCGTCGACCAGGAGGTAGCGGCGACCGAGTGCCTGCGCCACCGCCCCGGTGGTCCCGGAACCGGCGAAGAAGTCGAGCACGCGATCGCCCGGCGCGCTCGAGGCCTGCACGATGCGCCGCAGCACGCCCTCGG
>JAYWDH010000118.1:0-1641 GCA_043779945.1 Microbacteriaceae bacterium
GTCGGCCTGGTGGGTGTTGCCCTCTTCACAGTCGGCGTCGTGGCTGGCCAGACGGTCAGCTCGCTGGCGATTGATCGACGTGGGATGGGGTCCATGGCAGCCAAGCCGGTCACCGCGCGGCGCCTGGTCGGGGCTGCGCTCGCGCTCGCGGCCGTGGTGCTCGCGGGCTCGAGCGAGGTCCGGCCCGACATTGCGGCCTGGGTGCTGCTGGTGCCCTTCGCGGCGGGGTTGGCGGTGGGCTGGCAGCAGGCGGTGAACGGACAGGTGAAAACGATTGCCGAGTCCGCATTCACGGCGACCTTCGGCAACTTCGCGGTCGGGGCGTCTGTTCTGCTGGTCGCGGCCGTCATCCACAGCGCCATCGTCGGATGGCCCACCCACTTCCCGACGACCCCCTGGCTGTATCTGGGCGGCCTGGTCGGCACGGTGTTTATCGGCGGCCAATCCACCATCGTGCGGAGCACCGGAGTGCTGCTCATGGGTCTCGCGGTGCTCTCGGGGCAGCTCGTGACGGCCGTGCTGTTCGACCTGCTCGCGCCGGTGCAGTCGCATCCGATCGCGCCGCTGACGATCGTCGGCTCGGGGCTGACGCTGGTGGCGGTGGTGATCGCGTCGCTCCCGCGCCGCCGGCGCCGCGGTAGCCGCGGTAGCCTGCCGTACCCTACAGAGCCGTCAGGTAGTCCTTCGCCTTGATAGGCGTGCGGCGCCCGCTCTTGGAGGCGGGCTTGGCGCCTACGTAGAGCCAGCCGAGGAGCCGCTCGTTCGGCGCAAGCTGGTGGATGCGATGCACGGCGGCGGCTCGCGCCTGCAGTCCGGTGCGCCACATGACACCCCAGCCGGCCTCGTCGAGGGCCAGGCTCAGCGCGTGTGCGACACCGGATGCCACGACCTCCTGCTCCCAGTCCGGCACCTTGGGGCTCGGCTTCGGTGACACGACGATGGCGAGCACCAGCGGCGCACGACGCAGCTTGGCCGCCAAGGTCTCGGCAGCGGAGCCTGTCAGACCGGCGGCATCCGCCATCGCCCGGCCGACCTTATCGCGTGCTGAACCGCGTAGAGCAATGATCCGCCAGGGGCGCAGCGAACCGTGGTCGGCGACCGACCCAGCCGCCTCGATCAGGGGGAGGAGCTCGCGGGTGGTGGGCGCCGTCGAACCCACCGAGGAGTATGAACGGCGACGACGGAGGGCCTCCGCGACGGGGGCCGGGTCGCTGGTCACTCGCCGCCCTGGAAGCCCAGCGACAGCGAGTTCATGCAGTAACGCAGGCCGGTCGGGGTTCCGAAGCCGTCGTCGAAGACGTGACCGAGATGCGATCCGCACTTCGCGCAGCGCACCTCGGTGCGGACCATGCCCAGCGTGCTGTCCTCGATCAGTTGCACGGCATCCGGGTTCACGGATTCGTAGAAGCTCGGCCAGCCGCAGCCGGAGTCGAACTTCGTGCCGCTCGTGAAGAGCTCGGCGTTGCAGCCCGCGCAGGTGTAAAGGCCGGCGCGGCTCTCGTCGAGCAACTCGCCCGACCAGGCACGTTCGGTCGCGGCCTCACGGAGCACCGCGTAGCGCGTGGGGTCGAGCGCGGCCTTCCACTCCTCGTCGGTCTTCTCGACCTGGTAGCTGCGGTCGGCAGCTGTGTTGTTCGGCGT
>JAYWDH010000119.1:0-5057 GCA_043779945.1 Microbacteriaceae bacterium
GTCGACCAGGTTGCCTCGCTGACAGACGTCTCGGCGAACGTTTGGCACGAGCGCTACCTGAGCTGATGTGCCCGAGACGGGTCGTCTTATGCGAATGCGTAGACCATGAAGTCGGCTCCTCTATTTGATCCGAACCATGTTCGGATCAATATGGTCTACTGCCGATTTCATGACGATTCCTGTCAATGGCCCGCGACGATATCGCTCGCTGGGCGACCGCGCAATTCGGTGACTATTTCCGCGAACTGTGGGGCCGCCTCTTCCTGGCCCGACACGACATCCTGGGCGACTCCTAGAATCAGGGAATGGCCGGCCTCATTCGCAGAAGCGACATCGACGAGGTCCGGTCGCGCATCAATCTGGCGGACGTCGTCGGCGACTACGTGACGCTGAAAAGCGCCGGGGTCGGCTCTTTGAAGGGGCTCTGCCCGTTTCACGAAGAGCGCAGCCCCAGCTTTCACGTGCGCCCGCAGGTCGGTTACTACCACTGTTTCGGCTGCGGCGAGGGCGGGGACGTGTTCACCTTCCTGCAGCGCATGGATCACGTCACCTTCTCGGAGGCCGTCGAACGGATGGCGGCCCGCCTGGGCTACGAGCTCCACTATGAGGATGGCGCGCAGGCCACCGAGCATGGTAACCGCGCCCGACTACTGTCCGCGAATTCCGCGGCCGAGACGTTCTTCCAGGAGCAGCTGACGACCCCCGAAGCCCAGATTGGCCGAGATTTTCTGGGCGAGCGCGGCTTCGACGCCGCCGCCGCCGCCCGCTTTGGCGTCGGCTTCGCCCCCAAGTCGTTCGACGCGCTCCGCGGGCATCTGCTCGCCCAAGGGTTCACCGAATCCGAGCTGGTCACGGTAGGCCTCTTGAGCACCGGCGATCGCGGGAACGCCTACGACCGCTTCCGTGGCCGACTGATCTGGCCGATCCGGGACATCACCGGCGCGACGGTCGGGTTTGGTGCGCGCAAACTGCTGCCCGACGACCAAGACAAGGGCCCGAAGTACCTCAACACCCCCGACACCCCCGTCTATCACAAGAGCCAGGTGCTCTACGGGCTCGACCTCGCCCGCCGTGATATCGCGAAGGGCAAGCAAGTCGTCGTCGTCGAGGGCTACACCGATGTCATGGCCTGCCACCTCGCGGGCGTCACCACTGCGGTCGCGACCTGTGGCACCTCCTTCGGGGTAGATCACATCAAGATCATCCGCCGAGTGCTCGGCGACGTGGCGAACGCGGATTCGACAGGCACCGGAGAGGTGATCTTCACCTTCGACCCGGATGAGGCGGGCCAGAAGGCCGCGAGCCGCGCCTTCGCCGAGGAGCAGCGCTTCGCCGCGCAGACCTTCGTTGCGGTCGCACCCGACAACCTGGACCCGTGTGATTTGCGACGCGTGCGCGGGGATGCGGCGGTCCGCACCCTGGTCTCCGGCCGCAAGCCGATGTTCGAGTTCATGATCCGGCGTCAGCTCGCCGGGCAAGACCTGGAGACGGTCGAGGGCCGCGTGGCTGCCCTTCGAGCCGCTGCGCCCGTTGTCGCTGGCATCCGAGATCGGGCGATGAGCGTGGGCTACGTGCGTAGCCTGGCCGGATGGTTGGGCCTCGAGCCCGACGAGGTCAGCCGCGCGGTGACGGGCGCGCGTGCCGCTGCCGCTCGCGCCCCAAGTCGCGCGGAGGAGCCGCGCCGCGCGGGGCAGTCCGCGCAGGCGAGGCAGGAGGCCAGCGGCGGGGCAGCCGGGACCACGCTGGTCGAGGCTCCGCCAGCACCCCGCGAGATCAAGCTCACCGACCTCCCGGGCGACGCAATCACGCGTGGGGAGAGCGAAGCGCTGATGGCGATGCTGCAGCATCCGGAGGCGGTGGGTCACGAGCTGATGTCGCGCGCGACGCAGGTGCGGTTCAGCAATGAGACGCTCAGCGTGATCCGCGACGGTATCGCTGCGAGCATCGACCAGGCGAGCGCTCCGGGATGGCTTCCCTACGTCGCCGACCAGGTCCCCGCTCCATTCGTAACCCTGGTCACCCAGCTTGCCGTCGCCCCGATCCCGCAACGTCCTGACCAGCTCGATGCTTACTGCGAGGGTGTGGTCGCGGCCCTGGTCGACCGGGATATCGTGCGGCAACGCGCGGAGGTGGTTGGTGCCATGCAGCGCGCCAAAGCCGAAGGTGACCAGGAGCGCTGGAACGTGCTCCAGCGGCAGTCCGCCGCGCTCGAGATCGAACGGCGGCAGCTCCGCAAGGAGTGACGTCGAGGCGCTCCCCGGCCAGCGAGTTGCATTCCGTTGCGGGAATCCGTCTTTCACGCATCATTTCGGTGCGTCTCCAGGGCGGTGTCGCAAAAATCCGTCCCCTGAGACACGCTCGGCTAGTACTGGCCTCAGCGCTGTGTTATGACTGTCGGTGAACGGCCGGGCCCGTACGAGCGCCGCCCTGCACATTGCGCGCTGCGCCAGAGCACGGCGCGTCCCCCCAAAAGGAAGAGGTGGACGGATGCTTTCCATGTCCAACAAGGGACGGCGCATCGCCCTCGTCGGCGGCGTCGTGGCGGCAGCGCTCGCGCTAGCCGGTTGCGCAGCAGGGACCAGCGGCAGTTCCAGCAAGGCGATCGTGGTCGGAACGACCGACAAGCTCACGTTCCTCGACCCGGCTGGCTCCTTCGACAACGGCTCGCTGACCGTGCAAACGCAGGTCTTCGCCACGCTGATGAACTCGAAGCCCGGTACCTCCGACGTGCTGCCAGACCTCGCCTCGAAGGCCAGTTTCACCAGCCCCACCGACTACACAGTCACCATGAAGAAGGGGCTCAAGTTCGCGAACGGGCACAAGCTGACGTCGTCCGACGTGAAGTTCAGCTTCGACCGTCAGCTCAAGATCAACGACCCGAACGGCCCGTCTTACCTGCTGGCCAATCTGAAAAGCACCGACGCCCCGAGCGCCGACACGGTCGTATTCCATCTCAAGAACCCCAACGATCAGGTCTTTCCGCAGGTGCTGAGCACCAGCGCAGGCGCCATCGTTGATGAGGAGGTGTTCTCAGCCGACAAGGTGACGCCCGATAAAGAGATCGTCAAGGGTGAGGCGTTCGACGGTCAGTACAAGATCGATAGTTACGACTTCAACAACCTGATCACCTTCAAGGCCAACCCCAACTACGACGGCCTGCTCGGCGCCGCGAAGACCTCAAGCGTCACCCTGAAGACCTACACCGACGCCTCGAACCTGAAGCTCGATGTGCAGCAGGGCAACATCGATGTCGCATATCGCAGCCTTTCTGCCACCGACACGGCCTCGCTCCGCGCCGACAAGAAGAAGGTCAAGGTCGTTGACGGTCCCGGCGGCGAGATGCGCTACATCGTCTTCAACTTCAATACGATGCCGTACGGGGCCACTCAGCCGGACGCGAACGCCGCCAAGGCCCTGGCAGTGCGCGTGGCTGCGGCCGATCTGATCGACCGTAGCGAGATCGCGTCGCAGGTGTACAAGAACACCTACACGCCCCTGTACTCCTTCGTTCCGGACGGTCTGACCGGCGCCACCACGGTGCTCAAAGACCTGTATGGCGACGGCAAGGGCGGCCCCGACCAGGCCAAGGCCAAGAAGGTGCTCGCCGACGCGGGTGTCGCGACTCCTGTCGTGTTCAAACTGCAGTACAACACCGACCACTACGGCGAGTCGTCGACCGATGAGTACGCGCTCGTGAAGAGCCAGCTCGAGGCCACCGGCCTGTTCACGGTGAATCTGCAGTCCACCGAGTACACGCAGTACTCGAAGGACCGCTCGTCGGACGTGTACCCGGAGTACCAGCTCGGCTGGTTCCCGGACTACTCGGATGCGGATGACTACCTGACGCCCTTCTATGGCGCAGACAGCTTCCTCGTCAACCACTACAGCAACGACGCGGTGATCGCCGAGATCCAGAAGCAGGCAACGGAGTCGTCCGCCGCCACCCGTAAGACGCAGATCGAGGACATCCAGGCGAAGGTTGGCGCCGACTTGCCGATCCTGCCGCTGCTGCAGGGCAAGCAGGCCGCGGTGACCGGAACGGATATCTCGGGCACCACGCTCGACGGTGCGTTCAAGTTCCGCTTCGGCACCCTCAGCAAGGGCTGATCCGGGTCTGAAGTAACGTGAGCGGGGTGATCGATTCGCGTCGAGCACCCCGTTCGCTATCCCGTCACGCCCCCACCGCGAGGAATCCATGACCACAGTCGCCTCTCCGCCGGTCGAGCCGGCGCCGGCGCGGTCTGCCCCGGGGCTTCGGGCGAAGCGCGGGCGAGGGGTCAGCACGCTCTGGCGCTATCTGATCATCAGGTTCCTTCTGATCTTCCCGACCGTATTCATCCTGGTGACGATGGTCTTCGTTCTGATGCGGATCACGGGGGACCCGATCACGATCGCTCTCGGCGGCAAGCTCCCGCCCGACCAGTTGGCGGCGCGCATCCACCAGGCCGGATATGACCGGCCGATCATCGTGCAGTATCTCGAATACCTCGGGCACATCTTCACCGGCAACTTCGGCACATCGATCACTGACGGCCAGCCGATCTCGCAGATCCTGCTCACCCATGGCGGCGCCACCCTCGAACTCACCTTCTACGCCCTGATCGTGGCCTTCCTTATCGGTATTCCGCTCGGTCAGGTCGCGGCGTATTTGCGGGATCGCTGGCCGGATGCCGTGCTCCGCATCTTTGCGATCCTCGCCTACGCGACACCGGTCTTCTTCGCCGGCCTGCTTCTCAAGTTGGTGTTCGCGGTTTGGTTGGATGTGCTGCCGGTCGCGGGACGGGCGTCCACCCGCACCGAGATCCTCTTCGCGTCGATGCCCAACCGCAGCGGCATACACCTGATCGATGCGTTCCGCAGCGGCGATCCGCAGGTCATCGGCGACGTGCTCTCGCACGCGGTGCTTCCTGGACTCACCCTCGGCCTGCTGACGGCCGGGATCTTCCTGCGGCTGGTCCGCACCAATGTCATTGGCACCCTGTCGCGCGACTACGTGGACGCGGCCCGCTCTCGTGGAGTGCGTGAGATCCGCTTGGTGCGCAAACACGCCTGGAAGC
>JAYWDH010000120.1:0-31682 GCA_043779945.1 Microbacteriaceae bacterium
ACCTCGCAGCCCAGCGCTCCGGCGATCACGAAGGGTTGCAGCGCTCCCTGTGCTGACCAGGAGTGGAAAACGTGCGCACGATCGAGTTCGAGGGTGCGGGCACCGTCGTCTGGATCGAGGTGGGCCGCCGCAGGGCTGGTGGTGGTGATGCCGATGTCGCTCATGGTGTTTCTATCTTCCTATGCCTTGGCGGTCAGATGGTCTGAGAGCGCCGGGATGACCGTCTCGCCGTACACCCGAAGGGTCTCTTCTTTGTTGTCGTGCTGCAGGTAACCCGCGAAGTGGTCGACGCCAATCGACTTGAGTTCTTCGAGCTTCTCGATGTGCTGCGGGGCGGTGCCGAGCAGACAGAAACGGTCGACGATCTCGTCGGGCACGAAGTTCACGTGATCGTTGCCCGCCTTTCCGTGCGAGTTGTAGTCGTAGCCGGTGCGGCCCTCGATGTAGTCGGTGAGGGCCTTCGGGACGGCGCCTGCCGTTCCGTACTTGGCCACTATGTCGGCCACGTGGTTGCCGACCATGCCGCCGAACCAGCGGCACTGGTCGCGCATGTGTTCCCAGTCGTCGCCGATGTAGAACGGCGCCGCCACGCAGAAGGTGATGGAGTCAGGATCGCGACCGACCGCTTCCGCAGAATCGCGAACGGTCGTGATCATCCACTTCGCGATGTCGACATCGGCCAGTTGCAGAATGAAGCCGTCACCCACTTCACCGGTCAGCTTCAGCGCGAGTGGGCCGTACGCGGCGACCCAGACTTCCAATTCGCTGCCGACGCTCCACGGGAAGCGCAGATTCGCCCCGTTGTACTCGACCTCGCGGCTATTGCCGAGTTCGCGGATCACGTGGATCGCCTCACGCAGCTCCTTCAGCGTCGTCGGCTTGCCGTTCGTGACGCGCACCGCCGAGTCGCCCCGCCCGATGCCGACCACCGTTCGGTTGCCGTACATCTCGTTGAGGGTCGCGAACACGGATGCCGTGACCGTCCAGTCGCGGGTCGCCGGGTTGGTGACGAACGGCCCGACCTTCACCTTGCGCGTCTCAGCGAGGATCTGGCTGTAGATCACGTACGGCTCCTGCCAAAGCAGGTGCGAGTCAAAGGTCCACACGTTGCTGAAGCCGTATTGCTCGGCCAACTTGGCCAGCGCGATCGTGCGCGCCGCGGGCGGGTTGGTCTGGAGTACTGCACCGAAATCCATGGGGTGCTCTCCTAGACGAGGTACTGCGAGAGGCCGCGCTTGATGTACTTGCCGTCGCCGATGGCGCCGAGGTACTGGTTGTCGTCGACGATGACCTTGCCGCGGCTGAGCACGGTGTCGACGTGGCCGTCGATCTCGAAGCCTTCCCAGGCGGAGTAGTCCATGTTCATGTGGTGGGTCTTACCCACCCCGATGCTGGTGTGGCCGTTTGGATCGTAGATGACGATGTCGGCGTCGGCCCCGGGCTGGATGACGCCCTTCTGGCCGTACATGCCGAACATCCTGGCCGGCGTGGTGGAGGTGATCTCCACCCAGCGCTCGAGTGTCAGGCGCCCCTCGACGACCCCCTGATACAGGAGATCCATACGGTGCTCGACCGAGCCGATCCCATTCGGGATCTTCGAGAAGTCGTTCAGCCCCAGGTCTTTCTGGCCTTTCATGCAGAAGGGGCAGTGGTCGGTGGAGACCATCTGGATGTCATTGGTGCGCAGGCTCTGCCACATGTGATCCTGGTGGCCATCGTGCTTGCTGCGCAGCGGCGTCGAGCAGACCCACTTCGCGCCCTCGAAGGCGCCCCACTCGGCGCTCTGGGCGCCGAGCTGGTCTTCCAGCGAGAGGTACAGGTATTGCGGGCAAGTCTCACCGAAGACGTTGAGACCGCGGTCGCGCGCGGTCGCGATCTGCTCGACCGCCTGTTTCGCGCTCACGTGCACGACGTACAGTGGGGCGCCCGTGAGATCGGCGATCATGATCGCGCGGTGGGTAGCCTCCTCCTCGGCCTGCCACGGTCGTGTGCTGCCGTGGAAGTACGGCGAGGTGTTGCCGGCTTCGAGCGCCTGCTTGACGAGCACGTCGATCATGGCGCCGTTCTCGGCGTGCATCATCATCATCGCGCCGTTCTCGGCGCCCTTTTGGAAAGCCCGGAGAATCTGGCCGTCGTCGCTCAGGAATACGCCCTTGTACGCCATGAACAGCTTGAAGCTGGTGACGCCCTCGGCAATCAGTTCGTCCATGGCGGTGAGGCTGGAATCCTGCACGTCGCTGAGTATCTGGTGGAAGCCGTAGTCGATTGCGCAGTTACCTGCCGCCTTCTCGTGCCACAGCGTGTACTGGTCGAGAATGTTCTGCTCCGGGTACTGGACCACGAAATCCACGATGCTGGTCGTCCCGCCGAACGCGGCGGCGCGGGTGCCGGTCTCGAAGGTGTCGCTGGCTTCGGTGCCACCGAACGGCATCTGCATGTGCGTGTGAGCATCCAGGCCGCCGGGGATCACGTACTTGCCGCTCGCGTCGATGACCGTGTCGACCGACTGCGCCAGTTCCGTGCCGAGCAACACCGAACCGGGGGCGAGTACTCCCACGATCTTGTCGCCATCGACGAGGACATCGGCCGCGCCGCGTCCGGTCGCCGAGACGACGGTGCCGCCGATGATGAGGGTTGTCGCCATGTTGTCACTCCTTGTTCGGTGATCAAGCTCGTCGGTCGGTGATCGCGCTCGTCGGTCGGTGATCGCGCTCGTCGAGATCACGAACGAACATCTCGACAGGCTCGATCAGCGTTACGGTTTTGGGATGCTCGTGTACGACTCCGGGCGACGGTCCCGGTAGAACTGCCAGTCGTCGCGCATCTCCTGCACCATGTCCATCTCGAGGTCGCGGATCACGATCTCCTCGTCGGTGCCCGATCCGCGCTCGCCGACGAAGTTGCCGCGCGGATCGATCATCTGACTGGTGCCGTAGAAGTCGACGGCGAGGTCGCCGTACTCGTTGTCTTCGCGACCGACGCGGTTCGGCTGCAGCACGAAGTAACCGTTAGCGACGGCGGCAGCCGGCCCCTCGACCTCCCACAACCGGTTTGAGAGGCCCGGTTTGGTTGCGTTCGGATTGAACACGATGTGGGCGCCGTTGAGCCCGAGCTCGCGCCATCCCTCGGGGAAGTGCCGGTCGTAGCAGATGTACAGGCCGATCTTTCCGACGGCGGTGTCGAAGACGGGGTAGCCGAGGTTGCCGGGGCGGAAATAAAACTTCTCCCAAAACCGGTCGAGATTCGGGATGTGGTGCTTGCGGTACTTGCCCAGGATCGTGCCGTCGTTGTCGACCATGACCGCAGTGTTGTAGTACACGCCGGTGATGTCCTCCTCGTAGATGGGCAGAATCATCACCATCTCGAGCTCCTTCGCGAGCGCAGCGAAGCGTTGGACGATGGGACCGTCAGCGGGTTCGGCGTAGCGGTAATACTTCTTGTCTTCGGTGATACCGAAGTACGGGCCGTAAAACAGCTCCTGGAAGCAGATCACTTGCACCCCGTCGGCTTTCGCGTCGCGGGCGAACTGCTCGTGCTTCGCGAGCATCGACTCTTTGTCGCCGGTCCAGGTGGTCTGGGTGATGGCGGCGCGAACGATCGTCATGTCGGTTCTCCCTCAGCAGTGGTGCTTTTGTTATTGTTCGCCTTGAACATTTCATTGATGTTTCGTCGGGTGACGTTGGCGTTAATCTCCTCTCGAAACGACGGGAAGACGATGCCCCTAGTCCGCGAGAGCGAGGTCACAACCCGTGGCGGCGCGCGCCTGACCGTGCAGGTGCTCGGAGTGTACGCCGCGTCACGGGTACTCACCACAGCTCTGCTTTCCGCCTTCTTTCTGCTTGCCCCGGTGCTTCACCTGCCCTTCGGCAGCGCTAGAGGAAGCAGCGGATTCCTCCCGTTCCTCGCCGAGTGGGACGGCACCTACTTTCGCGAGATAGCTCTGCACGGCTACCCGAAGACGCTTCCGACGGATGGTACAGGCCTCGTCGTACACAACGTATGGGCGTTCCTCCCGCTCTACCCCGCTCTGGTCCGCGCAATGATGATCGTGCTCGGCAGCGCCTTCGAGCCGACAGCGGTCGCGACCTCGTTGCTGGCCGGGGCCGGATCGGCGCTGCTGCTTCACCGGCTCCTGCTGCGCACCACGAGCCAGCGTGCTGCGCTCTGGGGCACCATTCTGTTCTGTGTCGGACCGCTGTCTTTCGTGCTGCAGGTGGCATATGCCGAGTCGTTGTTCCTGGCGCTGCTGTTCGGCGCGCTGCTGGCGTTGCGCTCTGATCGGCTGCTCCCGTTCACGCTGCTTGGTATCGCCGCATGCGCGACGCGTCCGGGAGGAATCGTGCTCGGGGCGGCGTTGCTGGCGCACCTGGTGGCGCGCCGACGGGACGGTTGGCCGCCGACGCGACTCCGGGCGGCCGCGGTGCTGCTGACCGGCGCGCTCATCGGGACCGCCGGGCTCGCGTGGCCGGTGATCGCCGGCCTGGTGACCGGGCATCCGGACGCGTACGTCCAGACCGAGCTGTCGTGGTGGACCGGGTACGTCGGAAGGCAGCAGCTGGTGCCATTCACCCCGTGGTTCCTGCTCGCGATGCGCTATCTGAGCGTGGCGGGAATCGCGGTGGTGCTCGCCATCTGGGCGCTCGGCGTGCTGGTGCTGACACGACGTTCGGTGCGGGCGTTGGGGCCTGAGATCCGCGGATTCGGGGTCGGCCAGTTGCTGTACCTCGCGGCCGTATTCTTGCCCCAGCAGAGCCTGCCGCGGCTGCTGCTCCCGCTTGCTCCCCTGCTCGGGGCCGAGTCATTGACCAGCACACCCGCGCGACGTGGGCTGCTGCTTGGAGCGTCGATCGCCGCTCAACTGCCGGCGATCCTGCTGCTCTGGCTGGTCGGCTATCCGTAGCTCCGCGCGTCTGCCCGATGCCGAGGGTTGCTTTTGTTATCGGTGGGGGTAAACATTTAGCGATGAGATCGGTCGCCGCCGCAATCGAGGAGCGTTCCCCCCGGGGGATCGCCACGGGTATCGCGCGCCTGATCACCACCGGCGACCTGGCGCCCGGCGACCGGCTGCCTACTGTTCGCGAACTCGCGTTGGATCTCGGCGTGAGCCCGGCGACGGTCAGTCACGCCTGGCAGACCCTCGCGTCGGCGGGGCTGATCACCAGCCGCGGACGAAGCGGCAGCTTCGTGCGCTCGGCGCCGCGCGAGTGGCTCCCGCGCCGCTACCGCGACCTGGGTGGGGCGCAGGAGGCGCGACTAGACCTTTCGCGCGGTACCCCCGATCCGGAGCTGCTGCCCACGCTCGGACCCGCGATGTCGCGCGTCTCGGCCCGCGCTGACACGGCCAGCTATCAGCAACTGCCCGACATTCCCGAGCTGCACGACCTGATGCGGGACACCTGGCCCTCCCCCGTCGAGTCGATCACGGTCACCAACGGTGCCCTGGACGCTATCGATCGCGTCCTCTCGACGATGGCGCACTTCGGCGATCGGATCCTCGTCGAGAACCCGACCTTCCCCCCGTTCATGGACCTCCTGGAGCAGTACGGCCTCGAGCCGGTGCCCGTGCATCTCGACGAGGAGGGGATGATCCCGCAGGAGTTTGCGCGGGCATTGGCTGCCGGTCCGACCATGGTTGTGCTGCAGCCACGGGCCCAGAACCCCACCGGGGTCTCGCTGTCGCCCGCGCGGGCACATGAGTTGGCATTCCTGCTGCGACGCAGCCGCACCGCCGAGCGAGCTGTCGTGCTTGAGGACGACCACTCGGGGTCGATCAGTTCGGCTCCCGATGTGACGCTCGCCACCTGGCTGCCCGAGCGCGTGCTGCACGTGCGCAGTTTCTCCAAGTCGCACGGCCCCGACCTGCGCATCGGCGCGCTCGGCGGGCCCCGCGCTCTCGTCGACCGTGTGGTCGCCCGCCGGCTGCTCGGGCCCGGGTGGACCTCGCGCATGATCCAGGCGATTCTCTGCGAGCTACTCACGGATCCGGAGTCGGTGGCGCAGGTCGATGCGGCTCGGCTCAGGTACCACGAGCGGCAGCACGAGCTCGCGGCGGCCGTCCACCGCGGCGGTGCGAGCCTGCGGGCAGGCGACGGGGTCAACGCGTGGCTGCGGGTCAACGACGAACGCTCGGCCATCGTGCAACTCGCGGCGGCCGGCATCCGGGTCGCACCGGGCGCACCGTTCCAGCTGGGCGAGCCTGGCGGTTTCGTGCGCGTCACGGTCGGCATGGTGCGGGACGACGTCGCGGCTGTCGGGGCGGCGCTGGCGGCGGCGGCGCTGGCCTGATCTGGTCGCCTCCTGATCTGGTCGCCTCCCGATCTGGTCACCTAGGGTCGAACCATGAATGTCGTGGTGCTGGGCGGCGGAGTCGGCGGGTCTCGCTTCTTGCGAGGCATGCGCGCGCATCTGCGCGATAGCCATCCGGAGGCCAACCTCACCGCGATCGTCAACACCGGCGATGACCTGTGGCTGGCAGGGCTGCGCATCACCCCCGACCTGGACACGATCCTGTACACCCTCGCCGGCATCAACGACGCCGAGCGTGGCTGGGGTCGTGTCGGCGAGACCGAGCGCGTTTCGGCCGAACTCGCCGCCTGGGGAATCGGGAATCCGTGGTTCACCCTCGGTGACCTCGACCTCTCGGCGTCGATCGCGAGGACCGCCTGGCTCCGCGAAGGTCTTCCGCTGCACGAGGTGGTTGCGCGCCTGCAGGACCGGTGGCCGCTTGGCCTGCGGATGTTGCCGGCCACCGACGACGAGGTCGAGACGCACGTGATCGTTGACGACCCGTCCGCGCCCGGAAACGAGATCTCGCTGCACTTCCAGGAGTGGTGGACCCGCTACCGCGCTTCGCTGCCGGCCCTGCGTTTCGAGCAGATCGGGGTCGCGGCGTCGCGGCCAGCACCCGGCGTGCTCGAGTCGCTCGCGACGGCCGACGTGGTGGTGCTCGCGCCGTCAAACCCTGTCGTGTCGATCGGAACCATCCTCGGCATCCCCGGCCTGGAGGAGGCGGTGCGCACGGCTCCGGCTCCCGTCGTCGGCGTCTCACCGATCATCGGCGGTGCCGTCGTGCGCGGAATGGCTGACGCCTGCCTCTCCGCGATCGGCGTCTCGACAGATGCCGCGGCCGTCGCCCGGCACTACGGCGCACGGCGCGGTTCGCCCGGCGGCATGCTCGACGGCTGGCTTATCGACACCGTCGACGAGGCCGCGGCCGAACCGCTCAGAGCCGAAGGCATCGAGACGCGCGTCATCCCGCTCTGGATGCGCGACGAGCCCCTCAGCGCCGCCATGGCGAGTGCCGCTCTCGAGTTGGGCGAGCAGCTCGCGCGCCACGACGACTAGCGCGTCTCGAGTGGGTTGCTCGGCTGTGACTGTGGCTGTGACTGTGACTGTGACTAAACCGTTACCGCGGAACCGGCTGAGACTCGAGCGCGATGCGCGTAGCCGGGCCAAGGCCGAGCACGCGGGCGACTTCCAGATGCTCGAGCGTGTCGACGTCGGCCGTGACGGTGCTGCCGGCCGGGAGCGCGAGCTCCGCGAGACCGAGCGCGCGGTGAGCGGCGGCCGAGTCGGGTCCGAAGGCGGTGATGAGCAACATTCCGGCGACGGCGGTCACGAGCGTCGTGCCCGTGCCATCGCGGTCGGTGACGAAGGCGCGTGGGTGGTGCGGGGCGAGCGCGAGGGCGGCGGCGAGGTCCCCCGGGCGCAGGGACGGCAAGTCGCCGAGCAGCGCGGCGCGCGGGCCATCGGGGGCGAGAGCCGCGGCCGTGCGGATGGCGGTGTCGATACCAGCGAGCGACTCTTCCGCGACGATCTCGGCACCGGGAGGCCGGAACCCCGGATCGGAGGTCACCACGAGCACGCGCGCGACGGCGGCACTCGCGACGGCCGCGGCGACGGTGTCGAGAGCGATCGCCCGCGCCAACTCGGGCCCCAGTCCAAGACGCGACTTGGCCGACTCCGCCGGCTTCACCGGGATGATCACTGTCCACTGCATGCCACCAGTGTGCGCGATTGCTACAGTCGACGCTGTCAGGTCCCCCGGGCAGCATTGCCCTGGTGCGTCGCTCCTCCTTTGAACGACTCGGCCGCGGCGAGCCCACGAGTTCGCACCCCGCCCCGTTTCGCACGCCCCTCAGGGAGACCCTCATGACCCGATCCCTCCGCTCCAGTCCCCTGCTCTGCGCGGCAATTGTCGCCGCTGGCACCCTCCTCCTTGCTGGCTGCAGCACGGCATCCGCCAGCCCAGCCGACAGCCCTACCGCGTCGACGAGCGCGAAAGCTATCACCATGCAGAACTGCGACACCTCCGAGACGTTCGCAACGGCGCCTCGCCGGGTCGTCAGCATCAAGTCGACCTCGACCGAGATGTTGCTCGCTCTCGGGCTCCGTGAAAGGATCGTCGGCACGGCCTTCCAGGACGGGCCGGTCCCCGCGAAGTGGACCGCTCAGGCTGCCAAGCTGCACACCATCTCTGACTTCATGCCGAGTGAGGAGGCGCTGCTCGCCCTCGAACCGGACTTCGTCTACTCCGGCTGGGAATCCGCGTTCTCCGCCGACCAGGCGGGCACCCGCGCCGAACTCAGCAGCCTGGGGATCGGCAGCTACGTGCAGCCTGCAGCCTGCCGCACCACCGGCGCCCCGGCCAAGCTCGCCTTCTCGGACATCTTCGGCGAGATCGCCCAGGTCGCCTCTATTTTCCACGTCAGCTCGACCGAGCTGATCGCGCAGCAGAAGGCCGAGCTGGCGACGGTCACGAAGAGCAAAAGGGGCCTCTCCGCCCTCTGGTACTCCTCGGGCACCGACACTCCCTATGTCGGAGCGGGCACCGGCGCTCCCGAACTCGTGATGGAGACGGTCGGACTGAAGAACGTCGCAGCCGATGTCAAGCAGCCCTGGACCTCGCTCGGCTGGGAATCGCTCGTCGCCGACGACCCGGATGTCATCATCCTGATCGACGCCACCTGGAACACCGCGTCGAGCAAAATCCAATCGCTTGAAACCAACCCGGCCACCGAGAACCTCACCGCGGTCAAGAACCACCGCTACATCACGATCCCGTTCCCCGCGAGTGAGGCCGGCGTGCGCACGGTAGATGCCGCAGCGTCGATCCAGAAGCAGCTGAAGGCTCTCGACATCCCGTGACACCGGCGGCGCGACGGGCCCGATCGTGGCTGTGGGGCATCGGACTGACGATCGCCCTGCTGCTCTCGATCGCCATCGCAACGACGATCGGACCGGCGCCGCTCGACGTGCAGGACGTCATCGGTAGCGTGCTCGCGCACCTCGGGATCGGCACCTCGCCACTCGACGCGCTCCACGGCGGGATCGTGTGGGAGCTGCGACTCCCCCGCGTGCTGACGGCGGCCGCGGTGGGGGCTGGGCTCGCGCTCGTCGGCGCGGTGATGCAGGCCCTGACCCGCAACCAGTTAGCCGATCCCTACCTTCTGGGGCTGTCATCCGGGGCATCGCTCGGCGCGGTCAGCGTGCTGCTGTTGGGCGTGACGCTGCTGCTGCCGGTCGCCGCGTTCGCGGGCGCGATCCTCGCGCTGACCGCCACCCTCGCGCTGGCCAGTTCGCTGGGACGCATCACCCCGACCCGCACCGTGCTCGCCGGCGTTGCCGTCTCGTCGCTGGCCGCCGCGCTCACCAGTTTTGTCATTTTCTGGGCCGCGACCGGTGACTCATACCGTGATGTGCTCAACTGGCTGCTCGGTTCGCTGGCCGGGGCACGCTGGCCGCAGGTCGCGATCTCGCTCGGTGCGATGGCGTTAATCGGCATCCCACTCGCCCTCTCCGGGCGCGTGTTGGACGCCTTCGCGTTCGGCGACACTACCGCCGCCTCGCTCGGTTTCTCGGTGAGCCGAGTGCGCTGGGGTCTGCTCGGCGCGAGCGCGCTGCTGACCGGCGCGCTGGTCTCGGTCAGCGGTTCGATCGGCTTCGTCGGGCTGGTGCTCCCCCACGCGGTGCGGCTGATCATCGGGCCAAGCAACCGCCCGCTGCTGCCGCTCTCGGCACTTGTCGGCGGGATCTTCCTGGTCTGGGCGGACACCGCGGCACGCACCGTCTTCGACCCGCGCGAACTGCCGGTCGGCATCGTGACGGCACTGATCGGAGCGCCCGTCTTCGCAATCCTGCTCGCCCGCCGCCGGAGCGAGGCATGAGCGGCGGCCTCGAGGTCGGCTCGCTCACCGTGCGCGTCGGCGCGGCCACTGTGCTGGATGGCGCCGCGTTCAGCGCTCCTCCGGGAGCCGTGACGGCGCTGCTCGGCCCGAACGGTGCCGGCAAGTCCACGCTGCTGCGCGCCCTGGCCGGGGTCGAACGGCCGGCATCCGGAACCGTCGTATTCGGAGGCGAGGAACTGCTCACGATGCGCCGCCGCGAGCGCGCCCGCAGACTCGCGTTCGTCGAACAGGAGGCGTCGACAGAACTACCCATGACCGTGCGCGCCGTCGTCGGTCTCGGTCGGACCCCGCACGAGAGCGCCTTCGCAGGCAGAGATCCCGAGGCCGCGGCGATCGTAGACGACGCGATGCGCACGGCTGGCGTCGCCGCATTTGCTGACCGCGAGCTACTCAGCCTGTCTGGTGGAGAGCGGCAGCGTGTCATGCTGGCCCGCGCTCTTGCGCAGCAGCCCCGCCTGCTGCTGCTCGACGAACCTACCAACCACCTCGACGTGGGCTCCCAACTTGAGGTACTTGAGGTGCTGCAGCGCCTCGCCGCCACCGGGACGACCGTCGTCGCCGCTCTGCACGACCTCACCCTCGCCGCCGCCCACGCGGATACGGTCGTCGTCCTCTCACACGGGCGCGTCGTGGCCGTGGGGCCGACCGCCGCCACCCTCACCCCCGAGCTCGTGCACGAGGTCTACGGCATCGATGCCCGGTGGATGACGAATCCCCTCACCGGCCGCCCGCTGCTTGCCGTCGCGCGGCCGCACTGAGGCGCCGGCACTCCAGCACGGCGCCGCCTCCCGCGACCGCTACGCGTCCGGATCGAAGCGCACCCGGGCGAGCAAGGAGGCGGGCAGGAAGATGGCGCGGATGCGTTCCCGCGGCACGACGGAACCGGCGATCGCTCGGCGGAGAGCGCGGAGTTCGGGGAGGCTGAGCCGGGTGGCATCCGCCCGACCGTATGCGGTGGCCTCGACCTGGCCACGGAAGTCGGCGATGGCTGAGGAGTTCGCGGTCAGCACCGTCGAAAGTCGCGCCGCGAACTCACGAGCGGTTTCGGTGTCGGGAGCGAGCCAGCCGTGGTCGCGCGCGGTATCGCGCACCTCGGCCCAGGCGTTGGCCGCGACATCGCGTCCGGCCGTAATGGCCGCCTCGCGACGCCAGCGCACCGCGACGCGTCCGACGGCGGGAGCAAGTGCCACCGCCAGCAGAACAGCCAGGACTATCAGCGCCACGAGAGCCGCAACGCCTACCCCGCCGTTCGTGCCGGAGAGAGTGGACGAGGAGGCCTGATCGGTCGGAACGTTGCGGCCCGCTTTGGCCGTCGGGGTAGCACTAGCGGTCGGAGCCGAGCTGGCGGAGTCGGTGGCAGCATCCGTGGGGAGCTGCTCGACGGCGGCCGGAACCGAGTAGTCGGGCAGAACACCGCGGCCGGGAGTCGGCTCGAAGCGGAGCCAGCCGATGCCACTGAAATACAGCTCCGGCCAGGCGTGCAGGTCGTGCGTGCTGACCGTGAACGCGGTCGCGCCTTTGACCACCGACGGGGTTCCAGGCTGGAAGCCGACCGCAACTCGGGACGGGATTCCGAGCACACGCGCCATGATCGCCATCGAGGAGGCGAAGTGCACGCAGTAGCCGGCCTTCCTCTGCAGGAACTCGGCCACGACATCCGCGCCGGTGCCGTCGTAACCCTGCGCGACAGGCGCTGTCGTCGAGTAGGTAAAGCTCTTGCTGGTGAAGTAGGCCTGCAGAGCCAGCGCCTTGTCGTAGTCGGTGGCAGCAGACCCGGCGACCGAGATGGCCGTGTCAGAGATGATCTTCGGCAGATCACTCGGGAGCTCAAGGTAAGACTGATTGAGTTGCCGGTCAGGCGCGGCCGCCCGCAACTGGGCCAGGTCCGGCCGCACCGACAGATAGCTCGCGGTGTACGTCTGACCGCCCACGTTGGCATCCGCGCTGCGTACCGACAGCCCCTGCGGCTCCCAGTACCAGTCGCCGGTCGTGCCGGTCACCCGGGTCGCCGGGTACGGGACCGGCAGCCACTGGCCCTGGATACCGCCGACGGAGACTTTGGCCGTCACCTTGGTCTGCTTCACGCCCGTCGTCAGCCCAGTAGCCGCCGGGAACATCAAGAGCGTGTTCTTCTTCGTCGGGATGATGAGTTGGGGGCTCCAGGATCGCCCGTCGAAGTTGGCCAGCGTGGCCAGCCGGAGATACACCGCCTTGTCGTCGCTCGTCGTGTAGGTGACCGCGGTGACCGGAGCACCGCGACGCAGATCGTCGCCCAGGTTGATCAGCGGGTTGATCCCGGTCGAGATCCCCGTGCTGGTGGTCTGATCCGCCGATCGTTCGACGGCCGGGAAGGTCGCTGAGACCACGAATGATCCAGCCACGATGACCGCCCCCAAAGCGACCAGAGTCGGGCGCGGGGCGCGTCGACGTCCGATCCGCAGCAGGGCCAGGTAACCGATCGCCGTGAAAAGAAACCAGAACGGATCAGCGATATCGGGCCGCACCGCCACCGGGATCACGAGCAGGGTCAAGATGGGTAGCGCCGTCAGCGCGGGAGCAACCCGCAACGCGATGTCGCCGACCAAAGCGATGCCGATCGCTGAACTCGCGATGAGGAAAACGATGCTGAGCTCGGGCGTCGCGGGGATGGTCTGTACGGCGATCTCGTCCCACGCCGCGTTGGTCAACTCTGCGAAGCGCGCGAGAGTCTGCGGCGACGGAATGACGCCAAGCAGAGCGGTGTCCGCGCCGTAGCCGACAGTCAACGCGAACAACCCGACCAGCCCGCCGATCACGGTCGGCAACCACACCGGCCGGGCCAGTTGACGCACGAGCGTGGTGGTTACAAGGACCAAGAGGATGAGCAACGAGCCGACGATCCACCAGGATATCCCGCTCAGCGCCACGTGCAGCCCGGCAAGCGAGACGACCATCGTCGCGGCGAGCAGGAACATACGCGACCAGGCATACGGACGGATCGGGACCCTGCGCAAAGAGCGCGGCGGCGGCGCGAGCTGTGCCCTGGGCCGGGTCTCAGTGAGCGCCACGAACGTACCCCGCTTCCGTCGACGCCGCTTTCCAGGCGGCGGCCGGGTCGTCCCCGGCGCGCACCGACACGCACAACCAGCCCGCTTCGCTCAGACGTCGAACGGCAGCAGACCGCGGTTCGACGAGGAAAGCGACCCCGACATCACCGGCGCGGCGATGGCGGATCAGCCAATCCAGGGTGAGCTCCTCCGGGTCGCCGAGCACCGCGAAAATGGGGCCAGGGGAATCCACGATGCCAGAGTGCCGCAGACGCTCGACGCCGGAATCCACGAGGGCGACGCCGGCGAGGCTGGTGAGGAAGCCCTCGCGTCGCGAGCCGTCCCAGCGCTCACCGAGTTGGTCGAGCTGCGGTTTCGCCGTCTCTTCGACGGCGACCGAGAATCCCGAGCCGTCCAGGTGCACACCGAGCGAGGCGAGCATCCGGACTCCCCACTCGAAGGCGTCGCTGCTGGAGTTGGGATGCCAGGCGTCCGCGTCATCGGTCACAGCATCCGGATACCCCGCCAGGCGAGTATCGAGCACGATCCGAGCGTCGGGATGGCTGCGGTGCTCCTCCTGCCGCACCATCAGCTGCCCGCGGCGCGCGGAAGCCCGCCAGTGCACCCGGCGCAGCGCGTCCCCCGAGCGGTACTCCCGGGTGGTGAGGTCGTCATCGTTGCCGGTCACGCGGCGCTGCACGAGCCGCGCCGAGCCTTCGCCGTCGGCGAGGTTCGGTCCGCCGGTGGGCAGATCGACGATCGCGGGTACCACCACCAGCCGATCGGCCTCGCCAAGAGCGAGCGTCGACCGGGCCATACCGAAAGGGTCCTCGTGCTCGATCACGAGCGGCCCGATCTCGTACAGCCCCCGACGCGGCGGGTGCAGTTCGTAGTTCGCAGTGACGACGCGGGGATGCGTCGCGCTCCCGCCGATCGACGGCAGCTCGTTCGGCGACGCCTCCTCCTGCCACGGGATCGCGTCGTTCCAGATCAGGTGAGGACTCGACCCCGCCGCCAGATTCCGGATGCGCAGACTCACCTGCACCGGCGCCCCGGCTGACACCACCGGCGGCGAGAAGAGTCGCACCACTTCGAACCGCGGTCGCCGGAACCGGGTGATCAGTAGCCCCGTTCCAACGAGCAAGAACGCGACGGCCGCGACGACGAGCGCCTCCCGGCGGCCGGCACTGTATGCGTAAGAGAAGGCGAGGATGCCAACCAGCGCCGTGCCGATTCCGCGGGTGCTCGGGCGCAGCCGCTGCTCGCGCTTGAGCGAACCACGCGCCGTCTCGGCGACCGCCGAGGAGCGTCCACGTGGAGCGCGACGGACCGCGGCGGCCGCGCGTTCGCGCTGCTGCGCCTGCCGGCGCCGGACGCGGCGGTTTTGCGGCATCAGGCTGTTCCGGCTGCTCCGAGAGGCACCGGGGTCGAAGCGACGATGCGAGCCGTGATGTCGGCGAGAGCCTCACCGCCGAAAGGGTTGGCGCCGACCGAGGTACGCACCGCTATCAGGCGGTGGGC
The DNA here is from genome assembly GCA_043779945.1 of Microbacteriaceae bacterium. GTDB lineage: Bacteria > Actinomycetota > Actinomycetes > Actinomycetales > Microbacteriaceae > Lysinimonas. Next base: position 14,735 of record JAYWDH010000120.1, read on the forward strand.
AAAAACGGGAACGGCAAGCGCGTCCAGGTCGTCGGGGAGCACGAAGTCGCGGCCATCCAGCGCGGCGCGCGCCTTCGCAGCCCGCACCAGCTGCAGCGTCGCCCGCGGGCTCGCCCCGAGCCGCAACTCGCGGTCGACCCGGGTCGCCGAGGCGAGTGCGACCGCATACTGCTCGACCGCGCCACTGACGAAGACCTGACGCACGGTCTCCACCATCTGGGTGAGACGCCGCAGGCTGACCACCGGGCGCAGCGCATCGAGCGGGCTGCCGTTCTCGCGCTGCCTCAGCATCGCCACCTCGTTCGCGGCATCCGGATACCCCATCGAAATCCGCGCCATGAACCGGTCGCGCTGCGCTTCGGGGAGGGCGTACGTGCCCTCCATCTCAATCGGGTTCTGGGTCGCGATCACCGTGAACGGGCGGGGCAGCCCATAGCTCGTGCCGTCGACGGTGACTTGGCGCTCCTCCATGCTCTCGAGCAGCGCGGACTGCGTCTTCGGGGAGGCGCGGTTGATCTCGTCGCCAATCACGATGTTGGCGAACACCGGCCCCGGTTTGAACTCGAACTCGCGGTCGTTTTGGTTGTAGACCGAGACCCCGGTGATGTCGGCGGGCAGCAGATCCGGTGTGAACTGGATGCGCGAGACCGAGCAGTCAACGCTCCGAGCGAGCGCGCGCGCCAGCATCGTCTTGCCGACGCCGGGCACGTCCTCGACGAGCAGGTGCCCCTCCGCCAGCAGGACCATGAGCGCGAGCTCGACGGCCTCCCGCTTGCCGTCAATGACGGTCTCGACCGCAGACGCGATGGCGCGGGAGTCGAGCAGGAACTCATGCGTAGGGAGCGCCCCGGCCAGTCCTTCGTCATCGAAGTCATCGGTCTGAGTCGTCTGCGGGTTCGTCTGCGGGGCACTCCCCGGGGAGTAAGCATCCATCAGATTGAGTCTCTCACGCGGGTCGGAAAGGGCAAGGGGCGCATGAGAGGCGTTCGTTGCGGAACCCTGCACGGTTCACCGACGTCCCGCATTCACAGCCCGTTCCCGGCGGACCGCGAGGACCCTGAAGAAGAGGATGCGGGAAGGGCGCCATGCGCAGGGGAATCGTGGGGCTTGCGGTCGCGCTCGCGCTGCTCGCGCTCGCAGGATGCACCACTGCTGCGCCCGACAAAACCTCGACGCCGACAGCGCGGACCGCATCCACAACAGCACCGACACCGAGTCCGACCCCCACCACCTTTCTGGGCACCGGCGTCTCGCTGCGCTACAGCTGTGACGAGCTCGTCGATCCAGCCGTGATCAGCTCGCTCGACAAAAATCTCAGCCAGAACCGGAGCTACCAGCCTGCGGCGACCACGAGCGCCGAACGCGCTGTGGCGATCGGTGGCACGGCCTGCGAGTGGAACGATCCGAGAACGGGAAACTCTCTGATCGTGACCGCCGCGCATCCCGATCCCCCGACGCTGTCCGCCATCAGGGCGAGCACATCGAGCTACGCCCAGCCGACGACGCTCTTGGGAACCGGCGTCTCGGGTTTTGTCGTCAACACCCAGGTTGAGATCTTCACACGCAACGGCTACTGGGCGACCGCGACCTCGCCGCTGTTCAACGACCCGACAATCGCTCGCTCGATCATGGATGCCGTCGAATCGGCCCTGCCCGCCGGCTGAGGTTCTTTGTGCCGGGGGTCAGCGGCCGTCTACTCCTCGTCTCGCAGCTCCCACGGGATCTCGCCCTCGACCAGCGTCACCTGCTCAGCAGGCGGCTCACCGAACGGGATCGGGTAGGCGTACGGCACCGGCATCGTCGGGCGCGACATGGGAGGAGGCTCGAGTTGTGGACTGAGCGTCTCGATGACCTCGTGGGCGGAATCCCGCTTCTTCGACCCGTCGGGCGGCAGCTTGGCCATGCTTCGACCCTATTGCGGATCCCTGGAGGATGGCTCGGTGCACTCTGGGCCGCGCCGGTCTGTTCCTGATGGATCACGGGGAGTTCACTGTGACACCTTGCACCCGGCACCCTCGTGCCCTGGAGTTGAAATGAGGGGGACGCTCGTCCCCGCTCGGCGCACACAACTGGAAGAAGACCCCCATGCCCTACATCACCGTCGGTCAGGAGAACTCGGGCGACATCGAGCTGTATTACGAGGACCAGGGTTCCGGCCAGCCGGTCGTCCTCATCCACGGCTATCCCCTCGACGGCGCCTCGTGGGAGCGTCAGACGCGCGAGCTGCTCGCCGCCGGGCACCGCGTCATCACCTACGACCGTCGAGGCTTCGGCGGTTCGAGCAAGGTGGGCTCCGGCTACGATTACGACACCTTTGCGAGCGATCTGAACACCGTGATGTCCACGCTCGAGCTGCAGGATGCGATCCTGGTGGGCTTCTCGATGGGCACCGGTGAACTGGCCCGCTACGTGGGCACATACGGCGCCGATCGCGTGGCGAAGCTTGCCTTCCTCGCATCGCTCGAACCCTTCCTGGTGCAGACCGGCGACAACCCTGGTGGCGTGCCGCAGGACGTATTCGACGGGATCGTAGCGTCCGCCAAGGGGGACCGATTTGCCTGGTTCACCGACTTCTACTCCAACTTCTACAACCTGGACGAGAACCTCGGCACGCGCATCAGCCAGGCTGCCGTCGACGGCAGCTGGAACGTCGCCATCGCTAGCGCGCCGGTCGCGGCCTACGCGGTCGTCCCGAGTTGGACGGAGGATTTCCGCGGAGATGTCGACGCTGTAAAGGCTGCCGGGATCCCCACTCTGATCATGCATGGCACCAAAGACCGCATCCTGCCGATCGACAACACCGGGCGCCGCTTCCATGCGGCCCTGCCCGACGCCGAGTACGTCGAGATCGACGGCGCCCCCCATGGCATGCTGTGGACGCACGCCGACGAGGTTAACGCGGTGCTGCTCGGGTTCGTCGCGAAGTAGTCGCGGGCGGCCTCACGCGACGCGAGCGCTCCGGCTCATGAGCGGTCGGCATACGACGTCTTCTCGACCAGAACGCCGTGCTTGTCGTACCGCTTCCAGATTCCGGAGCGCTTGCCGTGCACCCAGTCGCCCTCGTCCAGGAGGGCACCGGTGTCGTGCCAGCGCTGCCAATGGCCGTCCTGCTCGCCATCGACGAACGAGCCCTTCTGCTGACGCTCTCCGTTGTCGCGCCACCAGACCCATTCACCGGCGAACAGTCCTTTGAGGAACTGCCCTTCGGCCTTCTTCTGGCCATTCGGGTGCCGGTACTCGCACTGCCCCGACTTCTTGCCGTGCTTGTAGTTCTCGATGCCGCTGAGGGTGCCGTCCTTGAAGAGGATGCGCCGCTCACCGTCCTGCGGGGGCTTGGCCATGCCACGACCCTACTTGCCAGCGGCGCGCGCCAGCAGCGCGCCAGCAGCCCGCCAGCAGCGCGCCAGCAGCGCGCCAGCAGCGCCGAAGGGTCGCGAACTGGGCGAAACCGAAGCGAATAGCACCCTATAGCGACCCTTCGGCGAAGAGGAGCGCTCTTATGCGAGGGCGCGGATGCGGGGCGCTAGGTCGTGTTCGAACAGCGCGAGGAAGCGGCGTTGGTCGTGACCGGGGGCGTGGAAGACCAGGTGATTGAGTCCGGCATCCACGTACTGCTTGATCGACGCCACCACCTCGTCGGGATCTGAGCCGACAATCCAGCGCTTGGCGATCGTCTCGATGGGGAGGGCATCCGCAGCCTTTTCCATCTCGATCGGATCGGTGATGTCGTGCTTCTGCTCGGCGCTGAGCGAGAGCGGCGACCAGAAGCGCGTGTTGTTCAGGGCGACCTCAGGATCGGTGTCGTAACTGAGCTTGATCTCGATCATCCGGTCGATGGCCTCGTAGTCGCGACCGACCTTCGCGGCGCCCTCTTTGACGGCCGGGATGAGATCGTCGGTGTAGAGCGTCATGCCCTTCCCGGAAGTGCAGATGAAGCCATCGCCCGCACGCCCGGCGTAGCGGGCGACGACCGGTCCGCCCGCGGCGATGTACACCGGGATCGGGGTGTCGGGCCGGTCGTAGATGCTCGCGTCGACCGTTGTGTAGTACTCGCCCTCGAAGGTGACGCGCTCCCCGGTCCAGAGCTGGCGCATCAGATCGACCGATTCACGCAGGCGCGCGAACCGCTCCTTGAACTCGGGCCACTCGGCGGTCCAGCCGGTGGCGATCTCGTTCAGTGCCTCTCCGCTGCCGACGCCCAGCATGATGCGCCCTGGGTAGAGGCATCCCATGGTCGCGAACGCCTGCGCGAGCACCGCCGGGTTGTAGCGGAACGTCGGCGTCATCACACTGGTGCCGATCTGGATCGTGCTGGTGCGCTCCCCCACCGCCGCCATCCAACTCAGCGAGAACGGCGCGTGCCCACCCTCGTGCCGCCACGGCTGGAAGTGGTCGCTGGTCGCGACGGATTCCATGCCGCACGCCTCAGCCGCGACGGCGATCTCGACCAGCTCCCGCGGGTCGAACTGCTCGGCAGAGGCCTTGTATCCGAGTTTCAGGGTCATCGAATTTCTTCGACATTATTGATGTCTGACGTGCGGCCCGAGGAATGCTCGAGATGTCCGTCCCAGCGCTTGGTCGTTCCGGAGTGCAGTCTGAACTGGTCGAGCGCGCGAGTCACGATGTGGTCGACCATCTCGTCAATGCCCGCTGGATGCGTGTAGAAAGCGGGCATCGGCGGCAGCATCGTCGCTCCGGCGCGCGAAAGTCGCAGCATATTCTCGAGGTGGATTGGGCTGAGCGGGCTCTCCCGAACCATGAGCACGAGCTTGCGCTGTTCCTTGAGTACGACGTCGGCGGCGCGAGCCACCAGATCCTCAGCGAAGCCTGACGCGATCGCGGCAAGCGTCTTTACGCTGCACGGAGCGACGAGCATCCCAAGAGTGAGGAAGGAGCCACTGGAGATAGTCGCGCCCTGCTCCTGTGGTCGGTGCGAGACGTCGGCGAGAGCTCGCACTTCCTTCACCGATCGGCCGGTCTCGTGCTCGATGGTCTTCGCGCCCCACGGGCTGATGATCAGATGCGTCTCGACGTCGAACTCGCGCAGCCGCTCGAGGGCGCGAACGCCGAATATCGCACCGGTGGCGCCGGTGATCGCTACGATAATCCGCTCGGTCACGAGGCCAGCTCCTTCAGTCCATCCAACTGTGCGCGCCATCGCGCCAGTACTTGCTCCTCGCGCGCGACCAGCTCGAAGCGGATCCCCTCGGACACCCGGGCGTACGGCACCTCGTCTCGTTCGACGCCGACTACCGTGGCGTCGAACGTGGTGCGCCCGTCGCCCTCGGCCAGCGGGGACGCCGTGAACTCGACCTTCACGATGGCCCCGTCGTCCACGAGAAGCAGCAATCCGCGACCGCGGCCCTCCAGGGCGGCCGACGTCCGCGAGCGCGTATAGAGGGTCAGCAGCAGTCGCGTCGCGGATACCGCGAACAACTCGCCGACACTGATCGCCGCGACCCGGGGCCAACCCGCATCGTCGGACACGGCGAGCTGCACAACGGTGCCCACTTTGACATCGAGCCTCGTGCCGTCCAGCAGCGCGCACACCGCCTCCGGCAGCTCGAGTGATCTGGTCATGATCTATTCTCTCGGTCGGAGAGTTAGTCCGTCACCCAGCCCCAGGTCTCGCGGGTGAAGTTCTTCACCTCGGTCGACGGCCCGATCGCGCGTGGAAAACGATCGAGCCATTCCCACGGCCGGCAGGCGTCAATGATGAGTCGCGAGTTGGTGCCCTTGTGATCGGGATGGATGGCGGGGTCCAGGGCGCCGCTGAGTGCGCCGGTCAGGATCTTCATGTCCCGCTCCGGGTCGGCGCGGGTCGTCACCGCCCAGATCACTTCGTGCAGGTCGGTGATGTCGATGTCGTCGTCCACGACGATCACGATCCGTCCCAAGTAGTTTGCCTGGCGCACCTGCGCTGCGATATTCCCGACCTGGCGCGAGTGACCCTGGTACAGCTGCTTGATCGCGATGATGTTGAACAGGCGGCACCCCCCGACACTGTGGGTCCACGCCGCAGTCACCCCCGGGATTCCGGCGCCCTCGATCTCGCGCTTAAGAGCGGCGCTACGCCCGTACTGCTGGAAGCGCTGCGCCTCGTAAGGCGGCTTCTCGGGCGGGCAGCCCAGGATGATCGGGTTGTTGCGGTAATAGACCGCCTTGACCTCGAACACCGGCTCCGGGCGGGTGGTGGAGGCGTAGTAGCCGGTCCACTCGCCGAACGGACCCTCGTCTCGGGTCAGATCATGGCGCAGGAAGCCCTCGATCGCGATCTCGGCATCAGCAGGGATCGGAAGACCGGTGAACTCGCCGGTGACGGTCTCGATGGGCTCCCCGAGCACTCCACCGACCCACTCGAGCTCCGAAACGTTGTGCGGGATCTCCAGACCACTCGCCATGAACTGCAGCGGGTGAAGCCCGGCCACGATCACTGCGGGCATGTCCTCGCCGGCGTTGAACCAGGTGTCGCGGTGGAGCTTGCCGTCCTTGCCGGGCGAGATGTAGATCGCCGCAGTTTTCGCGTCGTACAGCTGCGCGCGATAGGTGCCCATGTTGATGGTCCCGTCGTCGCGACTGCGCGTGATGATGCCGCATCCGGTTCCGATGAAGGGACCGCCGTCCTCCGGATGCCAGAGCGGGGTCGGGAACTTCAGCAAGTCGATGTCATCGCCGCGCATAACATTTTCTGTGATCGGGCCGGATTCGACGACCTTCGTCGGCAGCGGCACGACGTCGTCAAGCGCTTTCTGCCAGGTATCGACGAGTTCGAAGGTCCCGATGTCGGTAGACAGCTTCAGGGTCGTGGCGAGACGGCGGCGGTTGCCGAGCGAGTTGACGAGCACGCGCCAGCCCGGCTGATATCCGGGGATCGCATCGAACAGCACCGCCGGGGATTCCTCGGTGTGGTGCAGCATCTCCGACACGAGCCCGATACTCGCCTCGGCGTCGACGCCCTCCACCACGCGCAGCTCGCCGATCGCATCCATCTCGTCGAGCCATAGGCGCAGCCCCGACGCGGGTTTCCCGGGGGCACCTTCGCGTACGTAGGGAACGGGCTTGGCGTCCCCCTTACCTTTGGCGATCAACTCAGGCGGAAGGGCGGAGGTCATGACACGGATTCCTTAGAGGTCGGATGCGAGACGCCTCGGCGTTGGCCTGGCACTCGCCAACCCACAGGTCGTTCTGCGGTTGGGCCAGCATCATGATGGCATCACTAAATGTTCGATGTGTCAATATTTTGTGGCATATTTGTTTCCACCACCTTTCCGCCGCCAAGCTCACGACGCGACGGGCCCGCGATGCGAAGGAGCACCATGGAACGGTCGCTAGCGGCAGTCGGCGCGATGACCTTCGGGGTCGTCCTTCCGAACAAGGGAAAGGGTGCCGGGCCTGAGCTGCTCGACTCGGTGTGTACCGCTGCTACTGATGCCGGATGGCGCAGCGCGTGGGTGACCGACCATCTCATGGTGCCGCACGGGCCGGAGTCCGACGAGTACGGCGTGATGCTCGAGGCTCTCACGACCCTGGTATGGGCCGGCGGCCGCCACGAGGATCTCGTGTTCGGCACGAGCATCATCTCGCCCGCGATGCGCGACGCCCCCATGCTCGCGAAGGAACTGGCGACGATCGACGTACTGCTCGGTGGTCGGCTCATCGTCGGAGTTGGGGTGAGCGATACCGATGACCTCCCGGAGTACGTCAACATGGGCAAGGCCGACCGATTCGCCCGTCGCGGCGCCTATGTCGACGAATCGATCCGGCTCTGGCGCCACCTTTGGTCGGGGTCGACCGACCCCTTCGACGGCGAGTTCCACCAGCTCACCGATTTCACCTTTGAGCCGCTCCCGGTGCAAGGCGCGAATATTCAGATCTGGGCTGGCGGCCGCAGCGCACGCGCCGTTCGTCGCACCGCAGAACTCGCCGACGGCTACCACGCCGCCCAAACTGGCCCGAGCGATCTCGACGAACGCCTGCCGAGGCTGCGCGAGGCGATCGGGCTCACTGGTCGCCCGTGGCCCTTCATCTCTACCCGCGCTCGCGTTCGATTCGACAAGGAGCCACGCTCGGTTTACTCGATGTCCGGCACTGACGAGGCGATCGCCGATGAGGTGGCTGCCTTTGCTGCGGCAGGCAATGACGAACTGATCCTGGTTTTCGAGAGCCATGACCCGGAGTCGCTGACCGCCGAGATCGAGCGCTTCCGGGACTACGTCGTTCCGCTGGCCGCTGAGAAGGCCGGCGAGGCCGCGTCAGCATGAGTGACGTCGAGGCTGGCCTTGCCGAGTTCGCGCTGCGAACTCGCTGGTCCGGGCTTCCTTCCGCCGTCCAGCAACGCACTGTCGACCTCGTCCTCGACGCGATCGCGTGCGCCTATACCGGGCGCCTGGCGGCGGGCCGCGATCGCTTTGCCGACGCAACCTCCGCGCTGACAGGGCCCGGTCGATACACCGTCGTCGCCGATGACAGCGGCTCGAGCCTGATCGGTGCCGGGATGCTCAATGCCTGGCAGGTCACCGCAACGACCATGTGCGACGTCTACCGACCCGCGATGTGCCACGTCACACCGGCCGTGCTGGCGGCGACTCTGGCGGGCGCCGACATCGCTCCGACGAGCCTCGAGGACTTCCTGACGGCGTTCGCGGTCGGAACCGAGGTCACTCTCAGGTTGTGCGCCGCCATGGACGGCCCGCAGTACCGCGGCCCGCGCTGGCACGCGCCCGGTGTCATTGGACCGTTCGGGTCGGCGGCTGCTTTCGCACGGCTCCTCGGAACCAACGCCGCCATGCTGCGCACAGCGTGGGGGGCCGCCCTGCTGCACTCAGCCGGGACGTTCAGTGCGATTGGTACTCCCGGAGTGAAACTGACCCAGGCCCGCGGGGCCGCGGCCGGATTGCAGGCCGTCATGTTCGCGCAAGCCGGTCACGGTGGTTCCCCCAACGCGTTGACTCACCCCGACGGAGGTCTCTTCAACGCATACTCCGGGCTGAATCCGGAGAGCGTGCTCGACGGCCTCGGCGAAACCTGGCTTTCTGGGGAACTCTCACTCCGGCAATGGCCGGCCTCGAGCTCACTGCAGGCGCTCATCGCCGCCGTCCTCGAGCTCCGAAGCGGCCACGGTGTCGATCCTGGCGCGACTCTCGTCGTCGAATTGCCCCGCCAGTCCTACAAGCTGTGCGGCGAGATGCCGTGGGACCACCAGCTGAGCGCGCTGCAGTCGGCCGCCTGGGTGGCTGCGGTGACCTGGGTTGATGGCCGCTGCTGGCTCGACCAGTTTGAGCCAGACGGGTTGAGTGACCTCGCGCGCAACGCCCTCGCTCGGCGGGTGCGGGTGAGTCAGGACTCCTCGCTTCCCGAGGGCGCCGCCCGGGTTCGGGTCGACGGCATTCCCGAGGACATCGTCGAAAGACTGGACGCCCCCGGCAGCCCGGCGGATCCTCTGCCGCCATCCGCCATCCGCCACAAACTCACGCTCGCTACCGGCCAGGTGCGGGCTGCCGAACTTCTGGAGCTGTTCGAGAGCGATCCGTCCTCGGTCCGCACCGACGAGCTCCTCGTCCGATTCCGACGGGAGAACTGAGATGATCCAACTCTGCTTAACGGCCGTGATGAACCGCACGGCACCACAGGGAACGAACCGCGGCGGAATAGGCTTCGCCTTATGAGGGATGCACGATCAGGCGGGGTGAGCTTCAACCCTGCCGACAGCGAGCAGGACGTGCTGTCCGCCGTCCGCCGTAAGTACGATGAGCTCACTCACTCCCAAAAACGGATCGCCGAGGCGATCGTCGAAGACCCTGAGTTCGTCGCATTCGCCACCGTCGACAAGCTGGCGGAGCGTATCTCGGTCGCGCCCTCGACGGTCGTGCGGTTCGCCTACAAGATCGGACTGAACGGCTACCCGGATCTGCAGGAGCGCGTCAGGAAAGTAGTTCGAGGCCAGATGCGCGCCCGCCCTCAGGGCGACGACGCGGACGCTGAGATCACGAGCCACCTGGACTCGTCGGGGCAGTCAGCCTCCCTGTTGCACGATCTCGACAACCTCCGCCAGACGATCAGCGGCCTCGACGCCGACAAGATCACAGAGGCGATCACGGCGATCGCGACGGCTCGGAACGTCTTCGTCGTCGGCGGCTATGCGTCCGGTGCGCTCGCGGCGTACACCGCGCTGACCCTTGAACGCATTCGTGGTCAGGCTTACCTCATTGAGAATCACGGGGGACGTCACATTCCCGCCCTCTTCCAGGGTGGCAAGGAGGACGTCATGATCGCGTTCGGCTTCGCCCCGTACAGCACCGAAACGTTGCAGATCCTTGAGCTGGCCAAGGAACGTGGGATCCGGGGCATCGGCATCACCGACACCCCGATCTCGCCGATCGGGCAACGCGTCGATATCGTGCTCCCCACCCGGGTGGGCGGTAAGGGTGCGCAGAACTCGTTAGTCGCCCCGCTCGCGGTCCTCAACGCGCTCCTGAACGGGACGACCGCCGCCATTCCGACCGCGATGGGCCGTTACGACCAGATGATGCGCTCAATGGACGACTGGGGACTGTTCGTGCTCTCCTCGACCGACCCCAAATAGTACCCGCGGGCCGTCTCCCTCATCGACCCAGGCTGGATGGCGCCCACGGGGCTAGGCGCGGCTGAAGCCGGGTGCTGAGCTGCAGGATCACAACCGAGATCACCGTGATGTAGACCACGGGGACGAACATGGCAGCCGTGCGGTACTCGTCGCCGTATGACGTGATCAGGCCGCCGAGGCCTTGCTGGCTGGAGAGCACTTCCGAGACGATGACGGCGATCCACGACACGGAGAATGCCAACCGGATGCCTGTTGTGATGTAGGGGATCGAATGCGGCCAAATGATCGTCCGGGTCGTGTCCCAACTCGAGGCATTGAAGCTCCTCGCCAGGTCGGGGTACTCCTGCTTCATGGTTCGCACGCTCTGCAACGCGTTGATCATCACCGGGAAGATGGCCGAGATGACGACGTAGCCGAGACCGAAGGTGAAGCCGAATCCGAGCCACACGACGAGAACAGGGATGAAGACGACGTGCGGAAGGGCATAGAGAAACGAAACGTAGGGGTCCAGCACATTGTTGAGCCAGCGGAACTGGCCCATCGCGAGGCCGAGCGTCACGCCCAGCACCACCGCGACGACGAAGCCGGTCACCAGCAGCAATAGGCTCTGGCCCAGGGGGCCGAAGATGGTTCCTGTGATGAACGTCTGATTGATCAGCGCGCCCGCTACCGAGATCGGGGAGGGCAGTACCGCCCGACTGACCGTAGTCGACGCAATCTGCCACAGCGACAGGAGCGCCACGAGCACCACGACTTGGACCATGATGGCGCCCCAGCGCTTCTTGACCAGCGTGGCGAGGGCTTGCCCCGTCGCTGAGAGGCCGCGGAGCAATGAGGTGACGGCCGGCGCGTTGGCGACCGAAGCGCGTTCCGTCGAGGCGGGAACCCTCGTCGCCGCCGGCAAGATGAATGAGGTGCCGGCCGCGCGGGCGATCGACTCGGACGGACGCTGCATCCATCGGGGTCGCGACCACGGTTCCGTGACCGAACGCTCTGTCCTTCGCATGATGATGCCGGCGAAAATGCTGAAGATTCCCAGGATGACCACGACGACGAAGAACTTATCCAAACGGAGTTCGCGCGCGTCATTCGAGAGTTGAAAGCCCACACCGATGGCGGACGCCTCGAGCTCGATCACGACCGCGCCGATCAATCCGTGCCCGAATGCGATCCGGATGCCGGCGAAGATGTAGTGCAGGCTGGCCGGCAGGATCACGGTCGTCAACCTCTTCCACGGCGAGGCGACGAACACCTTGGCCGTGTCCTCAAGCGCAGGGTCGATGCTCGATGCGCCGATGTAGGTGTTCACGATCACCGCGAAAATGCCGAACAGTACCGTGGCCGCGACTCGCAGGCCGAATCCGATCCCGAAGGCCATCAGCAGAATCGGGAACAGAGACACCATCGGCAGCGAGTAGAACGTGTTGACGTACGGTTCCAGGATTACTCGCACGACCCGGATTCGAGCCATGGCGAGGCCGATGGGCACTCCGGCGACGATACAGATCACGAAACCACTCAGGAATGTGGACAGCGTCTGGCCGAATGCCGGGAGCACGTCGGTGACGAAACCGTCGGTGAAGGCCTGGAAGACCGCCAGCGGGGAGGAGGTGGTGTACGGATTCTTGGCCCCTACCAGCTGCCATGCCAGTAGCGCAACGATGACGGAGAGGATCCGCTGCGCCCAGGGGTTGCGGATGAACACGGAGAAACGATCCGACATGGTGACCGGCCGAAGAAAGATACCGACCGCACGATCGAGCGCGAGCTCGTCAGCGCCGGCCCGGACGCTTGTCGCTGAAGGAGCCACGATTCAACGCCCCGTCGCAGGCTGAAGCGTTGCCTCGTGCTCCAGCACGCTCCAGATGTCCGACCGGAGGGTTCGGTACTCGTCCGAGTCGCGCCAGTCGTATTCCGAACGCGGTTTGGCGAGATTGACCGTCGCCTCTTTGATGACGTGTCCAGGGGTCGTCATCACGAGGACCCGGTCGGAGAGGAAGATCGCCTCGTCGATCGAGTGCGTCACGAACAGCACCGCAATCTCGGTCTGGTCGCAGATCTTCTGCAGCATGATCTGAAGGCTCTCCCGGGTGAGCGCGTCCAGCGCGCCGAAGGGCTCGTCCATCAGCATCAGTTTCGGCTGGATCGCCAGGGCCCTGGCGAGGCCGAGTCGCTGGTTCTGACCGCCCGACATCTGCGAGGGATACCGGTCCGCCTCAGCGCTTAAGCCCACCAGGTGCAGGTAGTCCTGTGCGATCGACTGCCGCTCCTTCTTGCCGACGCCCTGGAGCTCGAGTCCATAGGCGACGTTGTTGAGCGCCGTGCGCCACGGGAGGAGGTTGAAATGCTGGAAGACCATCGCCTTGTTCCGCGAGGGACCGGTGCTCAGCGTCCCATCGACATAGACCTCTCCTCCCACCTGCTGAAGGAGCCCACCAACGATGCGGAGGGCGGTCGTCTTTCCACAGCCGCTCGCCCCCAGGAGACTCACGAACTCGCCAGAAGCGAGTTCCAGATTGAAGTCGTTCAACGCAGGCCGACCCGCCGTGGGGTACTTCATGGTGAGATTGTTGATGGTTAACAAGGTGCCGTTTGCCTTTCGGATTTGTCGCCGGGCCCGAGGGTCAATCTCGAGCCCGACGCTTGGTTCTCTCTGACGGGAGGCCTAGCAGAACCCCTCTTTGTCCTTACCGTTCGCCTTCAAGTAGGCGTTGACGAAGGTCGGATCCACCCACTTGCTGTAAGCCGGAGTCGTGGCCTTCGTCAGCCCACCGCTGGCGACCTGATAGTCGTGAGTGAGCGTGTCGGTGACGGACTTGGTGCAGATGGCGCCGTTGGTGGCGAAGATCTTTGAGTCCTTCAGTTGCTGATACGCCACCGTCGCCTGGTCGGCCGTCAGGCTTCCCAGGAGCTTGTTGGCGGTCGCAGTCGCGATGTACTGCGACTCGTTGGCGGAGGCCCAGCGCTGACCGTCAATGAAGGCGTTCACAACTGCCTGAGTGGTCGCCTTGTCCTTGATGAAGGTGTCGCTGGCGATCATGCCCTGCTGGAGGTAGCTCCCGAGCACCTTGCCGGTGTTGAGCAGGATCTTGACCTTGCCGGTTGCGACCGCGGGCACGGCATCCGCCGCGTGGACGGGGGCCAGGCCGACTTGGCCCGACAGGATCGCGGTTACGCGGGCGGACGTTCCGCCGACCGTCACCTTCTGAACCTTGGTCATGTCAACCTTCGACTCGGACAGCGCCGAGGAGGCGATCACGTCACCTGCGGTGCCGGCCCCTGCGGTCGCGAATGTCGCGCCGGAGAGATTCTCCAGAGAGTATTTCGGCAGGGAAAGAATCACGTAGTCCGTCGTCTGGGACAAGCTTCCGATGTACTTGACTGGTGCGTCGCCGTTGGCCACGGCCTTGACGGCCTCGACCGGGTCGAGCAGGGCGATGTCGGCCTGACCGGCGATGACAGCCCGCAGTGCGGTCGCCGGGTCGGCCACGGTCGAGCTCGAGACCTGCACGCCCTCGGCGTCCAAGAGCGCGGTGGCCTTGTGGACCGCCGCATCGGAGAAGCTTTCGCTTCCGCCCGAGATGATGCGTACCGTCAGGGCGAGCTTGCCGGATGCCGCGGAGCCCGAGGCGGAAGGGGTGCTTTCGGAGCTGCATGCGCTCAGTGCCAGGGCCACCGTTGCTGTGAGCGCGAGTAGCGCCGCAGTGGTTTGTCTCATCGGTCCTCCAGATGTCGTCATTGATCTTCCAGATGGCTGCGGTTCGCCTCAGGGGGTGGCGTCGAACCGCACTTGCGAAGTTAGATTTGCACGAAAAAATGTTTCAGTCAAGAGCATTTGGTGCAAAGCCTCTGTCTTTTGCCGCGACGTGGTGTCGGTGGGGACATTGACGTAACCCGGGAACTTCATCACCGCCCCTCGAATCTGGCCGTGCGCTTCTCGCGAAATGCGGCACGACCTTCTTCGCGATCCTTCGTCGTCGCCAACTGCGCCCAGAGCGATCGCTCGAGTTCCAGCCCCGACCCGTCACCGTTGAGTGCGGCCCGCGCCGCCTTCTTGGCGGCCACCAATGAGAGTGGCGCCTGGAATGCGACGCGGGCGGCCAGTGCGCCAACTCGCTCGACGAAATCCTCGGATGATGTGACCTCACTCACGAGTCCGTACCTGAGGGCGTCGTCAGCGGGGAGAACTCTCCCCGCGAACAACATCTCTGCGGCGACCGCCGACGGTATGGCCGAGAATATTCGCTGAGTGCCGCCGCTCCCCGGGAGGCTGCCGATCGAAAGCTCAGGAAGAAGGAACTTGGCGAATGGGCCCGCGATCCGCAGATCGGCCGCGAGCGCAAGTTCGAATCCTCCGCCGGCGGCAGCACCATTCACGGCGGCGATTACGGGCTTGGTGAAATCGTCGAGCGGCTGCGTGAGACGCTCCGGGTTGACGGCGAGTGGATGCTGCAGGTCCTGAGGTCCCGAGAGATCGGTGCCCGCGCAGAACGCGGTGCCTGCGCCGGTGAGAACTGCGACCCGGATGGCGGGGTTAGCGTCCAAGGCGCGAAACACGTCGGCGAGCTCGAGTCGCGCATCGAGGTCGAGCGCGTTGCGCTGCTCGGGACGGTCGAGCGTGACCCACCCGACGGCACCCGAAATCTCGACGCGGACACCGGACATCAGTACAGCACCTGGTCGTCGACTAGCCGGTCGTATTCCTCCTGCGTCATCCCGAGCTCCGCGTGCAGGACCGCGTAGGTGTGCTCGCCGAGCAATGGCGGTCGAACGAGGTCGGGTTGCGCGCCGTCGACCAGACGGAACGGGCTGCGCGAGATCGGGATGTGACCGATGACAGGATGCTCGATGTCTCGCCAAAATCCGCGCGCCCAGAGGCTCGGCTCCTCGACGATGTCGCGGGAGCTATTGACGGGTGCATTGGGCACGACACTTCTGTCGAGCAAGGCGATCGCGTCCGCTCGATCGCGGAGACTGATCGCACCGCGCAGTTCCTCCTCGATGGCATCCTCATCGGCCTTGCGTCCCGCCAGAGTCGCTCGACGTTCCTCGTGAGGGAAGTCGAACGCACGCTCGAGCGCCGCCCACTGGGCATCGGTATCGCACGACAGCACTATCCACTGCTCGTCACGACATCGGAATGCGGCATGAGGTGCCGCTGACGGCGTCCGGTTGCCGGTCGCTGCCGGAAGGGCCCCCAATCCAGCGGCGATGATCGCTGGGCCGATGACGTTGACCGTCGACTCGAACTGAGCTAATTCGATTTGCTGCCCCTCGCCGGTGCGGCGCCGATGGCGGATGGCAGCAAGGACGGCGACCAGTGCATGCCCGGGGTTGGGGACGTGGTCCGGGTAGTGCGTACCGGTGCCCACTGGAGACCGTCCAGGCACCGCGGAGAGGTCGACCAGCCCCGCGAGAGCGGCGATCGTCGAGCCGAAGCCGACGTAAGTGGCATGCGGCCCGGTCTCTCCCTGCATGGGCATAGTCAGGTAGATCGCCGAGGGGTTGACCGCGCGCACTGCGCTGTAGCCGAGACCCCAGCGCTCCATGATCCCGGGCCGGAAGTTGCTCGTGACGATGTCTACCTTGCCGACCAATTGGACAGCGAGCTCGCGCCCCTTCTCGGTCTTCATGTTGAGCGCGACCGACTGCTTCGACGAGTTGCGCGACGCGAAGTAGCCGGAGGCTTCGATCCCTTCCGTGCCGGGTCGGAAGGGTGGCGCGAGTCGGAGGTTGTCGGGATGGCTGCGGGACTCGACGCGGTACACCGAGGCGCCGAGTTCGGCGAGCGTCTTCGTCACCAAGGCGCCGGCTCCCACCCAGCAGAAGTCGAGCACTCGGACGCCGGCGAGCGGCCCGCTGCTCATGCCGCACTCCCCGCGACGAAGTCCTGGCGCAACAATTCCACGCCGTCCACACCGGCAGCCGGCGCCGGGCCCGGGGGGCCAACGGGCGTCCCCGACATCCGATAGGGCGCACCTGGGAAGGTGACAACCCCTATCGGCTCGTGCACGTCGACAAAAAAGTCGCGTGCCCTGAGCTGTGGGTTGTCGAGGATGTCCGCGACTGTGCTCACAGGGGAGAGCGCGATCATTCGCGCCTGGGCCTCGGAATAGAGGTCAAGTTTGTTACGAGAGGCGGCGAAGGCAGTGAATATTCGCCCGAAATCCTCGATCGCAGTTGCCGACTGACGAAACTCGAAGGTGCTCCAGCGCGGCTCAAGAAGCTCAATCGACCCGTCTGCTCCTGCTTCGTTGAGCCACCCGACCAGGGCCGTCCAGGCCCGCGCGGTACCGAGACGTCCGGCGACCAGCGAGACGTAGCCGTCGCGGCACGGGTAGACGCCGCTGCCCGCTTCGCGCGGCC
>JAYWDH010000121.1:0-4986 GCA_043779945.1 Microbacteriaceae bacterium
CAGATCGCCGTGCTGCTCGGCGGCGCGGTTCTGACCGAGACCACCTTCGAGTGGAAGGGCCTTGGTTTCGAGCTGGCGTACTACCTCTCGAAGCGCGACTTCGTAGCGGTGCAGGGCATCGTCGCGCTGCTTGCCGTGATTGTGGCGCTCACGAACTTCATCGTGGACATCATCGTCGCGCTCATCGATCCCCGGGTGAGGTACTGATGCCCCGGCTGCGCACCGTCTGGAACGGTCTCCCGATCGTCCACCAGTTCAAACAGTCCATCGGGCTGCAGCGTGGAATGCTCGTGACCGGCCTCGTGATCACGGGTTTCTTCCTTCTGGTCGCCGCCTTGGCGCCGGTCATCTCGCCATACGGCTTCAACGAACTGCGGGACGCTAACGGCCTGTTCGGTGCGCAGAAGCCGCCGAGTGCCGCCCACCTGCTTGGCACGACTGCCGGGGGCTACGACGTGCTTTCGCGGGTGATCTGGGGAACACAGACCGCATTCCTGGTGATCATTGTCGCGATCGTCTTCTCGTTCTTCCTTGGCGTTTTCCTCGGTCTGCTGTCTGGCTACCTCGGCGGCTGGCTGGATCGCATCCTGGTCGTCATCGCCGATGCCGTCTACGCCTTCCCGAGCCTCTTACTGGCCATCGTGGCCGCAATCGTGATCAGTGGCGGCCAATCCAGCCTCTGGGGCGGCATCCTGGCGGCTGCGATCTCGATCACAGTGGTGTTCATCCCGCAGTATTTCCGGGTGATTCGGGCGGAGACGATCCGGATCAAGTCGGAGGCCTTCGTCGAGTCGGCCAAGGTGATCGGCGCAAGCACGCCGCGGATCATGTTCCGTCATGTGCTGCGCAACTCGACGCGCACGCTGCCGCTCATCCTCACGCTCAACAGCTCGGAAGCGATCTTGACACTTGCGGGCCTGGGATTCCTCGGCTTCGGCATTGAGCCAACCGCCGCCGCCGAGTGGGGCTACGACCTCAACAAGGCCGTGTCGGATGTCACCAGCGGCATCTGGTGGACGTCCGTGTTCCCGGGACTCGCGATCGTGCTCGTCGTGCTCGGCGTCACGCTGGTCGGCGAAAGCCTTAATGACCTCGCGGACCCGCGGCTCCGCACCCGCCGTCGCGCCTCCGCCCAAACGCCAGCTGATGCGCTGGCCGCCACCCAGCCGCTCTCGACCGAAGCGGAGCAGGTACTGTGACCACCTCACAACCAGAGCGGCACGCGAGGAATCAGCAGCGGCAGGCAACTGGCGGCGATCTGGCCGTGCGTATCGAGCATCTTGACGTGACTTTCGCCACCGATGGCGGGGATGTCGCCGCCGTCCGTGACGTGAGCCTCGACGTGCGGGCGGGCGAGGTGCTCGCGATCGTGGGGGAGTCCGGCAGCGGCAAAACGGTCACGGCCCGCTCGATTCTCGGCCTGCTCCCCGAAACGGCGCGCGTGGACGGCGTCGTCCTGCTCGGCACGGATGACATCGTCACGGTCGACGACGCCCGGCTGCGCGAGTTGCGCGGCACCCAGGTCGCCATGATCTTCCAGGAGCCGTCGTCGGCGCTGAACCCCGTCTATACCGTGGGTTGGCAGTTGGCCGAGGGGCTCCGCGCACATGGAAAGTACAGCAAGCGGGCCGCACGGGCCCGAGCGATCGAGATGCTGACGCGTGTCGGCATCCCGGAGCCCACTCGCCGCGTCGACGACTATCCGCACCAGTTCTCGGGTGGCCAGAAGCAGCGCATCGTCATCGCGATGGCCCTCGCCCTCGCCCCGTCGGTGATCGTGGCCGATGAGCCGACCACCGCACTGGATGTGACGGTGCAGGCCGAGATCCTCGATCTGCTGCGGCAGCTGCGAGATGAGACCGGTACGGCGATCGTGCTCATCACCCACAACATGGGCGTCGTCGCCGATCTGTCAGACCGCGTCGCGGTCATGCTGAACGGCAAGATCGTCGAGACGGCGCCCTCGCGCGAGCTGTTCGCGGCGCCGCAGCACGAGTACACCAAGCGCCTTCTGGCCGCGGTCCCGCGCCTCGAGATCATCGACCGTCCACTGGTCGCCGCCTCGAAGGAGGCCGCGGTCGTCGAGGCGAAGGGTCTTGTCGTCGAGTATCCCGGCCGTTTCGGGCGATCCGGTTTCCGTGCCGTGAATGGGATCGATTTCTCGATCGCGCCTGGCGAGGTGCTCGGCCTGGTCGGCGAGAGCGGCTCGGGCAAGACCACCATCGGGCGCGCGATCGCGGGTCTCACCCGGGTCTCAGGTGGCTCCCTGCGCGTGCTGAGCACCGAGATGCGCGGGGTGCGTGAGCGGAGCTTCCGACCGCTGCGGCGCGAACTGGGCTTCGTGTTCCAGGATCCCGGCACCAGCTTCAACCCGCTGCTCACCATCGCGAACTGCGTCGCTGAGCCGCTCGTCGTGCACGGCTTCGCTGAGAGTCCTGCCGCGGCCCGCAGCCGCGTCGACGAACTGTTCGAGGCTGTACAGCTTCCGAAGGCCTTTGGGGACCGCTTTCCGCACGAGCTGAGCGGCGGTCAGCGCCAGCGGGCCTCGCTCGCCCGTGCCCTCGCGCTCAATCCGAAGCTCCTGATCGCCGACGAGCCCACCAGCGCGCTCGACGTCTCGGTGCAGGCGCGTGTGCTCGAACTGTTCGCCGAGCTGCAGGGCGAGTTCGGCTTTGCGACCCTCTTCATCACACACGATCTCGCGGTCGTCGACCAGCTCGCGCATCGCGTGGTGGTGCTGCACCAGGGCGTGATCGCCGAAGAGGGACCGACCGCGCAGCTGCTCGGCAACCCCCAAGACGAATACACGAAGCGCCTGTTGGCCTCGCTGCCGGTGCCCGATCCCGTCGAGCAGGCCGCGCGGCGGAACGCTCGCATCGCCGCTGAGCACGCAACATCAGGGAGGGCAGTTAGGTGACGACAAAAGTGCGCTCCGATGCCGGAATCGCCGTCAAGGCTGCCGATCTCTCGCTGGCATACAGCGATGGCAGCGCCGCGGTGAGCGGCGTGAGCTTCGAGATCCCGGTCGGCGGCATCCTGGGCATCGTGGGCGAGGCGGGATCCGGCAAGAGCACGCTGGCGCGCGCGGTCGCGGCTCAGACCATGCCAGGCGAACGGGAGGCCCCGCGCATCATCGGAGGCACTCTCGAGGTGCTCGGCGAGAAGCTGCGCAGCACCACATCGCGCCGGCTCGACAGTCTGTCGCTCAAGGTGGGCTACCTGCCGCAGGACGGCGGCTCCACCCTCGAACCGCACCTGACTGTCGGCGAGAACGTGGCCGAGCCGATCTACCAGCGTGATCGCCGCTTCGATCGCCTGGATGCCGGGGCCGCGGTGGCCACGCTGGTCGACGCGGTCCGGCTCCCGCTTGCGGTGCTGAACAAGTACCCGCACGAACTCAGCCGCGGTCAGCGGCAGCGCATCGCGCTGGCGCGGGCGCTCATCCTGGAGCCGGCGCTGCTGGTTGCCGACGACCCGACGATGGGCGTGGACGTGCTGGTACGTGGCCGTATCCTGACCGTCATCGCCGACCTGCAGCGGGAACGTTCGTTCTCCGCGCTCGTGGTGGGGCACGACCTGCGCGAACTCCGCACCATGACCGAGCAGATCGCGGTGATGCACGCTGGATTGCTGGTCGGATATGGCCAAGTGGATGAGGTGCTGCGGAATCCGCTTCATCCCTACGTCGAGCGCCTCGCCGCGCTCTCCGCGTGACCGAGGCGTCTCGGATGGGGCAGAGCACCCCTCGAACTTTTGCTAGGCTGACGGGGCTGTTCGCAGTGATCCTCCATAGCTCAATTGGCAGAGCAATCGGCTGTTAACCGGTAGGTTCTTGGTTCGAGTCCAAGTGGGGGAGCAAAATCCCCGTAATCGTTGAGATTCCGGGGATTCTTTGTGTCCGGGGATCGCCGGAATCGCCTTTTGATGCGATTTCGATGGGGTGTTCACGGGTTGGCATGAGGCATCGTGAAGCTTCGTGAAACATGTGCGCACATTTCAACGGGCAGGTAGTCGGACGGATGGCTCGGGTCGAGGTCCATGTCGATCAAGATCCCAGCACCTTGCATGCGGGCACAGCTTTCTTCACGCGAGGCCGCGGGAGGCCGAGCACGACTTTCAGCTATACGCCGGAGTTCTTGGGGAACAAGCTGGCCTATTCGCTGGACCCGGCATTGCCATTAGTTGTCGGCGCGCAGCATGTAGCCGGTCCACCGGGGGCGTTCTCCGATTCGGCTTCGGATCGCTGGGGTCGCCAACTCGTTGAAAAGCAAGAGATCGCGAAGGCCCGCGAGGACGGGAGGCGCGCGGAGGCGCTCGATGACGTGGACTACCTGCTCGCAGTAAGCGATTCCACTCGGCACGGAGCGATCCGATTCGCCGCAGGCGGTGGGACATTCACGAACAGCGGCACCGACGTCCCCAAACTCATTCGGCTTCCAGAATTGCTGCGCGCATCCGATGACGTCGCCGCCAACGACGAACTGTCCGCGATCAAAAGGCTTGTCGACGCCGGCACCGGCTCGCTCGGCGGGGCGCGGCCCAAAGCATCCATCCGATTCGACGACGGCCGACTCGGGATTGCGAAGTTCCCGCATCCCGACGATCACGGAGAGTCGCCTTGGGGCCGTCCGGGAGAACGTGGTGGCAGATCCGATCTCAGGGAACCGGAGCACTTCGATACCCACTGTTTCGCCGGTCTCGCCGACGATGACCTACCGCGCGGTCGCGGCGGGCGGACGTCCCTCCGAGAATCGGGCGAGATCACACGCGGTGCCATCCGCAGGCTGTGTCGAATCCTGAGTCAGCGCGATTTCGCGAGGGCGAACGCGACATACAAGGATGCTGGAGATCCAGCGCCACCTTGCCGCACAGGATGCCGCGACCAGCGCTCTGCTGGACCGCATCGAGGCGCTTGAATCCAGGATTGCGAGCCAGGCGAGGTAGCCGAGCGCATACTCCCGCGGGAGTAGTCGCAGCGCAACGGGT
>JAYWDH010000122.1:0-4959 GCA_043779945.1 Microbacteriaceae bacterium
CTGTTCTTCGCCCCGAACATCAACTCATACAAGCGCTACGTGGAGGGCAGCTTCGCACCGACCGCGATCGCTTGGGGCATCGACAACCGCACCTGCGCGCTGCGCGTGGTCGGTCACGGCCAGGGCCTCCGCGTCGAGAACCGGGTGCCCGGCGGTGACGTCAATCAGTACCTGGCGGTTGCCGCGCTGATCGCCGGCGGCCTCTACGGCATCGAGAACGAGCTCGAGTTGGAGCCGATCTTCGAGGGCAATGCCTACGACTCCGAAGCCCCGCGCTTGCCCACGAACCTTCGCGATGCCGCGGAGCTGTTCGGGCACTCTGCGGTCGCGCAGGAGGCCTTCGGTCCCGAGGTGATCGAGCACTACCTGAACAACGCGCGCGTCGAGCTGAAGGCTTTCGATGCGGCCATCACTGACTGGGAGCGTATTCGTGGCTTCGAACGATTCTGACTCCCGTCGGTCGAGAAGTCCGCAAAGCGGACGTCTCGAGACCTCGACACGCGTCCCCGGTGCTACTCAACCGGCCCGTCGTCCCGTCATCGGCCTCACCACGTACTTGCAGCGCGCTCAGACCGGCGTCTGGGATGTGCAGGCGGCGTTCCTGCCCGAGGTGTACTTCGCGGCGGTCGAGCGTGCGGGCGGAATCCCGGTGCTGCTGCCGCCGCAGCCGCTCGATGGCGGGGTGGCGGAGCAGGTCATGGCGCGGCTCGACGGGTTGATCATCGCCGGCGGCCTCGACGTCGAGGCCAGCCGGTACGGGGCGAACGCGCACCTGATGGCTGACCCGCCGAGTCGACTCCGCGACGACTGGGATGACGCGCTACTGACGGCTGCGATCGTCGCCGAGGTGCCGTTCCTGGCGATCTGCCGCGGCATCCAGGTGCTGAATGTCAACCGCGGCGGCACGCTACATCAGCACCTGCCCGAGGTGATCGGGGACGAGCGTTACACCGGAGCGAACGGGGTCTTCAAAATCAACCGGGTCGAGGTGGAGCACGGATCGCAGATCGCGGCGATCATCGGTGCCGGTTCCCATGCGGTGCAGAGCTACCACCACCAGGCCATCGAAGAACTGGGGGAGGGGCTGCTGGTCACGGCCCACTCGGGCGGCGGGGTCGTGCAGGCCGTCGAGCTCGATGGCGTGCCGTTCGGTGTCGGGGTGCAGTGGCATCCGGAGCAGGATGCCGACGAGGACGCCCGCCTGTTCGAGAGCCTCATCGATGCGGCCCGCGCGTACGCGCTGATCGAGCGTGTCGAGATCGAGCGTGTCGAGAAACAGGAGAGCCGGTCATGAGCGGGGTTTCGACAGACTCAACCAGCGAGACGACCACCCTGATCAACCCGGCCGACGAGACGGTGATCCGCGAGGTGGCACACACCACGCGCGACGAGGTCGACGCGGCGGTGCGGCGCGCGGTCGCGGCGCAGACGCGCTGGGCGGCATTGGCTCCCGCTGATCGGGCTCGCGCGCTTCGGCGGTTCGCCGCAGCCGTCGACACGGCAGTCGAGGAGCTCG
Source organism: Microbacteriaceae bacterium (assembly GCA_043779945.1). Lineage (GTDB taxonomy): Bacteria > Actinomycetota > Actinomycetes > Actinomycetales > Microbacteriaceae > Lysinimonas. The sequence continues at coordinate 1,517 of JAYWDH010000122.1, forward strand.
CCGCTCTCGAGGTGCTGAACTCCGGGCATCCGATTGGCTCGGCCCGCTGGGAGGCCGGTCACGTGCGCGACGTGCTCGACTACTACGCGGGGGCACCCGAGCGCATGATCGGTCAGCAGATCCCGGTGGCGGGTGGCATCGACGTGACCTTCCACGAACCGCTTGGCGTCGTTGGCGTGATCGTGCCCTGGAACTTCCCGATGACGATCGCCTCATGGGGCTTTGCTCCGGCGCTCGCCGCGGGCAACGCGGTGCTGCTGAAGCCCGCAGATTGGACGCCCCTCACCGCAATCCGCCTCGGCGAACTTGCCCTCGAATCCGGATTGCCTGAAAGCCTCTTCCAGGTGCTGCCCGGCCGCGGCTCGGTGGTCGGCGAGCGCTTCGTCACCCACGAGCAGGTGCGCAAGATCGTGTTCACCGGGTCGACCGCAGTGGGCAAGCAGGTGGCGGCCGGATGCGCGGTGCAGGTCAAACCGGTCACCCTCGAGCTCGGCGGCAAGAGCGCCAATGTCATTTTCGCGGACTCCGACCTGGAGCGAGCCGCGGTCGCCGCACCGGGCGCGGTGTTCGACAACGCCGGGCAGGACTGCTGCGCGCGCAGTCGGATCCTGGTCGAGCGCAGTGTGTTCGATCGCTTCCTGGAGTTGCTCGAGCCTGCCGTCAAGGCGGTGAAGGTCGGTCTGCCGGGGGAGGAGTCCACCGAGATGGGTCCACTCGTCTCGAAGGCGCACTTCGACTCGGTCGAGTCGTTCTTGGGCGACGGGACCCCGGTCGCTTTCAGTGGCTCCGCCCCGAGCGGCCCCGGCTACTGGATGGCCCCGACCGTGTTGCTGCCCGAGTCGAGTCGCGCGCGCGTCGCCGTCGATGAGATATTCGGACCGGTGGTCAGTGTGCTCCCCTTCGACGACGAGGGGGATGCCATCCGGCTTGCGAACGACAGCGTGTACGGCCTTTCGGGCTCAATCTGGACCAACGATCTGGGGCGCGCCATCCGTGTCAGCCGGGCCATCGAGTCGGGCACGCTCTCGGTTAACTCGCACTCCTCGGTTCGCTACACGACCCCGTTCGGCGGGGCCAAGCAGAGCGGCCTCGGACGCGAACTCGGCCCGGATGCCGCCCTCGCCTTCACCGACACCAAGAACGTCTTCTTCGCCAGCTAGGAGCACAGCACCCCATGCCCATCGACAAGATTGACCTCACTCAGCGCCTCGCCGGCAAGGTGGCCGTCATCACCGGCGGATCGGGCGGCATCGGCTTTGCAACCGCGAGACGCTTCGCCGCGGAGGGCGCGAAAGTCGTGATCGGGGATCTCGATCCGACGCTTGGAGAGGCGGCGGCCGCCGAGGTCGATGGCCTCTTCGTCCGGGCCGACGTTACCGACAAGGCGCAGGTGGACGCCCTGTTCGACACCGCCGCGTCCACCTACGGCTCCGTCGACATCGCCTTCAACAACGCGGGAATCTCACCGCCAGACGACGACTCAATCGAGACCACCGAGCTCGACGCCTGGGATCGAGTGCAGCTCGTCAACCTCACGAGCGTTTACCTCTGCTCCCGGGCGGCGCTTCGGCACATGGTTCCGGCGGGCAAGGGCTCGATCGTCAACACAGCGTCGTTCGTGGCGGTGCTCGGCTCGGCCACCTCGCAGATCTCGTACACGGCGTCCAAGGGCGGCGTGCTCGCCATGACCCGAGAGCTCGGCGTGCAGTTCGCGCGGCAAGGCATCCGGGTCAACGCTCTCTGCCCGGGGCCGGTGAACACGCAACTGCTCAAAGAGTTGTTCGCGAAGGATCCGGAGCGCGCGGCGCGGCGCCTCATCCACGTGCCGGTGGGACGCTTCGCTGAGCCGGAGGAACTCGCCGCCGCGGTGGCTTTCCTCGCCAGCGACGACGCCAGCTTCATCACGGCGTCGACCTTCATGGTCGACGGCGGGATCAGCGCGGCATATGTCACCCCGCTCTGATCCGCCTGATGATCACGCCGACGCCGAAACGGTGCGCGGATCTCTCGTCGACGACGCCGTCTACCGTCCAGTTCGCAGCGGCAACTCTCTCGAGGACACCGTCGCGCGCCTGATGCAGACCATCCGCCTCGGCGTGGTCGCGCCCGGCCAGGCGCTCCCCTCCGAGCGCGAACTAGCGCTGCGCTTCTCGGTCAGCCGCGACACCGTGCGGGAGGCGATTCGGGAGTTGGCACACGCCGGCTACCTGACGTCCCGCCGCGGCCGCTACGGTGGCACCTTCGTCACCGAGCCGCTTCCGCTTCCGCCTGCCAGCCCCACGACGATGCCCACGGGCGCCGAGTTGGACGACATTCTCGGCTTGCGCGACATCCTCGAGGTCGGGGCGGCTCGCGCGGCCGCCGCGCGCAGCCTCGACGCGGCGGAACGCAAGGCGCTGTGGACGCGACTGCGAGAGGTCGCGGCATCCGGGACCACCGACTACCGTCGCCTGGACTCGCGGCTGCACCTCACGATCGCCGAGGCGGTGGCGGTGCCGTCGCTCGTTACCCTCGTGGCCGACAACCGCAGCCGGATCAACGAGCTGCTCGACAGCTTCCCGCTGCTGCCACGCAACATCGAGCACTCGAACCGGCAGCATGAGGCGATCGTGCTGGCCATTCTGGCCGGGGACGCGGACGCCGCTGCCGAGGCGATGCGCGAACATCTCGACGGCTCGGGTGCGCTGTTGCGCGGCTTCCTCGGCTAGGGCTTCAGCGTCGGAGGGGTTCGGGGAGTGCGCGGCTTCGCAACGGGTTTCACCGGCGCCGCCGGGGTAGTTGCTGGCGGAGTGGCCGGAATCACGACGGTCGGGACGGTCGGCATAGTCGCCGTGGACGTCGGTGGTGCTGTGGACTGCGGCGGCGCAGTGGACGTCGGTGTCGGTGTCGGTGTCGGTGTGGGTGGGGGTGTCGCAGAATCCGCCGCGCGGCGATGGGTGTCCAGGTAGAGCTGTGCCGCCTTCGTCCCCACGATGAGGAAGCGGATCAGGAAGAACAACACCACGACGATGAGCCCGAACAGGATCACTGATCCGATGACGCCGACGACCGCATTGAGAACGGCGAGTGCGCCGTGGCCGAAGTCGATGGGTCCATACATGATCAGTAGTCCTCCGTGTCGTTCGATTTCTCGATGACCGTGCCGACAGCGATCGCCACCGAGGCGCCCCAGATTATCCACTGCAGGATCAAGCGCCAATCGCGCGGACCGCTCCTGGTGGTCCGCGCCACGCTCACGCCGCTGAGGACAGCGCTCAGAACGCTGGCGCTGAACAAGAACTTGCGCACGGCTCCTCCAAATGGTCGTGACCACGGTATCGTGCGCACCCAACTCTCGCGATCTGCACTCGGGTGACATACAGACGCGGCGCCGCGGTGATGCGTCGCTGAGCATTCCCCCCGAGTCTGACCGATCGGTCAGACCCTGACCGATCGGTCAGCTA
>JAYWDH010000123.1:0-4941 GCA_043779945.1 Microbacteriaceae bacterium
ACTCGGCCACCGACCGGGACGCCGTAGGCGCGGGGGTGGAGGGCCGGCCGCCGAATCGTCGGGGAAGGGCTGGAATCCCGCCCAACTGCTACAGTGAGAGATGCGCTCCGCTGAGGCGGGGCGACTACGCGTGCCCACGCGAAGTCACGGTCGAGAAATCGTCCACCTTCGCGGCACCGGCCTCCACCTCCTTCAGTCAACTCGGTTCCGTCAAGAATCGGGCACGTGGATGTGTGCCCGGGTACCAGGGACCGCCGACCATCGGGTCCGCGGCGAACAACTGAGAAATCGCAAGCGAGAGCCTGCCCAATATGGCGTGCGCCTCAAAACCCGCACGCAAGAAAAGGACAAACGACCATGGCCGTCGTCACCATTCGCCAGCTTCTCGACAGTGGCGTCCACTTCGGACACCAGACCCGCCGCTGGAACCCGAAGATGAAGCGCTTCATTCTGACCGAGCGGTCGGGCAGCCACATCATCGACCTCCAGCAGTCGCTGAAACACATCGACACCACCTACGACTACGTCAAGGAGACGGTCGCCCACGGCGGCACCATCCTGTTCGTCGGCACCAAGAAGCAGGCCCAGGAGGCCATCGCCGAGCAGGCGACCCGTGTCGGTCAGCCCTACGTCAACCAGCGTTGGCTCGGTGGTCTGCTCACCAACTTCCAGACGGTGTCCAAGCGCCTCGCGCGGATGAAGGAGCTCGAGGAGATCGACTTCAGCGACACCAGCAAGGGCTTCACGAAGAAGGAACTCCTCATCCAGAAGCGCGAGCTGGTCAAGCTTCACAAGACCCTGGGTGGAATCCGCAACCTGACGAAGACCCCGTCCGCCGTCTGGGTCGTCGACGCCAAGCGCGAGCACCTCGCGGTCAACGAGGCCACGAAGCTTGGTATCCCGGTCATCGGCATTCTCGACACCAACGCCGACCCCGACGAGCTCCAGTACCCGATCCCGGGTAACGATGACGCGATCCGTTCGGTGGGCCTGCTGACCCGCATCATCGCCGACGCCGTCGCCGAGGGCCTCATCCAGCGCCACCAGAAGCCCGAAGAGGCGGGCAACGTCAGCGCCGTCGAGCCGCTCGCCGAGTGGGAGCGCGAGCTTCTCGAGTCCAGCGAGACTCCGCAGAGCACCGCGGAGCGTATCGAAGCGGTCGACCAGACCCACGAGACTCCGGCCGAGAAGGCCGAAGATATCGCCGAGATCATCGCGGCCCAGGTCCCGACCGAGGAGAACGACGCGGATGCCGCGGCGCTCGCCGAGGCCACTGCCGGTGCCGACCCGACGGTCGTGATTCACCACGCACCGGAGACCGACGAGGAGACCGAGGCCCGCATTGGGGCCGAGGAAGTCGTCCCTTCAGAGCCGAGCGACGAGGCGTCCGCCGCCCCGAAAGCCGCGAAGAAGCCGGCTGCGGCCAAGCCCGCCGCCAAGTAACTCTTTCCGCCAACGCACCACCCCGATCCAGTAAGGAACACATCCATGGCCAACTTCAGCCTGGAAGACGTCAAGACCCTACGCGAGCGCCTGGGGACCGGCATGGTCGACACCAAGAACGCCCTCGTCGAAGCCGAGGGGGACATCGAGAAGGCCGTCGAGATCCTGCGTCTCAAGGGCGCGAAGGGCAACGCCAAGCGCGCCGACCGCTCCACCGCCGAGGGCCTCGTGTCCGTCGTCGAGAGCGCGACCGCCGTCACGATGTTCGAGCTCGCCTGCGAGACCGACTTCGTCGCGAAGAACGAGAAGTTCATCGCACTGGCCGCCAGCATCGCGCAGGCTCTCGCCGACTCGGGTGCCGAGACGGTTGATGCCGCCCTCGCCACGAAGGCGGGCGCTGGCACCGTGGGTTCCCTCATCGAGGACCAGGCCGCCACCCTGGGCGAGAAGGTGGAGCTGCGCCGCATCGTGCGGCTCAGCGGTGACCACTATGCCGTGTACCTGCACCGCACGAGCAAAGACCTGCCGCCGCAGATCGGTGTCGTTCTGGCGTATGCCGGCGACGACACGGAGACCGCTCGAAGCATCGCCCAGCACATCTCGTTCGCTGACCCGGTGTACCTGTCGCGCGGCGACGTGCCGCCGGCCGAGGTGGAGAACGAGCGGCGCATCGTCGAGACCATCAGCCGCGAGGAGGGCAAGCCGGAGGCGGCTCTGCCGAAGATCATCGAGGGTCGAGTGGGCGCCTTCTTCAAGCAGGTCGCCCTGCTCGAGCAGGACTACGCCCGGGATAACAAGCTGAGCGTCGGCAAGGTCGTTGCCGACGCCAAGCTGACGATCAATGGCTTCGCCAGGTTCAAGGTGGGCGCCTGAACGCTTCACGCAACACGAAGGCCCTCGAGCACCGCTCGGGGGCCTTTCGCGTTCCACGATTAGGCTGATTCGCGTGGCCGAAAAATCCGTCATCCTCATCACTGGCGCCACCGACGGACTCGGGCGGGCGCTGGCGGATCGCCTGGCGTCCCGCGGCGCCCGGCTGATCCTGCACGGGCGGGACGCCGAGCGGCTCGCCACTGCGGTGGATGAGATCGCGGCATCCGGGGCCGAGCGCCCGCGAGCGGTGCTCGCCGATCTGGCCGAGCTGCGACAGGTAGCGCAGCTCGCCGAGGACGTCGCGAGCATGACCGATCGCCTCGACGTTCTGGTCAATAACGCCGGTATCGGTTCCGGTGAGCCCGCCGGACGCCAGCGCAGTACGAGCGCCGACGGCTACGAGCTGCGGTTCGCGGTGAACTACCTCGCGGGATTCCGACTCACCATGGGGCTCATTCCCCGGATGCGCGTGGCCCGCTCTGAGGGCCCGGCCCGCATCGTGATGGTGGCATCGCTCGGCCAGCAACCCCTCGATTTCGGCGACCTGATGCTCACCAAGCACTACACAGGAGAGCGAGCGTACCGGCAGTCCAAGCTCGCGCAGATCATGTTTGGCATGGAGTTGGCGCGCAAGCTGCCGGCGTCGGAGATCACCGTGAACAGCCTGCATCCTTCGACCTTCATGCCGACCAAGATGGTGCTTGCGGAGCACGCGCACTCGATCGACACTCTCGAGGCTGGAGTGGATGCTACGGCCCGCCTTGCGGTCGATCCGGCGCTGGACGGCAAGACGGGTCGGTTCTACGACCGGCAACGCGAGGCGGAGCCCCACGAGCAGGCCTTCGACCCGGTGGCGCGGCGTGAGCTCTGGCTGCGCAGCCTCGAGTTGACGCGTCTTAACGATCCGTTCGCGTGAATCGCAGCGGCCGTGAGCGGCCGCGCCCAGGGTAGCCTGGACCGAGCTCCGCGTCCGCCGCGCGGCCGCACACCCCCGCTGGAGGACCGTTATGACCGATCGCCGCCGCCGCGTACTACTGAAGCTGTCGGGTGAGGCCTTCGGCGGGGGATCCCTCGGCCTGAGCCCCGACATCGTCGCCGGCATCGCGAAGGAGATCGCCGAAGCCGCTCCGAGGGACGCGAACGATCCTGACGGCGTCGAGATCGCCGTGGTGGTGGGCGGGGGCAACTTCTTCCGTGGGGCGGAGCTCAGTCAGCGCGGCATGGAGCGCGGCCGGGCCGACTACATGGGCATGCTCGGCACGGTCATGAACGCGCTCGCGCTGCAGGACTTCCTGGAGCAGGCAGGCGCGCAGGTGCGCGTGCAGTCGGCGATCGCGATGACCCAGGTCGCCGAGCCATATATCCCGCGGCGCGCCGAGCGACATCTCGAGAAGGGTCGCATCGTCATCTTCGGCGCCGGCGCCGGGCTGCCATACTTCTCGACTGACACGGTCAGCGCCCAGCGTGCGCTCGAGATCGGCGCCGATGCCGTGCTGGTCGCGAAGAACGGCGTCGACGGTGTCTACACTGCCGATCCGAAGACCGACCCGACCGCGCGCAAACTCGAGACGCTCAGCTACCAGGAGGCCCTTGTACAGGGGCTGAAGGTGGTCGACTCCACCGCCTTCAGCCTCAGCATGGACAACAAGATGCCCATGGTCGTCTTCGGCATGGAGCCCGCGGGCAACATCACCAAGGCGCTACGCGGCGAGAAGATTGGCACCCTGGTGACGGCGTGACGCAGTCGACGCAATCCACCACGAGCCGCGTTCCGCAGACCGTGGCGAAGCAAGTGCGGCGGCACTCGTTCGGCAACATCGCGCTGTCGGTCGTGTTGCTGATTGCCGCGCTCGGGGCGTACCTGATCGGCGCCGTCTTCGACCTGATCACGCTGGCGATCCGGGACGGATACCGGGATCCGCTGGTCAACCCGGCTGCCCTCATCGGTGGAGGTGCGGCCCTGGCCCTGCTTGCCGTGCTTGGCGCGGCTGTCACTATTTTCCTGATCGTGCAGCGCCGGCGCGCGTGGCCGGTGGGTCTGGTGACCCTGCTGACCGTGCTCATTGGCTGGGTGGTCCTGTTCGTCCTGTTCGCGCTGTCATTTGCCTGAGCCGCTCGATCGCTACGGACCCGACGTGCTCGCGTCGGCTCGTGCCGCAGCTGCTGCCCGCGTGACGCCGACCGTGGATGCCGAGCTCGAGCTGGTCGTCGAGCTCGCAGACCGCGGATTCGTGGGGGCGGTAACTCGCATCGAGAAGGGAACCGTCGAGCTGGAGGATCGCCGCGGCAAGCGCCGCATCTTCCCACTCGGCGCGGGGTTCCTGGTCGACGGCATAGCGGTCGTGCTGCGCGCCCCGACGGCCGCAGCGCTGCGTTCGAACCAGCTGCGCACGGCATCCGGATCCGTCTCCCCGGCATCGAGACGCGCCCGGGTCGCCCGGGGAAGTCGCATCTTCGTCGAGGGCCGTCACGATGCCGAGCTCGTCGAGAAGGTCTGGGGGACCGACCTGCGTGTCGAAGGAGTGGTCGTCGAGTATCTCGAAGGCGTCGACCACCTGGTCGAGGTGCTCCGAGAGGTGAGACCGGGGCCGGAGCGGCGCATTGCTGTGCTTGTCGACCATCTGG
>JAYWDH010000124.1:0-13406 GCA_043779945.1 Microbacteriaceae bacterium
CGACTCCCGGAGCTGCTCGAGCACAATCCTTTGGCCGTCATCATGGGCGACCTCAACGTCGGCCACCGTACCCTCGATATCAAGAACTGGAAGGGCAACATGAAGCGTGCCGGCTTCCTGCCGCAGGAGCGCGCATACTTCGACCGCATCCTGGGAGCAGAGGGCGACGAATCGTATAACGCCGGCGCCGGCCTCGGCTGGGTCGACTTGGGCCGCAGGTTCGCCGGCGAGGTGCCGGGGCCGTATACCTGGTGGTCCAACCGGGGACAGGCCTTCGACACCGACACCGGATGGCGCATCGACTACCAGCTCGCGACCCCGGCACTGGCGGCTCTCGCCCGCGACTATTCGGTGGATCGCGCGGCAAGCTACGACGAGCGATGGTCGGATCACGCGCCCGTCGTCGTCGACTACGAACTCTAAGGACCCCGAAATGACCAAGCCCCGACTCTTCTCGGGCATGCAGCCGTCGGCTGAATCGCTTCACGCGGGCAACTACATCGGCGCGCTGCTGCAGTGGAAGCAGTTGCAGACCGAGTACGACGCGATCTTCTGCGTCGTCGACCTGCACGCGATCACCGTCCCGCAGGATCCGGTGAAACTCCGTGAGGCCACCCGCCGCACAGCCGCGCAGTACATCGCCGCCGGGATCGACCCGACATCCAGCATCCTGTTCGTGCAGTCGCAGGTGCCCGCGCACGCCGAAGCGGCCTGGGTGCTCAACACGATCACCGGTTTCGGCGAGGCGGGCCGCATGATCCAGTTCAAAGACAAGTCAGCCAAACAGGGCACGGACTCGACCAGCGTCGGATTGTTTACGTACCCGATCCTGCAGGCGGCCGACATCCTGCTCTACGACACCGCGATCGTGCCGGTCGGCGAGGATCAGCGCCAGCACGTCGAGCTGACTCGCGACCTCGCCCAGCGCTTCAACTCGCGCTTCGGCGCGACCTTCGCTGTGCCTGAGGCGCGGATCCCGAAAGAGACTGCGAAGATCTACGACCTGCAGAACCCGGGGTCCAAGATGTCCAAATCGGGCGAGAGCGAGAACGGGATCATCTGGCTGCTCGACGACCCCAAGGTAACCGCGAAAAAGATCAAGTCGGCGGTAACGGATACCGAGCGGGACATCCGTTTCGACCCGGCCTCGAAGCCCGGCGTGTCGAACCTGCTCACCCTGCTGTCCGTCCTCGGCGGGTCGTCGATCCCGTCATTGGAATCGGAGTTCGCCGGTCGCGGCTACGGTGACCTGAAATCGGAGACCGCGGATGCCGTGGTCGAGACGTTCGCCCCGGTGCGGTCGCGCGCGTTGGAGCTGCTGGCCGATCCGGCCGAACTGGATCGCGTCCTCACCGGGAACGCCGAGCGCGCCGACTCCATCGCGAGCGACACGCTGCGGCGGATCTACGACCGCGTCGGCTTTCTCCCGCGGGTGTAGGGCCCCAAGTGCTGCCGGTCGAGTTGAGGAGCGAACGACTCTTGTTGTCGTTACCGCCGGGCGCAGACGTCGACTCCGCCGTGGACGACTGCAACTGCAACTGCAACGGCGGCTGCAACTGTGGCATCAAGCAGGGCTGGCCGCTGTGAGCACTCGGCCAGCAATCCGTGTCGCATTGTTCGACCTCGACGACACCCTCTTCGCCCATCGCCGAGCGGTCGAGCTGGGCCTGGCTGCGCACCGGTCCGAGCTCCGTGACGACATCGCCGCGGCCGACCGCGCCACCGAGTACGCGCGCTGGAGCGCAATCGAAGAAATCGAGTACCACCGCTACCTCTCCGGCAAACTCGACTTCGCGGGGCAGCGTCGAGCCCGCGCACGCGGTTTCGTATCGGCGTACGGTGTCTCGTTGGAGACGGACGACGAGGCCGACGCCTGGTTCGAGGGCTACCTCGCGCACTACGTGAAGAGCTGGACCCTTCATGGCGACGCACTCCCCTGCCTGGACGCGCTGACATCCGGGCCCTCACCGCTGCGGATCGGGCTGATCACCAACGGCGACCTCACCTCCCAGACGGCCAAGCTGCGCGGCACAGGCTTGCTGCCGCGGATCGAGCACACGATCGCGAGTGGCGACTTCGGCGCCGCCAAACCGGATGCCGCGATCTTCGCCCACGCGTGCGACGTCTTCGGCGTCGCGCCCGCGTCCGCCGTCTACATTGGCGACCGGCTCACCACGGACGCGTTGGGTGCCTCCGCCGCCGGGCTCCTCGGCGTGTGGCTCGACCGCCCGGGCGGGGCGACAGACGAGCAACTCGCCACCTGCCGCGCGGCGGGGGCGCCCGTCATCCGGAGCCTGGACGAAGTGCCGGGGCTGCTCGGCCGCTAGGGCCGTCGTCGCGGGCATCGGAGCGGCTCAGGGCACCCGCACCACGCCCTGGCACCTGACGGTCTGAGCACTGAGCCGCGTGCCGCGTCCCGCGTGCCGCTTCCCGCGTGCCGCTTCCCGCCGCCCGCTGCCCGCCTCCCGCCGCCCGCCTCCGGGGAGGTAACTCAGGAAAAGCCGTGCCGAGCCAAGCGAGATCGTGCGCGAGCGGCCTTCGTTCCTGAGTTGGCGACCCTGCGATGAGTCGACACCGCTCCGATGAGCTGTCGAGCGACGGCCGACTGATCGAAGACAATCAGGGAGTAGCCCGGCCGAAGTACCGTTCGCCCTCTCTCAACGAGTCGAGCATCACGTCGGCGGTCCTTGGCGCTCAACGCCTGATCGTGGAACGCAGTCCCATCTGTCTCGACCACTATCCACTCCTCGATCACGAGATCCACCCGTCCAACGCCCTCCACCCGAACTTGCGTGCGAACTCGGAAACCCAACTCCCGCGCGATCACCCGGACGATGGTTTCAAGGCCCGATTCCGCGCTGCCGTCGACGAGGTGCAGAAGCTGGGATGCCGCCGCCGGGAGCCGCGCCCTCAACTCTCCAAGCTGACGCGGATGAAGGGCTCCGATGTGTACCGCACTGTCGACGCTAGCGACCCATGCGCGATGGTCGAGGCATCCGAATGCCTGAACCAGCGCGCTGATGAGCGAAACGTGGACGCGATCACGGTCGCACGGCGCATGACTGTCCCAATGCCGATGCACCGTCTCACCGGTGCGGCTGAGCCGTGATGAGTTCCGGGGCACCCGCACGTGAATCACCTCTGAATCCAGAACCCACACGCCGCGATGTCGCAGTTCCGAGACGCACGCCACTGCGCCACCCGCGCGCACGGCGACAAGAGATGCCGGATCGGCCCCCAGTCGGGCAAAGTGGCCGCGCCGCGCACGGATGAGTTCTCCGTGATGAACGGCGGAACGAATCCGCTTCTCGGTCATCCCCAGAGTGAGCAGCTGCAGCGTGGTGAAGTGATCCATGAGAGCAGGATGTAGAAGTCGCGACCGACGAGCCGAGCGAGCGAACGGGAATGTGGACACCCGACCAGCGGCGGTAACTCAGGAGGAATGGCCAGGATGCGGTCAATCTGGCGTCCTGAAAGTCGGAAATTCCTGAGTTGCGTCCGGGCTCTGCGCCGCCCGGGAATACGGCTCGGGATCGGGCGTTGTATTCTGTGAAACGAAGCACGTGCTCCGGGGTCGGTGAAAGTCCGAGCCGGCGGTAAAGTCCGCGAACTCCTCTCGAACGTTGAGGGGGGCCGATCCGGTGAAACTCCGGGACCGACGGTTAAAGTCCGGATGGGAGGAAGCACGCGTTTCCGAGCGCGCCGCGGTGAGTGATCGCTGAGGCCGCGATCGGAGACGATGCCACGCTTGGCAACCCCGGAATACGTCTCGCCAACGAGACCTGAGGACCGGATGAGCGCCAGCACCCGACAAGGTGATGAGCCGTACGAGCGGGCAATGCGTCGCGCGCTCGAACTCGCCGGGCAAGGTCCGCTGACGGGCGGCAACCCGCGGGTCGGCTGCGTTCTCCTCAACCCCGCGGGCGAGATAGTCACCGCGGGCTGGCACCGCGGCGCGGGCACCCCGCACGCGGAGGCCGACGCTCTCTCGAAGCTGCCGACAACCGCGAACGGCGCCCCGGATGCCGCGGGGCTCACCGCCGTCGTCACCCTCGAGCCCTGCAACCACACCGGGCGCACGGGTCCGTGTTCCGTCGCGCTACTGAACGCCGGAGTCGAGCGCGTGGTCTACGCGCTCGCCGACCCGGGTGCGACGTCCGGCGGGGGCGCACGTCGACTCCGCAGGGCTGGCGTCGAGGTGATCGCTGGCGTGCTTGCCGACGAGGCGGAGGCGTTCCTCCATCCGTGGCTCACCGCGGTCTCGCGCGGCCGGCCGTGGGTCACGGTGAAGTGGGCGTCGACGCTCGACGGGCGGGCCGCGGCATCCGACGGAACGAGCCAGTGGATCACCGGCACGGGCTCGCGCCAGCGCGTCCACCAGGAGCGCGAGTCAAGCGACGCGATCCTGGTCGGCACCGGAACAGTGCTGGCCGACGACCCGAGCCTCACCGCGCGAGGCGACGGCGGCGAACTCCTCGCCCACCAGCCAGTCCCGGTCGTCATCGGCGAGCGTGACGTGCCCCAGGATGCCCGCTTGCGCCAGCATCCGGCGGGCCTGATCGAGACGCACAGCCGCGATCTCGCCGCGATCCTCGCCGACCTCGATGTCCGCGGACTGCGTCGCGTCTATGTCGAGGGTGGACCCACCTTGGCGAGCGCCATCGTTGCCGCCGGTTTCGCCGACGAGTTCTCGATCTACCTCGCTCCGGTACTACTGGGCGGCGACGAACTCGCGCTCGGCGACCTCGGCATTACGACCATCGGCCAGGCGCTCCGCCTCCGCCTCACCACGATCGAGCGGCTCGGGGACGACCTGCACGTGATCGCAACCCCGGCCAACCCGGCAACCCTGGCCACCCCGGCAATCCTGGCCACCCTGGCCAACCTGGCCAACCTGGCCAACCTGGCAACCCTAGCCACCCCGGCAACCACTGCAACCCGAGCAACCCCGAGCAAGGAGAACTGAATGTTCACCGGAATCATCGAAGAACTCGGCGAAGTCACCGCCTGGGAGCAGAACGGCGACGCCGCCCGCCTGACCGTGCGCGCGCCGATCGCCGCCTCCGACGCTCGCCACGGCGACTCCATCGCAGTCAGCGGCGTCTGCCTCACGGTCATCGACCAGGGCGCCGACTGGTTCACCGCGGATGTCATGGCCGAGTCGATCACGGCCAGCACCGTCGGTCGCCTTACCCCCGGCGATCGCGTCAACATCGAGCGCGCCGCCGCCCTGTCCTCCCGCCTCGGCGGACACATCGTGCAGGGCCACGTCGACGGTTTCACCACCATTCTCTCCGTCGAGGATGGCTCGGCCTGGAGGGTCGTACGACTCGCCCTCCCGCACGAGCTCGCCGGTCTCGTCACGCGCAAGGGTTCGATCGCAATCGACGGTATCTCCCTTACGGTTTCTGCCGTCAGCGACGCCGACGAGCCAAACCAGTGGTTCGAGGTCTCCCTGATCCCCGAAACCCTCGAAGCGACCACCCTCGGCGCACAGGCAGCCGGAGACGCGGTCAACCTCGAATCCGACATCCTGGCCCGTCACGTCCAGCGATTGCTCGCTGTCGAGAACGCGAATAAAGGAGTACGAGCATGAGCCTCGCCGAAATCCCCGCAGCACTGCAGGCGCTGAGAGAAGGCCGCCCCGTCATCGTCGCCGATGACGAGGGCCGTGAGAATGAGGGCGACGTAATCATCGCCGCCGAGTCCGCGAGCCAGGAGTGGGTGGCCTGGATGGTGAAGCACACTTCCGGCTTCATCTGCGCCCCGATGACGAACGAGATCGCCGACCGCCTCGCCCTCCCGCCGATGGTGCAGCACAACGAGGACCCGCGCGGTACCGCGTACACGGTCTCGGTGGATGCCGCGGATCGTCTCAGCACCGGCATCAGCGCTTCTGACCGGGCCCACACGCTTCGGGTGCTGGCCGACCCGACGTCGACGCCGGAGCGGCTGCATCGTCCCGGCCACATCCTGCCCCTCCGAGCCGTAGATGGCGGCGTGCGCGAGCGCGATGGCCACACCGAGGCAGCCGTGGACCTGATGAAGTTGGCCGGATTGACCCCGGTTGCGGCGATCTCGGAGATCGTCGCCGACGACGGCGAGATGGAGCGCCTGCCCGGCCTGATCGCCCTCGGTGAGCGCGAAGGAGTTCCGGTGATCACGATCGAGTCGCTGATTCGGTTCATGATCGCCATCGAGTGCGAGGCCGACCCGCAAGCGATCGTCGAGATCCCCGAGTCGTCGCGCTTGACCTTCGAGGTTGAGACCAACGTGCCGACCGAGCATGGCATGTTCCGCGTGCGGGCCTACCGCGACCGCTCGACCGGTACGGATCACGTCGCGTTCATTTCTGCGGGTCCCAACGGCGGCGAGCTGCAGAACGGCACCCTCGTCCGGGTGCACTCGGAATGCCTGACCGGCGAGGCGTTCGGCTCCGTCAAGTGCGAGTGCGGCCCGCAATTGCAGGTGGCCCTCGATACCGTCCAGCAGCAGGGTGGCATGGTGATCTACCTGCGCGGTCACGAGGGGCGGGGAATCGGCCTGGTCAACAAGCTGAAGGCGTACAAGCTGCAGGAGGAGGGGCTCGACACCATCGACGCGAACCTCGCGCTCGGGTTCCCGGCCGACGCGCGCGACTACGGAGCGGCGTCTGGCATCCTGAAGGATCTCGGCATTTCGAGCGTGCGCCTGCTCAGCAATAACCCCGAGAAGGCGCGACAGCTTCGCGAGCGCGGCGTGACCGTCACCGAGCTGGTGCCGCTGGTGGTCGGAGTCGGCGAGTTCAACGAGGCCTACCTCGACGCGAAGCGCGACCGCATGGGCCACGCGCTTCCCGCCCGTAAGCTTCTGAACGCGACGGTCGACGCCCCTATCCAGTCCGAACTGCAGTACAAGGAAGGCCCCCGATGAGCGGCGAAGGCCACCCCACCCTGAACACCGACGGCGCCGGCCTGAAGGTCACCATCGTGTCCGGACTCTGGCACCACCAGATCGCCGACGGTCTGCTCGCTGGCGCGCACCGCGTGCTCGACGCGAGCGGTGCGGAGGTGTCGATCGTGCAGGTCGCCGGCAGCTTCGAGTTGCCGCTGGTCGCGAAAGCGGTGCTCGAGGCGGGTGCGGATGCCGTGGTCGCCCTCGGTGTGATCGTGCGCGGCGAGACTCCGCATTTCGATTTCGTTGCGGCGGCCGCCACGGACGGCCTCACCCGCGTTGCCCTCGAGACGGGCAAGCCGGTCGGGTTCGGCGTGCTCACGGTGGAGGACGAGCAGCAGGGAATCGACCGGGCCGGGCTGCCGGGCTCGAAGGAAGACGTGGGCGGTCGCGCAGCAGAGGCCGCGCTCTCCACTGTGCACGCTTTGCGCGGGCTCGGCAGCTAGCTCTCTGCCGCCGCTCGGATCCCCGGTCAGCGCGGGACACGCCGTGGGTCGCCGCCGCCGACGTGCCGGCCGACACGCACGGGCTCACGGATCGCGAGTACCGCCTCATGGAGGTCGTATTCGAGTCCGAAAAGCACACCATCCCAGCCGTGACCGCCGCCGGGATGAGCGACTCGCGGCTGCGCTCACTGGCCGACACGGTCAACACTGAGGCCGGCAAGGCGTGCGCGAGAACCGCTTCAATATCCGACGGATTCGAAAATTCCGTTTACCGGGCGTCGTTCATTGCCGGATACATGGCGTCGGCAAAAGTCGGCCCGGGTGTCGCGGCAACGGTGTACGAGGCCATCTCGCACTACTGTGCGAGCAGCTAGCCTCAACCCATGCTCAAAGGAATCAACCCGCTGCTCAGCGGCGCCATGCTCAAGATGCTCGACGAGTTGGGGCACGGTGACCAGCTGGTCATCGCCGACCGCAACTTCCCGTCGTACACGCAAGGAGTGCCGACCCTTCGTGTCGATAGCGAGAGCATCGTGGAGGTGTTCGAAGCGATTCTCACGGTGTTCCCGCTCGACCTCTCCGTTGACGTGCCGTTGGAACGGATAGGTCCGCAGAACGACCCGGCAGCCACTAACGACATGCAGTTGGCGGTGCTCGAGACGGCGCGCCGTCACGACGGACGGCCACTCGAGTTCGGCGTCATCCGCCGCCTCGACTTCTACGAACGCGCCAAGCAGGCGCAGGCGATCGTGCACACCCTGGAGACGGTGCCATTTGGTGTGTTCATTTTGACCAAGGGTGTTGTTTAGTCGTTCGTCGCGTACTGCTCGTCTCCGGGGTCAACTGTCGGCGTCACCGCCTCGCCCGAGAACGAGTGTCATGCGGTCAAGCTTCGAGCAGTCCGCCTTGGCTCTGCGCCCACCCGACTCGCGAGCCCGAATCGGTCTTGACATCACCCCCGGCGTCGAAGTCGCTGCCGGGCCTAATCCAGGAAGAGCGACCGCAACCGCCGGGTGGTGAAGATCAGCCCGCCGACGATCAGCACCGCGAAGTAGAGCACGTGCCACAGCATCCCGACGCTGAGAGCGCCGGTGGTCAAGCCGCGAATCAGCTCGACGCCTTGCCAGAGCGGCAGCGCCTGGATGATCCACTGAAGCCACTGCGGGTAGACACTCAGCGGGTAAAACGTCGCCGAGAACAGAAACATCGGCAGCAGGATGAAGTTGATCCAGTCCATCTGCTGGAACGTCTTCAAGTAGCTGGTCACCGCCATCCCGAGGCTCGCGAAGCCGAAGGCGATGAGCAACACGGCTGGCAGGGCGAGGATCGCGGTCCAGGCGAGATTCAGCCCCAGGATCTGCATCACAACCATGAACGCCGTGGCATACAGTCCGCCGCGCAGCAGAGCGAGCGAGATCTCGCCGAGAGCAACGTCGAGCGGTCCGAGACTGGTGGCGAGCATCCCCTCGTACAGCTTGCCGAAATGCATCTTGAAAAAGACATTCCAGGTCGAGTCGTAGATCGCCCCGTTCATCGCGGATACTGCCAGTAGCGCCGGAGCGATGAAGGCGGCGTACAGGATCGGGTGGCCGTTGGCATCCTGGACGGTGCCGATGAATCTGCCGAGTCCGATGCCGAGCGAGAGCAGGTAGAAGACCGGCTCGAAGAAACCGGAGAGCACGACCAGGTAGTTCGAACTCTTGGTCGCGAGCAGCCCGCGGTACATGACGGAACGCGAGTTGCCGGCGTACAACGAGCGCACACCTCCCTCTCGACGGAGGTACACGTCATCGGGGGGACGGTTCGACAGCGCGGTCATTTGTCGAGCCTCCGCGTGGCGTTCCGGATGGCGAGCGCCCACCCGACCGCGGCGAGCACGACGAGCACGGCGAGGTGCACGAGGATCAGCCAGGGCGCGACCACCGCGCCGTAGGAGACCACGCGCGCCACCTCGGCACCGTGCCAGAGCGGCGAGATCCAGGCGATCCAGCGCAGCCACTCTGGCAGTTGGGAGAGGGGAAACATGGTCCCACTGAACAGGGTCATCGGCAACACGATGAAGCGCATGATCAAGGCGAACTGACCGCGATCCTCGGTGAGGGTCGTACTATATGCCATCAGCGGCATCCCAAAGGCGAGCCCGGTCAAGATCGCGATCGGCACGGAGAGCCAGCCAGTGCCCGCCAGGGGGACAGCCCCGAACAGTGAGGTGATGACGAAGTAGATCGCCGTGGTCGCAACCATGCGGATGGCGACGAAGATCACCACGCCATTAATGATCTGGCGGCCGCTGAGGGGGGCCGCGTTCATGCCGAAATAGATCGGGTTCCATTTGAACCCCATCATGATCGTGTACGTGAACTCCTCGGACGCGACCGCGATCCCGGCCGCGCAGAGTAACGCCGGCGCGACGAAGGTGAGATAACTCACCCCGTTGACCGCATGGTTGCCGAGGTTCGCCGTGATCAGGCTGGCGAGCCCGACGCCGAACGCCACCATGTAGAGCACCGGGGTGCCGAACGCCGTCGCAAGAATCGTGCCGCCGTAACCCTTGACCCGACGCAGGTTGTGCTCGGCGACGTACCAACTGCCGAAGCGACGTGAGCGGGCTGCGCTCACCGAGACGGGCGAGCTGACCGCGGGGCTCGCTGACGTGGTCGCGGTCATTCGATCAAGCTCCGGCCGGTGAGGCGCAGAAAGACGTCCTCGAGGGAGGAACGACGAACCAGGCTCGTCACGGGCTCGAGGCCGCGGGCTATTACGGCCTCGAGCGCGGCTTCGCCGGCATCCGTGTAGATCAGGATGCGATCGGGAAGCACCTCGATGCGCTCCCCGATCCCGGCCAGGGTGACCGCGGCATCGGCATTCTTCTCGGAGCCGAACCGCAGCTCGACCACCTCGCGCGTCGAGTACTTCTGAATGAGCGCCGACGGCGCGCCCTCGGCCATGATCTGCCCCTTATCGACCACCACCAGGCGGTCGCAGAGCTGCTCGGCCTCGTCCATGTAGTGCGTGGTGAGGAGGAGCGTCGTGCCCTGCTCCTTGAGCCGGAACAGCCGGTCCCAGAGGATGTGGCGAGCCTGCGGGTCGAGCCCGGTAGTCGGCTCGTCGAGCAGCAAAATGCGCGGGTCATTGATCAGGGCGCGCGCAATCGTCAGACGCCGCTTCATCCCACCGGACAGCTCGTCGACCTTCGCCTTGGCGCGCTCGGTGAGTTGAGCGAACTCAAGCAACTCGTCTGCGCGCTTCGCGATTTGCGCCCGCGGGATGCCGAAGTAGCGCCCGTAGACGAGCAGGTTCTCGCGCACCCGAAGCTCGCTATCCAGATTGTCCTGCTGCGGCACAACGCCGAGCTGAGAGCGGATCTCGGGGCCGTTCGCGTCGGGATCGAGCCCCAAGATGCGCAAATCACCGCCACTGCGAGTGGATACGGCCCCGACCATGCGCATCGTCGTCGACTTGCCGGCGCCATTCGGACCGAGCAGCCCGAAAGACTCCCCGGGTGCAACCTCGAAGGAGAGACCGTCGACGGCGGCCACTTCTTGATAGGTCTTACG
Organism: Microbacteriaceae bacterium; assembly: GCA_043779945.1. GTDB lineage: Bacteria > Actinomycetota > Actinomycetes > Actinomycetales > Microbacteriaceae > Lysinimonas. Next base: position 10,937 of record JAYWDH010000124.1, read on the forward strand.
CAGGTCGCGGGCTTCGATCACGGGCATTGGCACCCTTCGACCCTATGCGAGAGAGCTGACGGGGCGCGAACGCGTGATCGGCAGTATCCGCCGGGAGTACGACGGGGCGCCGTGCGCGAACTAGCGTGGAACCATGAGTTCCGCCAGCCCGACCCCCGAATCCCGCCGCGGCCTGTTCGGCCGCCGTCCCACCGACGACGGACCGCGCGCGAGCTTCCGCCAACTGTTGCCGTACCTCACGGAGCACCGCGGCATCCTGATCGTCGTCGTCGCCCTGAGCCTGGTCGGCGCCGCTACCAGCCTGGTCCAGCCGCTGCTGGTGAGCCAGGTGATCGGCTTCGTGCAAAAAGGGAAGGGCCTCGGCCCCCTGGTCTGGCTGCTCGTCGCGCTCGTGATCGTGTCGGCGATCGTCAGCGGCATCCAGCACTACCTGCTGCAGCGCACGGGCACCAGCGTGGTGCTCTCGGCACGACGCCAACTGGTGCAGAGGATGCTGCGCCTTCCGATTGCCGAGTTCGACCAGCGTCGTACCGGCGACCTCGTCTCGCGCGTCGGCAGCGACACCACGTTGCTGTACGCGGTCATCACGCAGGGACTGATCGACGCGGTCGGCGGAGCCGTGCTTTTCCTCGGCGCGCTCATCGCGATGCTGATTATCGATCCGGTGCTGCTCGGACTCACGGTGGCCGTGATCGCGAGCTCCGTGGTGGCCGTCGTTCTGCTCTCGGGTCGGGTGCGCACGGCTAGCCGCGAGCAGCAGGAGAAGGTCGGTGACCTCTCCGCCTCGGTCGAACGCTCGATCAGCGCGATCCGCACCGTGCGGGCGTCGAATGCGACCGCACGCGAGACGGCCGCGGTCGAAGAGGATGCCGTCGGAGCATACGACGCCGGCGTACGCGTCGCGAAGATCTCGTCGCTGATCGTCCCGCTCGGCGCGATCGCGCTCCAGGTCTCGCTTTTGGTGGTGCTCGGCGTCGGCGGATTCCGCGTGGCAAGCGGCGCGCTCACCATCGCCAACCTGGTGGCGTTCATCCTGTTCCTGTTCATGATGATCATGCCGCTCGGGCAGGCGTTCGGCGCCCTCACCTCGGTGAACCAGGCGCTCGGGGCGCTTGGCCGCATCCAGGAGATCATCGCCATCCCGAGCGAAGACGAGAGCGACGCGGCCATCGAGTCGGTCGCCCCGATCCAGACGGATGCCGCGATCAGCTTCGACAACGTGCGTTTCGGGTATCCCCAGGCGGCCCACAAGACCGAGCGCGACAAGGCCATCGCGGCCGCCGTCGGAGAGGATGCGCTGCCGCCGCGTGACTCGGAGGTCTTGCACGGGGTGTCGTTCGACGTGCCACGCGGATCACGCGTCGCACTGGTGGGGCCCTCGGGCGCTGGCAAGAGCACGATTCTCTCGCTCATCGAGCGCTTCTACGACCCGACCGGCGGGGTCGTGCGACTCGGCGGGGTGGACGTGCGCGGGATCCCGCGCGAGACTCTGCGCGGCCAGATCGGCTACGTCGAGCAGGACGCCCCAGTGCTGGCCGGCAGCCTTCGCGACAACCTCAAGTTGAGCACGCCGGATGCCACTGACGAGGCATGCATCAAGGTGCTGAGCGCGGTGAACCTCGACGAGGTGCTCGCGCGCACCGATCTCGGACTCGACGCTCCCGTTGGCGAGTCGGGCGTTATGCTCTCGGGCGGCGAACGCCAGCGCCTCGCGATCGCACGGGCTCTGCTGGCGGCCCCGCCGATCCTGCTGCTTGACGAGGCGACCGCCTCGCTCGACGGACTCAACGAGCAGTTGCTGCGCGAGGCGATCGACGCGGTTGCCGAGGATCGCACGCTGCTCGTGATCGCCCACCGGCTCTCGACCGTGGTCGACTCGGACGTCATCGTCGTGCTGGATCACGGGCGCGTCGTCGGCGTCGGGACGCACTCCGAGCTCGTCGCCTCGACCCCGCTCTACCGCGAGTTGGCGAAGCACCAACTGCTGGTCTGAGCGCTGCGCGTTTCTCCGGAGAAATCCTGAACACGGCTGCTGCTGAGACAGGTGATCCCCGGATTTACTGACTGGATGGAGGCGGCTACCCAGAATCCTCCGGAGAAACGCACGTGCCCTACGAGCCGAGGCTAGAAGACGCCGACGACCTTCAAGATGAAGCCGACGAAAAACGCAACCGCGAGCACCACGCAGATGGCGAGAATCAGGCGAGCGATCATGCGAAGGGGTCCGGGGTCATGACGTACTTCGTCTCCAGGTATTCGTGGATGCCCTCGAGTCCGCCCTCGCGGCCGAGGCCGGATTGCTTGACACCGCCGAAGGGCGCCGCGGCGTTCGAAATGACACCGGCGTTTAAACCCATCATGCCTGTCTCTAGCGACTCGATCATGCGCTGACCGCGGGCGAGGTCGCGCGTGTAGACGTAGCTCACGAGGCCGTACTCGGTGTCATTGGCCTTGGCCACGGCATCCGCCT
>JAYWDH010000125.1:0-13382 GCA_043779945.1 Microbacteriaceae bacterium
CCTTGGTCGCGATGTTGACGAGCCGGGGAGCCCGCACGATCACATTCACGATCTCGCGGTCACCGAGCGAGCGCAGGACGGCTTCCGAGGCCCGCGCCAGCTTCTCGAGCTCGTCGGCGTGAATCGTCGGCGACACCACGATGCGGTCCCGCACCTTGCCGTCGACTTGCACGATCGCGGTGATCGACTCCTCCACCAGCAGGGTCGGATCGGCCTTGCGCAACCCGGCGAACGCAACGCTCGGCGGGTAGCCGAGGCGCTCCCACATGTCCTCCGCCGTGTACGGCGCGAACAAGCTCAGGATCACCGTGACGACCTCGATCGCCTCGCGCACTGCGGGATCCGCTGCGCCCGGGCCCCCATCGATCGTCTTGCGGATCGAGTTGACCAGCTCCATCAGCCGCGCGACGACCACGTTAAATTTGAAGGCCTCGAGCAGCCCAGGAGCATCGGCCAGCAGGCGGTGCGTCTGGCGACGCAGCGCGAGGTCTCCACCCTTCCACTCAACGTCCGGCGAGGAGGTGACCTGACCCGAGATACGCCAGGCGCGGGCCAGGAACTTTGCCGACCCGGTGGGCGAGACATCCGCCCAGTCGATATCGTCCTCGGGAGGCCCGGCGAACGCCATCGTCAGGCGCAGCGCGTCGGCACCGTGGGCCTTGAGCTCGCTGGCGAACTCGATCAGGTTGCCCTTGCCCTTCGACATTTTCGAGCCATCCAACAGCACCATGCCCTGGTTCAGCACCGCGCTGAACGGCTCGGTGAAGTTGAGGTAGCCGAGGTCGAACAGCACCTTCGTGATGAAGCGCGAATACAGCAAATGCAGGATCGCATGCTCCACGCCGCCGACGTACTGGTCCACGGGCGCCCACTTGTCGGCGTCCTTCGGGTCGAAGGCGCGAGCATCGTCGTTCGGGTTCAGGAAGCGCAGAAAGTACCACGAGCTGTCGACAAAGGTGTCCATCGTGTCCGGGTCTCGCCTGGCGGGCAAACCGTCGGGCAGCGTGACATTGACCCAGTCGGATGCCGCCCCGAGCGGGCTCTTTCCCTTCGGCTTCAGGTCCAGCCCCGCCGAGTCTGGAAGGCGCACCGGCAGCTCGCTCTCGTCCACCGGATGCAGCGAGCCGTCCTCGCCGTGCAGGATCGGGATCGGGGTGCCCCAGTAGCGCTGGCGGGAGATCAGCCAGTCGCGTAGCCGGTAGGTCTTCGCTGCGCGGCCCGTGCCTGCCGTTTCCAGCAGCTCGACCACGCGGGTGATCGCGTTCTGCTTGCTGAGACCGTCCAGCGGACCAGAGTTGATCATCCGGCCCGCGCCAGCCAACGCGACACCGGTCTGCTCCGGGCTCAGGGTGGGCACGTCGCTCGCGTCGAGCATCTCGGGCGTGATGACGGGGATCGCCCCGGTGACGGGCGCGTTGGTGTCCACCACGACCCGCACCGGCAGCCCAAACTTGATCGCGAAGTCCAGGTCGCGCTGGTCATGCGCGGGGACTGCCATCACGGCGCCGTGACCGTAGTCGGCGAGCACGTAATCGGCTGTCCAGACCGGCATCCGCTCGCCATTCACGGGGTTGATCGCCCAGCGCTCGAGCGGGATGCCGGTCTTGACCCTGCCCGCATCCTGGCGCTCGACCTCGGTCGATTTCTGCACGTGCTCGAGGTACGCGGCGAATGCTGTCTGCACCTCGGGCGTCGAGCCGGCGGCCAGCTCGGCCGCGAGATCGGTATCAGGAGCGACGACCATGAAGGTCGCACCGAATAGCGTGTCGGGGCGAGTCGTAAAAACGGTGACCTTGTCTGGGTGGCCCTCGATCACGAAATCGACGTCCGCGCCGATGGATCGACCGATCCAGTTGCGCTGCATCGCCAGCACCTTGGACGGCCACGCACCCTCGAGTTGGTTCAGGTCATCGAGCAGACGGTCGGCGTAGTCGGTGATCTTGAAGTACCACTGCGTCAACTTCTTCTTGACGACGATGGCGCCGCTTCGCTCGCTCGTCCCGTCAGGCAGAACCTGCTCGTTGGCGAGCACGGTCTGGTCAATCGGATCCCAGTTGACCCAGCTGTCTTTGCGGTATGCCAGGCCGTTCTCGTACAGCTTCAGGAACAGCCACTGGTTCCACTTGTAATACTCGGGGTCGCTGGTGTGCAGCTCGCGACTCCAGTCGAAGCTGTTGCCGTAGAGCTTGAAACTGGTCTTCTGCTGCGCGATGTTCGCGTATGTCCACTCGCGCGGATCCGTGCCGCGCTTGATCGCGGCGTTCTCGGCGGGCAGGCCGAAGGAATCCCAGCCGATCGGGTGCAGCACATTGAAGCCTTGCTGCCGCCAATAGCGCGCCACGATGTCGCCGTAGGCGAAGGCCTCGGCGTGACCCATGTGCAGGTCGCCCGAGGGGTAGGGGAACATATCGAGAATGTACTTGCGTGGCTTCGTGCTGTTGCCATCGGTGACGGCGAACGGTGTCGTCGCTTCCCATTGCTCCAACCACTTCTGCTGGATGCGGTCGATGTCGTACCCAGAGCCGTCGTTCGCGTCGGTACGGACGCCGTCGTTGTTGGCGGGTGCGGTGCTGTCCTGCAAGGTCACAAAGCTCTCAATTCGATGCATGGGGGCCGGATACCGTCGCGGCCGAGTGAACAGGCGCGGCAACCAAGCATCCACAGTACCCAACTGCCGGCAGCGGCACGGTGTTCCCTGGATCGACAGCGCTGCGACTCCCCCTAGCCTGGTGCTTATGGGCGCCGCAACGACGTACCGCTGGCAGGGCGGCAAGCTACAGGAACGCGACGATTGCGACATCGCGCCCGCGGCGATCCTGGCCGCCGACTCGTGGCTGGTCGACCACGGCCACGCACTTGCCCTGGGACTGCACCGCACACGATTCTTGGATGCCGTGGCCGAGATGGCGGAGCGACACGGCCTGGTTGCCGAGGTGGACGCACTCGACGTCGATGCATTCTGGGATGCCGCAATCGCCGCAATCCCGCGGACCGGCGACTGGTTTCCGCGCCTGGAATTGCGGGTGCAGCACGAGGCGGCAGAACTGCTGTTCCGTCTCCGGACCGCGCCGCAGCGCCACCGCTCGATTGCGCTGGTGACCTTCCACGGCAACGATCCGCGCACCGAACCGTGGATCAAGGGGCCCGACCTCGAGGTGATGACTCGGCTTCGCACGCAGGCGCAGGTCGAGCACGCCGACGAGGCCGTGCTGCTTAGTCCCCTCGGCTTCGTGGCCGAGGGATCGAGTACGTGCCTCGCCTGGTGGACAGGCGACGCCCTCTGCGTTCCCTCGATCGAGCTGCCCCGTATCAACTCGGTCACGCTGCGGAGCGTGCTCGCCCTCGCCACCGCGAGCGGAGTGGATGTGCTCCACGACTCCGTGCGGCCGGCCGAGCTGGACGGACTGGAAGTCTGGGCGCTCAACGCGCTGCACGGCATCCGGATCGTCACCGACTGGATCGACGGGCCCCGCACCGCCCAGCTGCCCGGCCGCCTCGACATCTGGCGTGCGCGGCTCGATGCACTGCGCAAGCCGCTGCCTGTCATGCCGTCCCGCGGTGTCGGGGCGTCCGAGACCGCGTGAGTGATCCGCTCGGCTGGATCCTCTCGATGGTCGCCCATGTCGACCCGATCACCCGCGCCTTGTTAGCCGCTCTCGGCATGTTCTGCGAAACGACGATCCTGGTCGGGTTGCTCATCCCGGGCGACACGATCGTGCTCGTCGCGAGTACCGGTGTCGAGACCGTGCCGCTCTACATCGGAATGCTCGCGGCCGTCGTCGGTGGATCGCTGGCCGGCGAGAGCGTCGGCTTTCTGCTCGGGCGTTGGTTCGGGCACCGGATCCGCGCGTCGAAACTCGGGGAGCGGCTCGGAGAGAGCCACTGGCTGCGCGCCGAACGTTACCTGGAGCGTCGCGGCGGTCTTGCGGTCTTCGCGTCGCGATTCCTGCCGGTGCTGCACTCACTGGTCCCGCTGACGGTCGGGATGACGCAGTGGCGCTACCGCCGCTTCATGGCCTGGACCGCACCCGCCTGCCTGATCTGGGCCACCGCCTACGTGACGGTCGGAAGCCTGGCTGCCGGTGGCTACCGTCAGCTCGCGGCACAGCTGCACTGGGCGGGCTACCTGTTCGGGGCGCTCGTCATTGTGTTCTTGTTGGCGGCACTGCTGATTCGCCGCGGACTCGAACGACGCGAGGCACATCACTGGGAGGCCGAGCACCCCGGCCAGGCCAGCGAGGAATGACGAAGGGAGGATGCCGAAGCATCCGCCCTTCGTCTGGAACCCGTGTTACTTGGTGAAGCCGTTCGCCTTGAGCCAGTCAGATGCGACTGTCTTTGGGTCGGCCTTCTCGCTGCCACCGGTGCGCGAGTTGAACTCGAGCAGATCCTTGGTGGTGAGCTTGGCCGAGATCTTGTTGAGCACTGCGCTGACTTTGCTGGCCTTGCTCGCGGTCACGATCGGCACGAGCTGCTGAGAGGCGAAGAGGTTCTTCGGGTCTTCCAGTGTGACGAGTTTGTTGTCGAGGATCGAGGGCGTGGTGCTGTAGATGTCGGCGAGCTGCACCGTGTTGTCAAGCAGCGCCTTGAGCGTCGCCGGGCCACCACCGTCGTTGATTGCCTGGAAGGTCAAGTTGCTGAGGCCATAGACGCTCTTCAGGCCCGGCAAGCCGTCGGGACGCGTCTCGAACTCCGGGTTGGCGGCCACGGTGACCGAACCGGACACCTTCGCCAGGTCGGCGATCGACTTCAGGTTGTTCGCCTTCGCGAACTCCGGTGTGACGTTCATCGAGTCGGAGTCGGCCGCCGCGCTCAAATCTAATGCGGTCAGCCCCTTCGGCAGCGCAGCGGCGAGAGCGGTCTTGACTTGATCGCCCGACTTGGCGTTCGCCGTCTTGTCCAGGAACGACAGGAGGCTTCCCGCGTACTCCGGGACAACATCGATCTCGCCCTTCTCGAGCGCCGAGAAGTAGGCGGCGCGCTGGCCGATGTTGACTTTGTAGCTCACCGTCACGCCAGCGGCGGCAAGCGCCTGCCCGTAGATGTAGGCGAGCGTGACATTCTCGGGGAATGCGGCCGAGCCGACGACAACCGACGTGGCGCTTGTGGTGTTGCCACCGCCGCTCAGCGTGCCGGAGCTCGCGCATCCCGTGAGCGCCAAAGCTGCCGCCGCCGCGATGGCGACGCCTGCGATGATCCCTCTGCTGTGCTTCTTCATGACTGCATACCTTCCTGGAGTGCGCGCGAGCGTCGTGCCCGCACGCGGTTCTGGGGGACATTCGGATCCGTGCGGCCGAGCGCGACTCCGCGCGGCACCACGAATCGCTGCGCGACAGCCAGGAGGCCGTCGACGAGGAGTGCGAGCGCGGTGATCAGGATCGCGCCCGCGAGCAACTGGGTGAAGTCGAGGGTCGCCAGCCCGTTGATGAGATAGATACCGAGGCCGCCGAAGGCGAACGCGGAGGCGATCCCGAGGGTCGCGATGACCTGCAGCGCGGTCGCGCGCAGCCCTCCGATCAGCAACGGAGCCGCCAGCGGGATCTCGACCCGGAAAATGATCTGCCACTCAGACATCCCGAGGGCACGCGCCGCGTCAATGGTCTGCCGGTCGACTGACTCGATGCCCGCGTATGCCCCGGCAAGCATCGGCGGGATCGCCAGGATCACCAGGACGATGGTGATCGGGAGCAACCCGATCCCGAATAGCAGGATCAGGATCGACAGCAGGCCGAGCGTTGGCAAGGCCCGCGCCACGTTGCTAATCAAGATCGCGGCGCCGCGACCTTTGCCCGTATGGCCAATCGCCACACCGATTGGCAGTGCGATCGCGACGGCGATCACGACGCAGTACGCGCTCACCGCCAGGTGTTCGAGAATGTGCCCCGAGACGTCGGGGCCCGCCGTCCAGTGCGCGGGATCGAAGATCCACGCGAAGGCGTCACCAAAGAGGTTCACAGAGAACCCCCGAGTGGCACGGAGGAGACCTTTGCCGATGCCATTACGACTGGCTGCGTGCGGTTCCATGGCATCATCGCGTGCCCGATGCGGGACAGGATGATGTCGTACACGGCCGCCAGCACGAGTATCGCGACGATGCCGACGATCGCCTCGGTCATGAACGACCGCTGGAACGCATCTGTGAAGAAAGACCCGAGCTGATCGATTCCGGTCAGCGCGCCGACGCTGGCGATGCTGACGGTGCTGACCGACACCACGCGGATGCCGGCGAGCAGCACTGGGATGGCAAGCGGCAGCTCCACCCCGAAGAACCTCTGCCACTTCGAAAAGCCGGTCGCCGTGGCCGAGGCGACGACCTCCTGTGGCACCGAGGCGAATGCATCAGCGGCCGAACGCACCATGATTGCGACCGCGTAGATCGTGAGCGCAAAGATCAAGTTGAGCGGATTCAGGATCGCCATGCCGAGCGTCACCGGCACCAGCACCAGCAGGGCGATCGACGGGATTGTGTAGAGAACCCCGCCCACCGAGAGCAGGATCGAGCGTGCGAGCCCCGAGCGACTGGCCGCGTAGCCGAGGGGTATGGAGAGCACCAGCCCGATCGCGATCGGCGGGGCAGTCAGAGCGAGATGCTCCAGAACGCGCCCCCCGATCAGTCCGAGGTTGTTGCCGATCCACACCCAGTTCATCAGGCGTCGCCCGCCTGATCAGTCTTGTTGGACACGCTGCGCGACTTCGGCGACCCATTCGAGATGGTAAGCCTGCCGTCAGGAGCCGCGATAACGCCGACCGGGTAGCCGCCGGCATCTACGAGCACGCGGTCGTCGCCGCGGGAGGTGGTGGGCGAGACCGTAAGCCGTCGCTTACCACGGTCGGCGCCGATAAAGCTGGCCACGAAGTCGTTCGCCGGATCGGCGAGAATCTGCTCGGGTGTGCCCTGCTGAACGATCTCGCCGCCTTGCGCGAGCACGATGACCTGATCACCGAGCAGGAAGGCCTCGTCGATGTCGTGCGAAACGAAGACGATCGTCTTGGCGAGCTCGGACTGCAGCCGCAGCACCTCTTGCTGCAGCTCATCGCGCACGATCGGGTCGACGGAACTAAACGGCTCGTCCATGAGCAGGATGTTGGGGTCAACGGCGAGGCCGCGTGCAACGCCGACCCGCTGCTGCTGCCCACCCGATAGTTGACTCGGATAGCGTTCCGCCAGTTTGCGGTCGAGGCCGACCGTGTCCATCAGCTCGAGGGCACGGGCGCGAGCCCGGTCTTTCGACGCTCCCGTCAACCGGGGAACGGTCGCGATGTTGTCGATGACCTTGCGGTGCGGAAGCAGGCCAGAGTTCTGCATCACATAGCCGATTCCGCGCCGCAACTGCACCGGCTCGACCTTCGAGATGTCTTGCCCGTCGATCTCGATCGAGCCCGACGTCGGGTCGACCATCCGATTGATCATTCGCATCAGAGTTGTCTTGCCAGAGCCACTCGAGCCGACCAGGACCGTGATCTGCCGGGCCGGAATCTCGAGCGAAAAGTTGCGGACGGCCTGGGTACCATCGTTGTATGTCTTCGAGACGTCACGGAACTCGATCATCGACGCTGGACTCCCTCGATCGCTGACTGCCTCCTGAGAGCCAGTACGCAAAGCACCCAACTCGCAGTTGACTGTCTCGACTTTATTCTCGAGGACCGTCGCCTGGGTTTCGGATGGCGAACTGTTTCAGGCAGCTCGCAGGAAGTCAGCGCGCGGAGGCGGGAAAATATTCCGAGAGCAGGGCCACGATCGCCGTCATCCCGTTCGCCAGCACCGTGGGGTCACCATTCGGGTCGCGCTGGAAGGCATCCGAAGCGATCGCATCGGCGACCACGAGCGCAGACTCGAACGCGATGCGGGAATCCGGACTGTCGACCATGCCGAAACGGGTCACCATGATGGCAGCCGAGCGCTCGGACACGGCACGCAAGGTCGGTGTGCCGACGAACGGTCGAAGGTCGAGGACATCACCGTAGCGCAGCGAGCCGAAACCAGGTTCCGTGCGGAACGCGTCGATGTAGACGTCGTATGACGACGTGAACGCCGAGAACCAGTCGCCGTGGCGGCTGCTCTCGAGTTCCGCGAATGCCCGAGCGCTGGTGCGCTCCGCGTTGCGAGCGGCGAGGCTCTGCAGGACCGCGATGCGGTCAGGGAAGTAGCGGTAAACGGTACCGATTGATGCACCGGCACGTTCTGCCACCATGGCTGTGGTCAGGCGCTCGTATCCGATTTCATCGATCACGTGGGCAGCAGCGTCGAGCAACGCCGCGAGACGCGCGGTGCTGCGAGCCTGGACCGGTTCGTTGCGGATCTGCGCGATCGCGTCCATGCGGGGGGCGATGACAGAAGCGTCGGTCACGAGTTCTCCTTCGCGAACCGAACGGGGGATTTCCGCGTCCGGTGACGTCAGCATAGCCCGGTCAGTCTGGGAGCCGACGATAAGTCGGACATGACACACTGGAAAAATGCCAAGCTCCTCCGGCACTCCCTCTGCGAGCCAGCATTGGCTCGCCCGCCTCGAGGACGCCTGGCACGGCTGGCGTGAACGGCAGGGACGCCGACGCGGGCTGGTGCCGACCGTTATTCCTTTTATCGGGTACGGGAATCCGGAGTGGGTTCGCGTGCTCGGGCGCGTGGTTCTGCGCAAACCCGGTGCAGCGCCGACCGATCGGTTCACCAACATCCGAGGATGGCGCAGCTTCGTGAGCATCCCGGTGAACTCCGCCGAAGTCGGGGTGACGGCTGGCGGCGAGCGCCTCACCATCCGCTGCGATCGCGGCGGCGTCATCGACGCGGCGGTCGCGGTGCAGCTCATGCCCGGATGGAGTTCCGTGTGTCTCGGGATTGGCGACGACGTCGTCGAAGCGCCTGTCTTCATCGTCGATAGCGGGATCGCATTCGGCATCGTCTCGGACGTAGACGACACCGTGATGGTGACGGCGCTGCCGCGCCCACTGCTCGCGGCCTGGAACACCTTCGTGCTTGATGAGAATGCACGCCGGCCCGTGGCGGGGATGGCGGTGTTCTACACGCGCGTGCTGCAAGCACAGCCCGGAACGCCGATCGTGTACCTGTCGACGGGCGCGTGGAACGTGGCGCCCACGCTGACGCGGTTCCTTGAGCGCAACCTCTATCCGCGCGGCACGCTCCTGCTGACCGACTGGGGGCCCACGCACGATCGATGGTTCCGGAGCGGTCCCGAGCACAAGGCGAGGAGTCTCGAACGGCTCGCCATCGAGTTCCCGTCCATGAGCTGGCTGCTCGTGGGGGACGACGGGCAGCACGACGAGCGAATCTACAGCGACTTTGCGGCCGCGCATCCGCAGAACGTGACTGCGGTGGCAATCCGCCGCTTGACATCGGGCGAAGCGGTACTCGCCGGCGGGCGCACCGAGGGCGAGGCGCACCGGGGCGATGGGATCCCCTGGGTCTACTCGCGCGACGGCGCCGGACTCCTCGCCAAGCTCGAGAGGCTGGGAATCCTGCCGACCGGATCCTGACGATCGCGACCGAGGGTTGACCCCCCAGAACAGGGGCTGATAGGTTCAGGTGTTCCGGTCAGGTCCCCCTTACGGTGGACATGACCGACACTGACCCGAGCACCTCCCCGCACCGCCGCTTCCTCCCCCGGAAGCTCCCCCAACCGAAGGCCTCCCCCATGCCTGCCGCCGATGCTGGTCTGCTTGCCGCGATCATCCTCGCGAGCGGTGTCACTGCCGCTGTGGCGATCGCGATGATGATCGTGAAGCAGTACCGCACGGCCCAGCTGACCGCCTCACGCGGCGCGCTGAGCATGACGCTCGGCCTCGGCGTCATGGCGTTGGCCGGCCTCGGGGTCGTGGCCCTCTCTCCGGTGTCTGCCCAGGCGGCGAGTCCGGCGATCTCGCACAGCGTCGTCGACGTTCAACTGCCGACCAAGTAGCTCGCGGGGTCGGCCGCAGCTGGGGAGCGCGGCGACGTCGGTCCTGGCCGGAATACTGGCCTCATGGCCGATCGGAACTTCAGCACCGCGCGCCGCCGGCTGACCGCCCTCCGGCTGACCAGTCTCGGGATCGCGCATCCCGTCCTCCACGATCCGGCTGAGGTGGTGCGCGGGCTGCTCGCGGTTCAAGCCCAGGACTACCCGGGAGCCCTCTGGTCGATCGGGTTGCGCACGGCATCCGGCACGAGGGCTTCGATCGAAGCCGCACACGAAGGGGGCGGATTCGTGCGCTCCTGGACAATGCGCGGCACCCTGCATTTCGTCTGCCCCGATGACCTGCCGTGGATGCTCGCCCTGACCGGCCAGCGCATGGCCAGATCGGCGGCGGGGCGGCACCGTGCTCTCGAACTCGACGAGAAGCAGTTCGACCGGGCGGAACGGATCGCACGCGAGCGCCTCGAAGGTGGCAGCACCATCTCGCGTGGCAAGCTCCTGGAGGCCTTCAACGCCGGCGGCGTCTCGACGGTCGGCCAGCGCGGAGCTCATCTGCTCGTGCAACTGGCACATCTCGGAGTGACCGTGCTTGTTGGCCATTCCGAGTACGCTTTGCTCGACGACCGAGTGCGGCAACCTCGTCGGCTCGAGCGCGAGGACGCGCTGCGCGAGTTCGCCCTGCGCTACTTCTCCTCGCACGGGCCCGCAACGGTGCAGGATTTCGCCTGGTGGTCGTCTTTGACCCTCACCGACGCACGGGTCGGCCTCGCCGCGGCGCGGGAGCATCTCCAGGAACTCGAGCTGGACAGAGCGCGCTATTACCACCGCTTTGACCTCCGGCCCGCGGTCAGGGCGGTGCACCTGCTCCCCGGCTTCGATGAGTACCTGCTCGGGTACAGCGACCGCCGCGCCCCGTTATCCGGTGCCAACACCGAGGTGATCGTCCCCGGCGGCAACGGCATGTTCCTGTCAACCATCGTGGTAGACGGCGAGGTCGTCGGGTCGTGGCGGCGAACGGCGAAGGCGAAGAAGGTCGAGCTGACGACCGCGCCGTTCGGCGAGCTCAGCCCGACCGCCCGCACGGCGGTCGGGCGCGCGGCGACGCGCTACGGCGAATATCTCGGGCTTCCCGTTGAACTCGACGGACCCTGAACCGCTCTACAGCCTCGGAATGTGATCCAGCCAGCTGAGGCTGGCGAACTGCTCGATCGTGAGTCCGAAGCCGACCGGGTCGCCCGCGATGCGGCGCCGGAGCTCCGGGTGCTCGGTGCCGGCCCGGACCGCGATATCCGTTCCCGCTGGCGTGACTGGCGACTTCTCAAAGTGGATGACGAGCACGTCGTCAGTCAGCGACGCGACGTGCCAGTGGCTGCGGAGCAGGCTCAGAGCGCCGACGCCCTTCCAGACAAAGTGGTCGCCGACCCGGCGGTCTGTGCCGGCGACGGTGCGCCGCCGCCCGCGCTCGTCGGTGAAGTGAACACGGTCGTCGAGGATCAGCGGGACCTCGGTCTTCAGCACGTACTCGAACTCCGGATCACGCCGCGAGCCGTTCATCCAGATCGGAAAGTTGGTGGCGCTGATGCGCCACGTTCCGGGCAACAAGTCGCGGATCACTCCGACCTCGACCTCTCCTGCCATGGGGCAAGGCTAACCGGCGCGGCTGAGCATCAGATGCACTCCAAGCTGGTGTCGCGATAGCGGGGCGGGCTTCCGGCGCACCGTACGCTGGCACCATGCCCCACCGCGGTTCCGCGCTCGTCCGCCGCGGCTCCGCCCTGTTCCGGTCGACGCATCCCGGGCCCGGAATCGCCGTCACGCTGGTCGCCGCATTGCTCGGCGTCGCGGTCGGACTCGCGCCGTGGCGCGTGGTCGTGCTGGGCGCCGCGATGCTGCTCGATCAAGCATCGGTCGGGCTGTCGAACGACTGGATCGACGCGGATCGCGACCGCGCGGTCGGCCGCAGCGACAAGCCGGTCGCTCGGGGCGAAATCCCAGTCGGCGTTGTCAGTGCCGCCGCCTGGCTCACCGCGGGCGGCGCAGTGCTCATGACCCTCCCGCTCGGTCCGGCTGCCACCGCCGCACATGTCGTTGCCCTCGGCTCGGCCTGGGCTTACAACACGGTTCTGAAGAACTCCGCCGTCTCGGTGCTCACTTACGCCCTCAGCTTCGGGCTACTGCCAGGCATTGCGACCCTGGCGCGGCCAGTTCCCGCGCTCCCCGTGTGGTGGGCGGTGGCGGCGGGAGCGCTACTCGGCGTCGCCGCGCACTTCGCGAACGTGCTGCCCGACCTCGACGATGATCGCCAGACGGGCATCCGTGGCTTGCCGCATCGGCTCGGGCTGCGCCCCTCGATCGTGATCACCTGGGGTTCCTTGGTGGTGGCTGCGGGGGCGATCGCTGCGGGCGGCGGCGGCAACGCAGTCTCGCTCACGGGGTTCGCCATCTCCCTCGCCATCGGAGCCACCGGCTTGGTGCTCGCGCTGCGCCGTGGCGTCGGGCGCTGGCTGTTCCGTTTGGTGATCGCTGCCGCCCTGATCGACGTCACCATGCTCGTACTGGCCGGCTCGAGGCTGGTGGCCTAGTGAACTTTTTGGGCATCCACCTCGTTATTCGGGTAGGGAGGTGTGCGTGGTGAACACGGATGAGGCCGATGCGTTGCGTGCCCTCGCCGACGCTCACTCGGGGGCTGTGTGGCGCTACGTCGTGCATCTCACTGGGGATCACGCCGGGGCGGACGACGTCGTGCAGGAAACGCTGCTGCGGGCTTGGCGTACACCGGCCATCCTCGCCCAGGCGCCGGAGAGCACCCGCTCCTGGATGTTTACCGTCGCCCGACATCTCGTGATCGACGATGTGCGGAGCGCCCGCAAGCGCCACGAGTTGACGGTCGATGAGGTGCCGGAACGCGTCCAGCGCGATCACACCGACGCGCTCTTCGAGACGCTACTTGTGGAGGAGGCACTCGCCGGCCTCGGATTAGAGCACCGCTCGGTCGTCGTGCACGCATACTACGGCGGCCGCAGCATTGCCGAGGTCGCGCACGAACTCGGTATCCCGGAGGGGACCGTGAAGTCACGACTGCATTACGGATTGCGTGCGCTTCGGCTCGCGCTACAGGAGAAGGGCGTGACGCGATGACATCCGATCACACGCACGCAGACCATCAGCGATTCGTTGAATGGGATGCCGCCTACGTTTTTGGGGCGCTGTCGCCCGTCGAACGCCGCGAGTTCGAGACACACCTAGAGGGTTGTGAGCGGTGCCGCTCCGCGGTCGCCGAGCTGACAGGTCTGCCCGGGCTGCTCGGGCGGCTCGACGCGTCACGCGCGTGGGAGTTGCTGGAGGCGGGCGAGTCGTTAGATGCCGCATCCGGTGTCCGTCTCGCCCCGGCTCCCGTCGAACTCGTCGCCCGAATCGAACGCCGCGAGACCCAGCGCCGCCACCGTCGGATCCGCGTGCTGGTCGGCCTCGCGGCCG
>JAYWDH010000126.1:0-1578 GCA_043779945.1 Microbacteriaceae bacterium
GCGATGTCGAGCAGCAGATCGATCTGGTCACTTCCCACGCCCGTTGCGGCGGCCAGCCGTCGTCCGTCAGGCAGCGCAACGCCGCCCTTCGCGAGCTGCCGGGCCGACTCCTCGCCGAGGGCCAGCACCAGCTCGGTGACGGCGGTCAGGGTGCCGAATGCACGGTCGCCAGCTCCGCGATCGACGAAGCGGGCATCCGCATCGCTCACCGGCTCGAGGGCGGCGGGCGGGGCGGCGCTGACGAGCTCGGCGCGGGACGGAAGACCAAAGGCGGGCCAGGCGGCGAGCTGCTCAACCACCGCGTCCCAGGGGGCGAAGTGGCCGGACTCCTCACCGAGCAGCCCGGCGTTCACTGCGATGCGGGTGCGGGCCGCGATCTCCTCGGAGGTCGCGGCAAGAGCCGAGGCGAGCTGCGCGGTGGTCGGCGCACCCCCCGTTGACGCGAGCTCGCCGGCGACGGCAAGCATGGCGAGGGTCGGACGGTCCAACTTCTGCAGAGCGGCCTGCACGGAGCCGCGGTCGAGCAGCGCTTCTGCCAGGTCGAAGAAGTCGCGGATGCCCTGCTGGCGGACGCCGCGGTCCGTCACCAGCCGTGACAGGGCGTGATCGTCAAGCGCGCGCAGCCGAGCCGCGAGCGCGAGGGCAGAGCCGCTACTCGCTGGCATCGCGTGCGAGGCGATTGCGGCGCACGGTGGTCGTGATGATGAAGGCCAACAGACCGACGAGGGTCAGCGGAAGGCCGACGAGCGGCAGGGTCGCGACGGCCGGCCAGGCGCCACCGGTGAAATCCGCACCCGCCGCTCGGCCGATGAATGTGGCGACGATCGTGATGATGGAGAGGCCCGCGACAGATGCCGCCGCGAACGCGATGATGCGTTCGGTACGATTGAGGGGCACGCGGGTGTTATCTGCCACAGTTCCAGGATAGGGCCACCAAGATGGCCCCGCCGCCCGCGCACACTGACGAGAGGTCCCCATGCCCACCGGCAAGGTTAAGTTCTACGACGAAGACAAAGGCTTCGGCTTCATCGCTGGCGATGACGGCCAGGAGGTCTTCCTGCACGCCTCGGCGCTTCCCGCCGGAACGGTGGTGCACGCGGGCAGCCGCCTCGAGTTCGGTGTTGCCGACGGCAAGAAGGGCGCGCAGGCGCTCTCAGTCCGGGTTCTGGATGACGCGCCAAGCCTCAGCAAGCTCACCCGTCGCTCGGCCGACGACATGGCGATCGTCGTCGAGGACCTGGTGAAGCTCCTCGACAGCATCGGCGCTGGTCTCCGTCGCGGTCGATATCCCGACAAGACCCATGGCGGCAAGATCGCTGCGGTTCTGCGCAAGGTCGCCGACGATCTGGATGCCTGAGCTCGTGTCTGCCACCTCTGCGGGCGACACCGCGCTCGTCGACACCGCGCGAGCTGGTTTGCTCGAGATCACGCCCGAGGCCAATATCGGCGTGCTCCTCTCCCAGGAAACGAACGACGAGGGCGTCAGCACCATCCTGTTCGCCTCGGCCATGCTGGGCTACCCGGACTGGCACTGGACGGTCAGCGTCGCCCAGCTTCCCGACGAAGAACCGACCGTGC
>JAYWDH010000127.1:0-4908 GCA_043779945.1 Microbacteriaceae bacterium
CGCGACGACCGGCGCTGAATCGCCGGCGGTGCCGCCGTATTTCGGCGCCAAGCTCAAGCGTCATCCCACCCATTTTCTCCGGAGGATCTCTCCTCGGGACGACACTCGGTCCCGCAGTTGCGCGGGGGTTCCCCGACTTCTCCGGAGAAACGTACGGCGACCACGGACAAGCGGGTTTACTCGCTAGCGCGAACCGAGCTCCTTCTCGACGCCCAGTTCGCCCATGATCCGGTTCAGGTCGCCGACCGTCGCAAAATCGATGGTGATGGTGCCCTTGCTGGCCCCCAGAGCGATTTTGACCCGAGTATCTAGGCGATCTCCCAGACGCTGCGCCAGCTCGTCCAGGTGGTGCTGACGGCCTCCCGCGGTGGGTTTCGCCGCCTTGGGCTTGGGCGGTGACACCAGTCCGGCCGCCGCTTCGGCCGCGCGTACCGAGAGGTCCTCGTTGACGATCTTGTCGGCAAGACGCTCCATGGCTGGCGCGTCGCCGACGGAGAGAATCGCGCGGGCGTGCCCCGCGGTCAATACGCCAGACGCCACGCGGCGTTGGATGGCCTCCGGGAGACGCAGCAGACGGATCGTGTTGGCGATCTGCGGACGCGAACGGCCGATGCGTTCGGCCAGCTGCTCCTGGGTGATGCCGAAGTCAGCGAGCAGTTGCTGGTAGGCGGACGCCTCTTCGAGAGGATTCAGCTCGGCGCGATGGAGGTTTTCGAGGAGTGCATCGCGCAGCATGACGTCGTCAGCAGTGTTTCGGATGACGGCCGGGATGCTCGTCAGGCCTGCCGCCTTGCTCGCGCGCAGTCGGCGCTCGCCCATGATGAGTTCGTACCGCGGCTCGCCCGCTGACGCCCCGGCACGAGGGCGCACCACGATCGGCTGCAGCACCCCGAACTCACGCACCGAGATCGTCAGCTCGTGGAGCTCCTCGTCCCGGAACTCGCGGCGTGGCTGTTGCGGGTTCGGGACGATGTCATTCGGTGAGAGGTTGGCGAGACGGGCGCCCGGCACCGCGATCAGACCCTCGCTGGGCCCCGCGGGGTGCCCGTCGCCCTCGTGGGCAGGGAAGAAGACGTCGACCGGCCGGCCGCCCTCCTCGGCGGTGGGGATGAGGGCCCCGATTCCGCGACCGAGTCCGGTGCGCTTGGGTGCGGTGGCCATCAGTGTTCTCCGTATGGGCTGGTCGGGGTACCGGGGTGGACGGCCTGAGCGGTGGGGCTGGCCGGCAGCGGCGTTGCTGGCTCGGCCACCTTCGCCGGCTCACCACGTTTCGCGATCTCGGACGCGGCCTCGCGGTACGAGAGCGAGCCCGGAGAGTTGCCGTCATAGCTGATGACGCTCTGGCCGTAACTGGGGGCCTCGGAGATCCGCACCGAGCGTGGGATCAGGGCGTGCAGCGTCTCGATGGGGAAATGCTCCCGGACCTCCTTGACAACCTGGTTCGCGAGATTGGTGCGCGAGTCGTACATAGTGAGCAGGATCGTCGAGACTGCCAGGTCGGGATTCAGGTGGCGCTCGATCAGCTTGATGTTGTTCAGCAGCTGACTGAGCCCCTCGAGCGCGTAGTACTCGCACTGGATCGGGATGAGCACTTCACGGGCGGCCACGAACGCGTTGATCGTGAGCAGGCCGAGTGAGGGCGGGCAGTCAATGAACACGTAGTGGAAGGGTTGGACGGCGAGAAACTGCTGGAGCGCGCCGCGCAGTCGCTGTTCACGCGCGACGAGCGAGACGAGCTCGATCTCGGCGCCAGCGAGGTGGATCGTGGCCGGGATGCAGGCGAGGCCCTCGAACTCGGGGCTGTGCTGCACGACATCCGCCATGTCGACGTCGTTGATCAGCACGTCGTACACGCTGGGGGTCTCGGCGCGGTGATCGACGCCAAGAGCGGTCGAGGCGTTACCTTGCGGATCGAGGTCGATCACCAGAACACGCGCACCGGCTTGAGCCAGGGCGGCCGCTAGGTTGACGGTGGTCGTGGTCTTGCCGACGCCGCCCTTCTGGTTCGCAACCGTAAAGATGCGGGTGCGGTCGGGGAGCGGCAGCTCTTGCTCGGCGAGGGCGACGCGACGGCGCGCGAGGTCGGCGATCTCTCGGGCGAGGGGCGTCTCTTCGTAACGGTTCTCGGTGCTCACTGGAGCGGAATCCCTCTCGAATGTTTCACGTGAAACATTGACGCCTCACGTGACGGACCGGGGCACGAAACGTGCCCCAGGACTGGCCTCACGACGAGGGCAAAAAGGTGCACATCGCCCTCGGCTCCAGCGTCCGGATGATCAGCCAACTGTAGCCCGAAACACCCGGGTCACTTCCGCGACGATCCCCTCGCCGAGCACAAGAACCTCGACAGCACGGAGGCGTGCCGCACGTATTTGCTTAGCCGCCGCGACGACTTCGTCGTCCACCCGAACGCCCTTCATGAAGACCATTTCTCCCCCGGGCTTGACCAGCGGAACGGTGATCGGGATCAGCTTGGACAGCGCGGAGACGGCCCGGGCCGTCACCTGGTCGAGCTGCTCCACCAACGAAGCGTCCTCGGCCCGAGCGCGCTCGACGCGCACGTTGCTCAGCCCGAGCCGCGCGGACTCGGTCAGTAGCCAATCCGCCCGCCGCTCCATAGGCTCCACGAGCACGAACTCGACGTCCGGGCGGGCAATCGCGAGCACCAAGCCGGGTAGGCCGGCCCCACTCCCGATGTCTCCGACCAGCCCTGGGCGCAGCAACGGGGCCAGAAGGACGCAGTTCAGAATGTGGCGTGACCACAGCCGCTCGGCCTCGAGGGGTCCGATCAGTCCCAACTCCTCGCCACGGGAGCCTAACTCGTGGGCGAAGTCTCGCGCGACGTCCATCCGGACCCCAAAGAGGGAGGCAGCCCCTGCGGGCTCGGACTCAATCACGAAGAATGTTTCACGTGAAACATCGACCCGCTCAACCTCGTGAGATAACCGTGTGCCGCTCGCGTCCTTCGCCCTCGGACTCCGAGGTGAACCCGCGCTCAGCCACGATGTCGTGAATGATCTTGCGCTCGTAGCTCGACATCGGAGGAAGTGACGCCGAGGCGGCTCCCTCCTCGATCCGGGTGACAGCCCGGTCGACCAGAGTCGCGAGTTCGGAGGCCCGCTGTTCACGTGACCCGCCAATGTCCAGGATCAGGCGAGAGAAGCGCCCCGTCTTGTTCTGCACAGCAAGGCGTGCCAGCTCCTGGAGCGCGGCGACGGTATCCGGCTTCGAGAGCAGTCGGAGGTTGGCACCCTCGGTGGCCGTCACCGAAACATACGCGCGGCCAGACTTGGCGTCGATGTCAATGTCGCCATCGATATCCGCGATGTCGAGAAGTTCCTCGATGAAGTCGGCGGCGATGTCGCCCTCGTCAACGAGATCCTGCTCGCTGAGGGCCTCGCCATCGACGAACGCCGCGGCCGCCGCGGCCCCAACTGGATTCCCGACCGGCTCCGCAATCGGCTCCGCAATCGGCTCCGCAATCGGCACGGTCGACTCGCTTGTGGTCGACACGTTCTCGGTGTCGGTCTGAGTCTCGGTCACATCGCTCACTTCTTGGTACTCCCGGTCTTCTTCGCGCGGCTCTTGCCGACCGGCTGGCTGCGCTGGGTGGCCACGGGTTTCGCAACCGGCGCCGGGGCCTCGTCCTCCGACAAGGTTTCCAGCGCCAGCGCGTCCTCAGACATGCGGGCCCGGTTCTTCCTGGCGAGGCGAGCCTCGCGGGCCAGGGCTGCTTCGCTACCCGGCGTCGGCAGATTCCGGATCACAAGGAACTGCTGCACAAGCGTCCACCCGTTGGAGGTCAGCCAATAAAACATCGTGCCAATGGGGAAAGCAACACCCGAGAAGATGAAAACCACCGGGAGGATGTACAGCAACACGCGCTGCTGGCGATACATCGGGCTGGCCTTCATCTCAGGCGTCTGATTTTTCGACTGCAACTGCAGCTGCGTAAAGAACTGTGAGCCCGTCATGAGCACGACCATGGT
Source organism: Microbacteriaceae bacterium (assembly GCA_043779945.1). GTDB lineage: Bacteria > Actinomycetota > Actinomycetes > Actinomycetales > Microbacteriaceae > Lysinimonas. The sequence goes on from JAYWDH010000127.1 coordinate 3,990, forward strand.
GACGGCGATCGCGACAACAGCGACCTCGACCGGATTATGCGCAAGCGCGCTCTGGATGCTGTACTTCAGCGGCGCCACCCCGAACAACGAAGAATTGTAAAACTGCTCGGCCAGCTTCGCCGTGAAGAGGCCGGCGCCCGCGGTGAAGTGCCCGCCCGAGTCTGGCTTCGCACCGTTCAACACGGAGAAAAGACTGAAGAAGATCGGCATCTGGATCAACAGGGGCAAGCACGACGACAGCGGGTTGGTGCCCGCCTTCTTGTAGAGCTCCATCGTCTCGCGCTGCATGGCCTCGCGAGAGAACTGATCCTTCTTACCCTTGTACTTGTCCTGAATCTTCTTGAGCTGGGGCGCAACCTCCATCATCTTGCGCTGACTTTTGATCTGACGTACGAAGACCGGGATCAGCGCGGCACGCACCAGAAGCACCAGGCCGACAATGGAAAGCACCCAGGTGATGCCATCGGCGCCACCCATGTGGAAGACGGCCGTCAACAGGCTGTGCCACCCAACCAGGATCGCTTCGATCACCCACTTGATGGGGTAGAGGACGGTACCGAAAATGTCCACGAGTCAAGCCTTTCCGTGGCTCGCCGGGATGACGAAGCCGAAGTGGGTGAGCTGGTAGCGGGTCGCGCGGCGTTCGGGAACGTCATCGATGCCCCCCTTTGCCCAGGGATGGCAGCGCGCAATCCGCCAGGATCCCAGAGCGACGCCCATGATCACGCCGTGCTGCTGAATCGCGCCGAGCGCGTAGCCCGAGCAGCTGGGGTAGTAGCGGCAGACATCACCGTAGAGCGGAGAGATCAGCGCGCGATACGCGCGCAGGACCAGGACACACAAGTTACGCGGGAAAAGCAGGAAGAAGGACAGAACGCGCATCATCGCGACATCAAGCTCGAATCAAGGGCGGCATGCA
>JAYWDH010000128.1:0-4812 GCA_043779945.1 Microbacteriaceae bacterium
GGCAAGCTCGTGATCGACACCAACAACTACTACCCCGAACGCGACGGGCAGATCGAAGCGCTTGATCAGCAGCAGAACACCTCGGCCGGCTTGCTGCAAGAACACCTCCCGACCTCCCACGTGGTCAAGGCCTTCAACCACATCCAGGCCCTGCAGATTCTCTCGACGGCAACCACCACCGGCACCCCCGGCCGCCGCGCCCTAGCGATCGCGGGCGATGATCCGGAATCAAACACACTGGTCGCGAGCTTCCTCGACCGGATCGGATTCGACACCGTCGACCTTGGCCCGCTCAGCGAGAGTTGGCGCATCCAGCCCGGCACTACGGGCTACGGGCCCGAGTTGACCCAGGCCGAGCTCGAGGCGGCGACGACGAACGCCGTTCGTCCCGCTCCCGCCGGCTGACCGGCACGTTCTAGAGTGACAACGTGACCGCCACCTTTGTCGTCGTTCCGCAGTGGCAGGGCTCCCCCAGTTCGCGCGCGATGCGACTGGCCGACGGTGCCGCCGCCATCCGTACTGATCTTCCGAGCACTGCGACGCGTGACGTCGCGGTGCCACTGGAGTCCGGCGACGCGCAGGGCACCGGTGTCGCCCGCTTCAGTTCGCTGCAGCTAGTGCGTGAGCATCTGCGCGACGCGCTGGACGGCATCGCGGACACCCCGATCGTGATCGGTGGCGACTGCGGGGTCTCCTCCGCAGCGGTCACCCACGCGGCCGAGAAGCGCGGTGACCTGGCGCTGATCTGGTTCGACGCGCATCCGGATCTCAATTCGCCCGAGAACTCGCCGTCCGGTGCGTACGGCGGGATGGTGCTTCGTTCGCTGCTCGACGACGGCGTCGTCCCGCGCGGGCGTGTGCTGCTGGCGGGCGAGCGGTCGTGGGACCCTGGCGAAGACGAGTTTGTCGCGGCAGCGGGCATCCGCGCATTAACCGTCGATGAGTTGACGGATCCCACGGCGCTCCTGGAGGCCGTCGCGGAAACTGGCGCCGAGGCCGTGTACCTGCACATCGACCTGGATGTGCTGGATCCGGGAGAGATCGCCGGACTGCTCGACCCCGAACCGTTCGGACTCTCGTCGACCCACCTGGTCGCCGCGATCAGGGCCTTGCGTGGGCGTTTTGTCCTGGCTGGGGCGACCATCGCGGGCTACGCCCCCGCCTCGCCGGACGAGATCGTGGATGACGCGCCGACGATCCTGCGCATCATCGGTGCCCTCGCCACTGCGTAGCGGCAGTTTTTGACTGTCTCCGAGCTCAGCAGTGAACCTGAAATCGACGTCGACAATCAGAACGAAGTGGCTGGAGTTCTTCGTTGAAATGGCGATGTCGCTCGCGCATGTCGACTGCAGATCACATTCCAAAAACGTGCGCTGCACCGACGAGACAATCTGTCGGCTCGTGATTTCGTGGCGCTTGGGGCCGACACGTGTTGCTCGAACGAGCTGAGCGAAGGATCCTAGGAGAAGTGACGAAAGCCTGTGCCGATCTGATCACTCACGTCGACGTCGTCGGATTTGACCAAAGAGAAACCGCCAACATCAGGCAAACGGTGATGAAGCGAATCAACGATCTGGAGAAATCATGACTGCACGCGAGTTCGACCTCATCGTCATTGGAGCCGGAGCGGTCGGCGAGAACGTCGCCGACTACGCCACGAAGGGCGGTCTGAAAGTCGCGCTCGTCGAGGCCGAACTAGTAGGTGGCGAGTGCTCATACTGGGCGTGTATGCCATCCAAGGCGCTGCTGCGGGCAGGTGCCGTACTGCGGGCCGGCCTCGACGTGGATGGTGCGAAGCAGGTCATCGTGGGGGGACCAGACCCGCTCGGCGTGCTCCGACGTCGCAACGCGATCACGCACGATTGGGATGACTCATCGCAGGCGAAATGGGTCGAAAGTGCCGGGATTGAGCTGGTGCGCGGACACGCGGTGTTCACCGGGCCGAAGCGCCTGACCGTCACGGCATCCGACGGCACGATCACCGAACTCGTCGCGACGCATGCCGTCGCGGTCAGCACCGGCAGCGCCGCACTGCTGCCCGACATTCCCGGGCTCGCCGGGGTGAACCCGTGGACCAGCCGAGAAGCCACGAGCTCGAAGCACGTGCCGGCGAGTCTCGCGATCCTGGGTGGTGGGGTCGTCGGCTGCGAGATGGCGACTGCATACGCCTCGCTCGGCTGCCGCGTCACCCTGCTCTCGCGCGGACCCCTTCTCAGCGGCCAGGAGCCGTTCGCCGGGGAGGCCGTGCTGGCGTCACTCGAGAAGCTGGGCGTTGACGTGCGCATCGGGGCGGAGGCGGCATCCGCTCACCGCACCGAGAAAAACGTGGTGCTCGGGCTGAAAGACGGCGGCAAGGTGATCGCCGAGGAGGTTCTCGTCGCGATCGGTCGCACTCCTCGAACGACGGGCCTTGGCCTTGAGACGCTCGGGCTCACCCCCAACCACTGGCTGACCGTCGACGACACCATGCTGGTGAAGGGCTTCGACTGGCTCTACGCCGTCGGCGATGTCAACCATCGAGCGCTGCTCACCCATCAGGGCAAGTACCAGGCCCGGGCCGCCGGCGACGTGATCGCCGCGCGTGCCCTCGGGCAGCCGGTGGATGACGCTCCCTGGGGTCGGCACGTCGCGACCGCTGACATCGAAGCCGTGCCGCAGGTGACGTTCACCGACCCGGAGGTGGCCTCGGTCGGTCTCACCGAGGCGGCCGCGCGCAAGGCCGGCTACGACATCCGCGTCGTCGATTACGACCTGAGTTGGATCGCAGGCGCCAGCGCCCACGCCGATCACTACCAAGGGTGGGGCCGCGCCATCATCGACGCCGAGCACGAGGTGCTGATCGGCGTCACATTCGTCGGATCGGACGTCGCCGAGATGCTGCAGGCGGCCACCATCGCGATCGTCAGCAAGGTGCCGCTCAAGCGGCTCTGGCACGCGGTACCCGCGTATCCGACGCTCAACGAGGTGTGGCTGCGGTTCCTCGAAACCGACGGGCGCGGCACGGCCTAGCCCGCGCTAGTTTGTCGGCATGACCAGGCAGCCGTGAGGTTGGTGGCGCTATCTGAGCCGCGACAACGAGGATGACGGCGTGCGGCCGCACTACTCGGCAATCACCACTGGGGTGGATGCCGCTGGTCCCAGCCGATCCGCCGCTCGAGCTGCGCGCCGAGTGCGAGCAGCACATCCTCGCGACCCGGACGCCCGATCAGCTGCACCCCCATCGGCAGGCCCGAGTCGGTGACGTGCACCGGCAGCGTGATGGCCGGGAGTCCACTGACGTTAACGAAACTGGTGAACGGCGTGTATTGCACCTGCTGCCCGAAGTTGCGCATGGCGTCCCGCGGGTCGTACCAGCCGATCGGGCGCGGTGTCATCGCGACTGTCGGAGTCAGCACGGCGTCGAATCGTGAGAACTGCCGGATGAGCCGGCGCTCGTACTTCGTGAGCCAGCCGAGCGCGGCGCCCAGCTCTCGCGCACCGACCCCGCGTCCGGTCTCGACCAACCAGCGGGTGAGGGGTTCGACCTGCTCAAACTGGTCACCGTCGATCGGGATGCCGGCCGCGCCACCCTGCCAGAGCGTGGTGAAGGCCGCCGCGTAGCCCTGCTCGGGGTCGAGAGCAAACTCGTCCAGGCCGTGACCAATGGCATCTAAGTGCTCACGTGCGATCCGCAACGCGTCCTGCGCCTCGGGGCTGACGACGATCTCGTACTCGGTCTCCCATGGCGAGCTTGTGGTGACGCCGAGCTGGAAGCGACCATCGCCGCGGACGGCGGCGTTGAGGTACGCACCACCGTCCCAGGCCGGAGCGCCCGTGGCATAGCCCAGGTGCCCGTCGCCGATCATGGCATCGAGGAGCAGGGCGGCATCCGATACCGTTCGGGCCAGCGGGCCCGCGATCGCGAGGCCGCCGAGGTTCGTGAACCCCGAGCTCGCGGGGATGCGGCCGCGCGACGGCTTCAGGCCCACCAGTCCGGTCGCCGCGGCCGGGATGCGCACCGAGCCGCCACCGTCCGACCCCGGTGCGACGGGCAGCAGCCCGGCCGCGACGGCCACCGCCGCACCGCCGCTTGAGCCTCCCGCGCCGAACTCAAGGTCGTATGGGGTGCGTGCCGGCCGAGCGGAGAGTGGTTCGGTGTAGCTCGGCATCCCGAACTCGGGGGTGTTGGTTTTGCCGAGGCTGATGGCGCCCGCGTCGTCGAGCACCCGCACGAGTTCGTCGGACTCCTCCGGTACGTTGTCGGCAAACGCCCGCGAACCGTAGCGGGTCGGCACGCCCGCGCGGGCGACCAGGTCTTTGTCGGCCGAGGGCAGGCCCCAGAGGGCCAGCGCCCGCGGGCCGTCCGCCAGAGCATCGGCGCGCGCCCGCGCGGCGTCGGCGGTGACCTCGACGAAGGCCCCCAACTCGGCATCGAGCCGCTCGATCCGCGCCAGGTAGTGGTCGACCAGTTCGCGGGGCGTGACCTCGCCGCGACGCAGCCAGTCGAGCTGTTCCATGGCCGTCAGGTGGTGGAGTTCGAACACGAGCCGAGCCTAGGCCGGACGCGCGAACGGCTGCTGCCGCGAAGGGCAACTCCGGAGGGCTTGACATCACTCCCCTGACCTGGTTGGTTAGTTACTAGACCAACTAACCAACTAACTAACTAACTCGGAGCCCGGCACCGACACCGACACCGACTCGGCCACCGAGAGGAGGCACCCAATGGATGAAACCCGTTCGATCTTCCAGCAGATCGCTGAGCAGATCGAAAACGAGATCATCGCGGGCGTGCTCCTCGAGGAGACCCAGATCCCCTCGACGAACGAGTTCGCC
>JAYWDH010000129.1:0-30437 GCA_043779945.1 Microbacteriaceae bacterium
AAAAAGAGGGCGCTGCATCGCGCGCGGATCCTTGCGGGCCAACTGCGCGGGGTCGAGAAGATGATTGACGACGAGGCGTACTGCGTCGACATCATCACCCAGACCCTCGCCATTCAGAAGTCGCTGCGCAGTCTGAACAAACTGCTCGTCGAGAATCACCTGCGCACCCACGTCGTCGAGATGTTCGACGAGGGCGCGACGCGACGCGAGCTGGCAGTCAACGAGCTGCTCACGGTGTTCGAACTTCAGAACAGGTCGAGCTGATGAGCGAGCGCACCGTGCACGAGATGCACACCGAGCACGACCACGATGCGCGGCACGACGACGCCGGTCGCGGGATTCACCATCACGGCGACTTCAAGCGACTCTTCTGGATCAGCCTGATCCTCACCGTGCCGACCCTGATTTTCTCGACCGGATTGCAGAGCATTCTGGGCCTCAGCGGCCCGCGTTTCGACGGCAGTCAGTGGATCCCCGCCGTCTTCGGTACGGCAATCTTCTTGCTTGGTGGACGGGTCTTCCTGCGCGGCGGCATTGACGAGCTGCGCGCTAAGCAGCCGGGCATGATGATGTTGATCTCGCTTGCGATCCTGGTGGCCTTGGGCTACTCGCTGGCCGTGACGTTTGGGCTTGTCGGCATGGACTTCTGGTGGGAACTCGCCACCCTGATCACGATCATGCTCCTTGGGCACTGGATCGAGATGGCCGCCGTGATGGGGGCATCCGACGCTCTCGGCGAGTTGGCGAAGCTGCTGCCAGACGAGGCGGAAGTAGTGCACGGCAAAGACACGGTGACGATGCCGGTGTCATCCCTCACGCTGGGCGACCTCGTCATGGTGCGGCCGGGGGCTTCAATCCCCGTCGACGGCGAGGTGGTGGACGGAGTATCCCAGGTCGATGAATCGCTCCTCACCGGTGAGTCCGCTCCCGTATCGAAGGCGCTCGGCGCCGCCGTCGTGGCCGGGAGTATCAACGCGGGCGGAGATGGCGAGACCGGGGCGCTCACGATCAAGGTCACCAAGCTCGGCGACGACACCGCGCTTGCCGGCGTGATGCGGCTGGTTGCGGAGGCGCAGGCCAGCAAGTCCGGCGCGCAACTGCTCGCGGATCGCGCGGCCGGCTGGCTCTTCTACCTCGCCATCGGCGCGGCAGTCATCACGCTCGTGGTGTGGGTGCTGCTGCGTGGCGACAACCCAGCCTTCGTGGCCGAGCGCGTGGTCACGGTGCTCGTGATCGCCTGCCCGCACGCCCTCGGGCTCGCGATCCCGCTCGTGGCGCAAATCACCACCGCGATCGGCGCCCGCCAGGGGATTCTTGTGCGCAGCCGCTCGGCTCTCGAGCAGGCGCGCGACATCGATGTCGTGCTGTTCGACAAGACCGGCACGCTGACGACCGGGAAACAGTCCCTGGTTCGGGTGGTTCCTATGCTCGGCGGCGACGCTGGCCAGAGTGGCCTCGAGGGCGCTGACGCTGCCCAGGCGGACGCCGAGAAACGTGTGCTCGGGCTCGCGGCGTCGGTCGAGGCGTCGTCCGAGCATCCGATCGCGCGAGCGATCGTCACCGCGGCGCAGGAGCGCGGAGTGTCGGGCGTTCGCGCGTCCGACTTCTCGGCACTCGCCGGCCGAGGCGCCACTGCGACTGTGGCGGGCCGGGTGATGACCATGGCAAGCGGGCGGCTGGTGACGGAGCGCGGTATCCGCCTCGATCCGGTCTTCGTGCACGCGGCCCGGGAGGTCGCCGCCGAGGGGGCGACGATCGTCTACCTGGTCGACGAGACCGAGGGCACCGGGCCCGGGCAGGCCCGCGTGCTTGGGATGTTTGCGCTCGCCGACACGGTGCGGCCCCAATCGGCCGAGGCGGTCGCCTTGCTCGCGAAGCGCGGCATCCGGGTGGCGATGCTCACCGGCGACTCGCACGAGGTCGCCAACTGGGTGGCCGCGAAGCTCGGCATCACCGAGGTGTTCGCGGAGGTGCTGCCCGGGCAGAAATCCGACGTCGTCGCCAAGCTGCAGGCCGACGGCTCGAAGCGGGTCGCCATGGTGGGCGACGGCGTAAACGACGCCCCGGCTCTGACGCGCGCCGACGTGGGCATCGCGATCGGGGCGGGAACGGATGTCGCGATCGAATCCGCCGACATCGTGCTCGCGTCGAGCGACCCACGTGGGGTCGCCGACACGATTACGCTCAGCCGCGCCAGCTACCGCAAGATGCTGCAGAACCTGGCGTGGGGAACCGGCTACAACGTGATCGGTTTGCCGCTCGCCGCCGGTGTGCTCGCCGGTGTCGGATTCATCATGCCGCCTGCTGTGGGCGCGGCGGTGATGTCGGTCTCGACCATCGTGGTGGCGCTCAACGCTCAACTGCTGCGGCGCGTCGAGTTCCGGCGCTAGGGGGTTCCGCACGCCAGCGGTCCGCGTCGATCCGGACTGAGGGAGCACGCAGCGAACGCCGGACGCAGCGTGTGTGCCTTCACCCGCAGCATGTGTGCTTAACCCGCAGCATGTCGCCCAGATCGACTTCGCCCAGCCCGTCGTGGGCGGCTGCTGCACGAATGCGGCACCCGACGATCGCTAGGCCACCTGCGTGGATATCGACTGCCCTCATCCGCATCCGTGCGCCGTCACGCACCGGCTCGACCAGCAGCACCTTGTGATGCCGGACACCTCGATCTGCCGAGCCTCCGGGGTGAAATGGGAGCGAGCTCTCGGAGCGCGCGCTCCGAATACTGAAAGGAGGACTCTGCAGCCCGATAGAGTCCAGAGACCTCGACGTCGAGCACGGCACGCCGAGACACCAGCCCGGAGGCCCGCGTGGCGAATGAGACTCAGCCCCAATTCCAGCCCAAGAGACTGATCGTCGCGATCAATCCCGGCTCGGCAGCGGGCGGGAAGAAGGCGGTCGGACCGCAGGTGCTTCAGGGTCTGCGCGAGATGGGCCACGACGTCACCGAACTGCAGGAGGCGAGCTACCAGGAGTTGCTCGACAAAGCCCGTGCTGCGATCGCGACCAATCCCGATGGCTTCGTCGTCGTCGGCGGCGACGGGATGGTCAACCTCGGCGCAAACATGGTCGCCGGGACCTCCGTGCCGCTTGGCATCATCTCGGCGGGAACCGGCAACGACACCGCGCGCTCCCTCGGTCTGCCATTCGACGATACCGCCGCGTCGGTCGCGGCCCTGGGGAAAGCCCTGCAGCATCCGCCGCGGGTCATCGACGCCGCGATCATGCGCTTCACCGATCCGACAACGGGGGAGCCGACCGAGCGCTGGTTCGCCTGCGCGCTCAGCGCCGGGTTCGACGCCAGTGTCAACGAACGCGCCAACCGGATGAAGAATCCGAAAGGCCCAAGCCGATACATCATCGCGCTCGTGATCGAACTCGCGAAGCTGAAGCCCTACCATTACACGCTCACGCTGGACGGCCAGGTGACGAAGACCGACGCCAACATGGTCTCGATCGGCAACGGTGTCTCACTGGGTGGCGGCATGTTGATCACTCCGGATGCGAAGCTCGACGACGGCCTGCTCGACGTGCTCATCGTGCGCCCGCTGAGTCGCATCAACTTTCTGCGGATCTTCCCCAGCGTCTTCAAAGGCACCCACCTGAAACATCCCAAGGTCACGATCGTGCAGGCCCGCACCGTCAGGATTGAAGGCGTCGGCGTGGTGATTACGGGTGACGGCGAGAGCGTCGGGCCGGCTCCCGTGGACGTCGAACTCGTGCCTGGCGCGCTCCGGGTGCTGGCGCCGCTGCCTTCCTGAGTTCGCTTTGGCCGCCCCGCGAGAGTACGGATAACTCCGTGCTCTCAGCGCGGGAGCGAGCGCAAGTCCGTACTCTCACCCGGCCAACGTGGGGTCCGCCTGGTGAGCGGAGAGATACCCGGATATGGCATACTCATGAGGTTGTCGTGACGGCCCCATCGTATAGAGGCCTAGTACGCCGCCCTCTCACGGCGGTAACGCGGGTCCGAATCCCGCTGGGGTCACGTCGTCCAACTCCCTCGTGTTTGCGGGGGAGTTGAGCTGTTTCCGGGTCTGTCCTGCGCGGTTGACTTTCAGCTGCTCGAGGCGGTTACCGGGCGGAACGCGCAGGTCGTTGAGGTTCTCGGCGGCGTCGAGGATTAGCAGTTTCCGGTTTGCCATTCTTTGCAAATCGGGACCGAACTTGCGGACGTGTTCGCGATTCCCGACGAGCTCGGTTTGCTTGTCGGGCAGCCACTGGATCAGCGGGCAAGCACCACGTCGAGCGTTCTCGTGGAAATTCATTGATTGGGTAAAGAGGAACTGGTGATCCCGTCTGTCTGATTGGCTGGGCCCATGGCAGGATTCGAGGTCGACATGGACGTCGTCTTCGATCGTGACCACGCTGCGTCGAAAACTGTTGCTTGGCACGCCGTGCAGGTGATGACCTGCGTGGTCGGCTGGGCCGCGACCCGTCGCGGTGGTTCCCGGGGCGGAATCGCCACCACGGCTAGCCTCGCGACGCAGCTCCCGACAGACGGAGAAGCCGCAGAAAGCAGCGACCAATGACACTCAGCCCCGTTGCGTGGTTCGAGGCCCGTGCGGAGGCCTACCGACAAGGTGCACTGCTGGGTTCGCAGCCCGTCGAGCTCGACCTCGCCGCGAGCCTCGACCGGACGTTGGCGACTGATCTGTTTGCGCTCGGCGACGTTCCTGGCCATGACGGCGCTGCTATGGATGGGTGGGCTGTTTCGGGAGACGGTCCGTGGACCGTCGGTGCCCCGATCGTCGCCGGAGACACAGCACCGGGCGAACCGCTGGCGAACGGTCAGGGACGCCCGATCACGACCGGTGCCCCTGTGCCTCCCGGGACGACCACCGTCATCCGGTCGGAGGACGGCGACGTGAACGAAGCTGGCACTCTGATCCGTCACGCCGGAGCGACGTCCCGACGCCACATTCGGGCTGCCGGTGAGGAGATTGCGCGAGGGCAGCTCCTATTCCCTCGTGGAGTGGTCCTGACGCCGCCCCGCGCCGCACTCGCGGCGGCTTCTGGGATCGACCGGGTGCTCGCCGTAAGGCCGCCGACGGTCCGGGTGGAAGTGCTTGGTGACGAGATCATCGGCACGGGAGTGCCACGGCTTGGGATGGTGCGCGACGTGTTCACCCACACGCTGCCGAATATCTTGCGGTCTTTCGGGGCCGACCCTGTCGCCGCGGTGCGCGTCGCGGACGACTCCGCCGCCACGGCGAGTGCGCTCCGTGACGCCGGGGAGCGCCTCGTTGTCACGACGGGCGGGACATCCCGGTCGACGACGGACCACATCCGGGACGCTCTCGACCACCTCGGTGCGGAACTCCTGATCGACAGAGTTGCTGTGCGCCCAGGCCGCCCGATGTTGCTGGCGCGGCGCGGGGAGACCCTCTTCTTGTGCCTGCCGGGTAATCCAATGGCCGCGATGGTCGGCTTGGTTCTCCTCGGCGGTCCTCTGATCGGCGGGCTGCTCGGGAGACCACTGGAGCAGCCGTCTAGCGTGACCATTGGGGTCGACGTGCCGAATGAAGGGCCGGGAGATGTCGTGGTTGCCTACCGCTTGACCCCAGCCGGAGCCGTCCCGGCGAGCCACCAGACATCCGCAATGCTCCGCGGGTTAGCAGATTCTGATGGACTCATGATCGTTGGCGACCATGGTCGAGTAGCGGGCGACTGCGTACCCAGCCTTCGACTGCCGTGGCTCTAGTCGTGCCGCTTCAGCCAGGCACTTGGTTCCCGGTCGTGGGGATGATAGAAACGGTCTATGAACCGAATCACGTCGCGGAAGCGTGTTACCCGGGTGACGGTCGGCACCTCCCCTTCGGTGTGTGACGATTTCCTGGCGGTCGAGGAACCCCTCGAGATCCGTGTTGGCGGAACCGCTCTTGCGATTACGATGCGGACGCCGGGCAGCGACTTCGATCTAGCGGCGGGGTTCCTCGTGTCCGAGGGAGTCATTTCCCGCGGTGATGAGTTCATGACTGCACGCTATTGCGCCGGCGCGACCGATGAAGGGCTCAACACCTACAACGTGCTGGACGTCACGTTGGCTCCCGGTGTTCCTGCCCCAGATCCGAGTCTCGAGCGCGCGTTTTATACGACGAGCTCGTGTGGGCTGTGCGGCAAGGCCAGCATCGACGCGGTGCGCACGAAGTCACAGCATGCCGTCCTGCACGACGATTTGGTACTGGATCCCGCACTCCTGGCCACCTTCCCCGACCGGTTGCGTGAGGCTCAGGCCGTGTTCGAGAAGACGGGTGGTCTCCACGCGGCTGGGCTGTTCGACGGGCGTACCGGCAGGATGCTGGTACTCCGGGAGGACGTTGGCCGGCATAACGCGGTTGACAAGGTGATCGGCTGGGCGGTCAAGGAGGACCTGCTGCCGCTGACCGGGATGGTTCTCATGGTCTCCGGCCGCGCCAGTTTCGAGCTCACCCAAAAGGCATCGATGGCCGGGATCCCGATCCTCGCCGCGGTCTCTGCCCCGTCCTCGCTCGCTGTCGAGCTGGCCGTTGAGCTCGGTATCACCATCGTGGGGTTCCTCCGCGGCCAGAGCATGGTCGTGTACTCCCGCCCGAGCCGCATTCAAGAGCCCGAGATCGCCCCTCTCCCCGAGATCGTGAGCACATTTTGACTGAAAAGCCCCCTGTCGACGACGTCACCGAGAAGGACCTGACTGTGGGTCCGCCTCGCACGTGGGCGGCGGGCGTGCCCGGCGTGCTGCACTCGATGGAGCCGGCTATCAAGCAGCTCGGCCTCGCCCGTACGCTCAAGCTGATGGCGTCGCTGAACCAGAAGGACGGGTTCGACTGCATGAGTTGCGCCTGGCCCGACCCCAACCACCGCAAGGTCGCGGAGTTCTGTGAGAACGGTGCGAAAGCGGTCACCTGGGAGGCGAACCCGGTCCTGGTGCCGCGCACGTTCTGGGGCGAGCACTCAATCGATGACTTGCTCGCCAAGTCGGAGTATTGGTTGGGTATGCAGGGCCGGCTCACCGAGCCGGTCTGGAAACCCGCAGGATCCGACCACTACGAGCCTGTCTCGTGGCAGCGCGCCTTCGAAATTATCGGGACGAAGCTGAACTCACTTGCCTCCCCCCACGAGGCTTCCTTTTACACGTCAGGTCGGACCTCGAACGAGGCCGCCTTCGTCTACCAATTGTTCGTTCGTGCCTTTGGCACGAACAATCTGCCGGACTGTTCGAACATGTGCCATGAGTCGACCGGAACGGCGATGGGGGAGGTTGTCGGGATCGGGAAGTCGACGATCGCGTACGAAGACTTCGAGGAAACCGAACTCATCATCGTGATGGGTCAGAATCCCGGCACGAACCATCCGCGGATGCTGACCGCTCTCGAAGACGCCAAGCGGAAGGGCGCCAAGATCGTTGCGGTGAACCCGCTGCCCGAGGCAGGGCTCCGCCGCTACAAGAATCCGCAGACGGTCCGTGGCGTGATCGGCCGTGGTACCGACATCGCCGACCAGTTCCTGCAGATCCGCCTCGGCGGCGACATGGCCCTCCTGCAGGCCGTCTCCAAACGGGTTCTGCAGGCCGAGGCCGCTGCCCCCGGAACTGTCCTCGACCGCGAGTTCATCGAGGCACACTGCAGCGGCTACGAAGAATTCGCAGCGCACGCCCTCGCGGTCGATGACGACGAGATCTTGCTAGCGACCGGCCTGACGCTGGAGGAGATCGACGAGCTGACCGACCTGTATATCCACTCGAAGCGCACCATCATTACCTGGGCCATGGGCATTACGCAGCACAAAAAGGCCGTCGACACGATCAAGGAAATCATCAACCTCCTGCTTTTGCGTGGCAACATCGGCCGGCCGGGCGCTGGAGCTTGCCCCATCCGCGGGCACAGCAACGTCCAGGGCGACCGCACCATGGGCATCTGGGAGAAGATGCCCGACAAGTTCCTCGACGCGCTTGGCACAGAATTTCATTTTGAACCACCCCGTGAACACGGCGTGGACGCTCTTAAGGGCATTGCGGGGATGCAGCGCGGAGACATTAAGTTTTGGATGGGCATGGGCGGTAACCTCGTCGCCGCGATTTCCGACACTCAGGCGGCGGAGAAGGCGTTCCGGGGCACCGAGATGACCGTGCAGGTCTCAACGAAACTCAACCGCTCGCATGCTGTCGTCGGCGCGGAAGCCCTGATCTTGCCCACGATGGGCCGGACGGAGATCGATATCCAAGAGGCCGGACCTCAGTTCGTCAGCGTCGAGGACACCGTTTGTTCCGTCCATGGCAGCCACGGCCAGGTGCCACCGGTTGCACCGGGGCTGCTCTCCGAAGTCGCGATCGTGTGTGAGTTGGCTCGCGTCACGCTGGGGGATCGGGTTCCGATCGACTGGGCGGGCATGACTGCGAACTATGACGTGATCCGAGATCACATCAGTCGCGTCGTCCCGGGTTTCGACGACTATTCACTCCGAGCTGGAAGCCGCGAAGGATTCGTGCTGCCGAACGGGCCGCGTGACTCACGTACCTTCGCCACGAAGACGGGCAAGGCGATGATCACGGTCAACGAGCTCGAGCACGTCGAACGTCCCGAAGGGACACTGCTGTTGCAGACGTTGCGCTCGCACGATCAATACAACACAACGATCTACAGCTTGAACGATCGTTACCGCGGCATCAAAAACGGCCGCAAGGTTGTGTTCGTGAACCCGCTCGACCTCGCCGAGCTTGGGTTCGAAGACGCACAGCTTGTCGACGTATTCACCGAGTGGCACGACGACGTGGAGCGGGTGCTTCGGAACTATCGCGTTGTGGCGTACCCGAGTGCGCGGGGGTGTATCGCGGCCTATTTCCCGGAGGCAAACGTGCTGGTGCCGCTCGATAGCGCAGCAGATGGCAGCAACACTCCGGTGTCGAAGGCTGTTCCGGTTCGGCTCGTGCGGGCGTCGTAGCCGTGTGTCCGCCTCGGCGACACGATTAGTCAGCCTCACATTCCCTGAGCTCTCGTTCACCAGTCCCCAGTGAGAGAGAGGCGGCAATTCGTCGCCTGAGCTGAGCTGCACCCGAACTGTCATCGTCAAGATTTTCGCGTACGGGTCTTGTTACCGAGACGCCGAGCCACCGATTCCATTGGTGGTCTCGCCCATCGTCACGGGTGCGTCGTCCTTTGGTCGGGGCATTCGGGTTATCACGGGAAGGACGATTGCGATGAGGGCTATGACTCCTACGACCGTGTATCCCTGCGTGTATGCCTTGTTCGCCCCGATGAGCGAGGCAATGATTGGCGGGCCAATCACTCCGCCAAGGCTCCACGCAATGATCATCAGGCCATAGATCGCCCCTGAATGCTTGACCCCGAAGAAATCACCGGCCGTGGCTGGCATAGTGCCAAACCCACCCCCGTAACAGAGATAGACGATGGCCGCGAGGATGACGAACAGCGCGGGATTGCTCGCGTGCGGAATGATGAGCAAGCAAACGCCTTGCAGGCCGAGCATGAGGCCGAAGGCCGTCATCCGACCAGTTCGGTTGGATATCCATGCCCAGAAAATGCGTCCTCCACCATTGAAGAGCGCAAGCACGCCCACAACACCCGCAGCACCCGTGAGACTGTAACCGGCGATGTCCACCGCGCTCGAGTTCGCCTGCGAGATGAGCGAGATACCAACCGTCGTATTGAGCGTCAGAATGGCCGTCAAAAGGTACCACTGCGGTGCACGAAGGGCCTCTCTCCCGGTGTACTCCTTGAAGGCATCCCGGACTCGGCCGGTAGTTGCTGGAACCCAGCCCGGTACGGAATAACCCTGCGGCGGATTACGAAAAAATGCCGCTCCTGCGACAGAAAGCACCAGGTACCCGAGGCCAAGCGGCAAGAACGCCCAATCGGGGTTCTGCGGGTGCATAGCGATCAGCCAGTGCGCGACGGGCGCCGTCAGAACTGCACCAAACCCGAACCCCGCAACGGCAAGGCCGGTGATGAGGCCTCGCTTGTCAGGGAACCACTTCTGCAGCATCGCAATCGGAACGATATAGGCCAGGCCCAAGCCGAAGCCTCCAATGACGCCATAACCGAGCACCAGCAACCAAAACTGACTGTGGTCGTGCGCGAAAGAGGCAAGGAGCGAGCCGACCGCGTAGATGATCCCGCCGGTCAAGGCGACAGGCCGCGGACCACGATTGTCTTGGATGCGTCCACCGATGTAGGTCCCTATGAAGATCATTCCGATCGTGACCTCGAAAGGCAGGGATGCTTCGGGATTGGACAATCCCATCGACGCCGGACTCTTCAGCGCGGTACTGAAAACGCTCCACGCGTACACCGCGCCGATTGAGAACTGCAACAGGAGCGCCGCGATAACGATCCCCCACCGGCCTCGTGTCGGGGATGCCTGCATCGTCCGGCTGACAGCTCTTGTGCGGTCTGACATGATTCTCCCGTTTGCTCGGTAACGAAAAACCACCGCCACGCAGCCAGGGCTGTTTCCCTGCGAATCACGGGCGACACTGCCAAGGCCCGATCATACCCAAATGGTCGCCGTGCGGTCGATGAGCGTTCACCGGATCTGGCGATGTCGGTCCAGGCCACGGTCTGGGTGCCGCGTCAGTTGGGCTCCGGGCCAAGCACTCGGCTAGTTATCCAGCGTCGTCGGTCCGCCAGGGCAGTGCCAGCGCAGCGGCCGGTCGTTCTGCCGACACTCCGTGCGGGGGGACAATTGGCATTCCATCAGCATCGGCAGCATCGATGTCACGGGGATCCCCCGGGGCTGCGGTGTTGCTCGGCGACGGCGCGCACCGCCGCGACCGCCTGGGCGAACGCGTCAGAGGGCGCGGCACCCTGCGCGCTCGCTCGACCCACGGCGTACCCCACGAGGTAGGTCGTGACGGGTGCCGCTGGCCGGACCGCTGCCCGGGCTGCAAGGCCCGCGGTGCCGAGCACGGCCTCCAGGTCTAGTTCAATTGCGTCAAGTCGCAGTGCGGGCAGCAGTTCATCTACCCACTGCCGCACCGCCGCAACCATGTCGTCGTCGTTCATTCGCTCACCTCACGTGATCATCGGGCGCCGTCACGCGTCGTCTGGCGGCATCCGCCCAGTTGTCGATGTCGGCGGTCGAGTCGTCGGGCACCTCGACCTCTCGAAGGCGGAGCGGCTCGACGACCGCTCGCAACGACACGCCCTCCAGCACTTCAATCGCGTCAAGCGACGCAAGCAGGGCACCGGCGCGATAGAGCGCCGCGAGGTATTGGCGGCGTCTTTCCCCGTCGATAGCGATCAGCCCGTCCACGCTGGCGGGTGCCGTATGCGCCGCCGTGAGTAACGCCGCGACGGCGCCGCGCACGTCCGGCATGTCGCAGGCGAGCACGAGCACCCAGTTGCTGGGCGCTCCCGCCGCCAGTTGCTGCATCCCCGCGCCGAGCGCCGCCGCGGGACCGCCATGGGGCGGCATCTCGCGAACGAACACGGTCGACACCGGGAGCCCGGGCACGGCGTCGCCGACGACCACGACACGCTCGGCCCCCGAGGCGGCCATGACCGCGATCTGGAGCAGCGATGAGCCGTCGGCGAGCAGCTCGGCTTTCGCGATGCCACCGAGACGGGATGCCCGCCCTCCGCACAGAATCACCGCATCGAAGAACATGGCTTCAGACTACGTCTGTCCCATTTGCTGGCAGCCCGAAGGTGCCCTCGATGTGGTGCATCGCGCCGCAGAACGGATCACCGCTCCTTCTGCACTGAATCATGCGGTTGCCGATCGTGCGGCCCAACTTCTGATGCCCACCACCATCGGGGATACGGCCATGTTTCCTGATATCGACATGCACAAGTCCGCCAGGGTGGTGAACTCGTTACGGCGCGGCCGCCACCGTCTGATGAACCGCAGCCTGTGCAACTCCTCGCGGCAGCTCCATTTTTTGGCGACATTTTGGCAGCATTTGAAACGTATCTCACGTCATCGAGGGGTACCCAATGTCATCTGAAATCCCCGTATTTCCGGGGTTTTGACCGATTCATCCCCCTCCGATTGACCCTCTTTTCGTTCTCTCACGGCGGTAGCGCGGGTCCGAATCCCGCCGAGGTCACGGGCAAGTCAGCTTCTTGATCGTCAGCGTCACGGGTGTCGACTTGTTGACGACAGCCTGCGCTGCGGGTACTTGGGTGACGATCTTGCCGAGGTCCGGGTCCTTCGGCCCGCTCGCCGCCTGACAGCCCTCGGTGACGGTGCTGAAGCCGGCTGTCTGGAACTGGGATTGGCCGCTGCTGTAGCTCTGACCCAACACGTTCGGTGCCGGCGTCGCCTGCCCGTTGCTCGTGTAGACAGTCACCGTGCTGCCACGGGAGACCTGAGCGCCCTCTGCCGGGCTGACGCTCGAAACAGTCCCCGCGGGCAGATTGGAATCCTGCGGCCCGCCGTCCAGGTAGCTCAGTTGAGCGAGTCCGATTGCGGACATCGCAGCTTGAGGTGTGCCGCCAACGAGGTTGACAGGAACACTCGTGGGCGCGCCCGCCAACAGCCGGGCGGATGGCGGCGGGAAGTCACCGCCTCCTCCCAGACCGGGATACGCGTCGATAGACCGCGCAATTGGTCGGAAGATCGAATGACGCAGCACAGAAGCGTTGATGCCGTTGACGCGCACACTTCGGAGCGGCTGGTTACCGGAGATGTTGCCGACCCAGACGGCGGTCGACGTTTTGTGTGACGACGCCACCATCCAGGTGTGGACCGAGTTGTCCGTCGTTCCTGTCTTCCCGATGTAGCTCGTGCCATCATTCGGGTTGGATGATCCAGCCGTCCCACCGCCGGCGAGTACGCCTGCCATCGCGTATGCGGCCGCGTTGGCGGCGTCCGGGGTAATGAGCGGGGATTGTGCACAGTGACCGCTCTCACCGCTGCTGAGCCTGCCGCTGGGGGTCACCACCTGATCGATCAGGGTCGGATGGCAGTAGTAGCCACTGTCTGCGATCCCGGCAAAAGCAGCCGCCTGGGTGACCGGCGCGACATTGTTGACGCATGCCCCGATGACACACGAGGGTTCTGTGTCCAGGTCTGAACCGTTTTGTTTGCCATCCGCTCGGTGCATTCCCAGCGAAATAGCGATGTTCCGGGTCGTGCACTGGTCGACCGTGGTGCCCATCTGGAGGAACACCGAGTTCACCGAACGGGCTGTTGCGCGCATCACTGAGTACGGGCCGCCCTCGTTCTCGTCGTTCCGGAAACCGAAAGGACCGCTCCATCCGCCTTTTGCGTCCGGGCATGTGTCTGGGAAGGCGGCTTGGTTCAGCTGTCGCACGCTCGCGTTGAAAGTCTCGTTGACCCCGTGTCCCGCCATCAAAAATGCGAGCAGCGTGAAGGGCTTGTAAGTCGATCCGGGCTGGAAGCCTTGCGATCCGCCGTAGATGTAGTCGTCGGCGAAGTTTACCGACGTGCTGCTCGGGCTCAACTGGGTTGGGTCGTTGTTGAAGTTTTTGTTCTGCGCCATGTCCAGGATGCGCCCGGTGCCCACCTCAGTCGTGACCGCCGAGGCGCCGAGCGCGAACCCCGTGAATGTCGCGGGAGCGTACTTCTTCACCGTGCTATTTGCGGCGTCTTGCAATGCCGGAACGATGGAGACGTAGATCTTGTAGCCGCCCTCCTTCCAATTCGCGAGTTGCGTGGCCCTGTCACCGCCGAGGCCCGACACGTTCCCGTTCGCGATCCGGGCAAGCACGTCCTCGCACACGAACCGATACCCGGAAGCCGCGTTGAGGCATCCGTTCTTCGGCGCTTGGAGGTGAACGAACTTGGCATCGACCGGCGTCTTCAGCGCCTCCTGGTACTGCGCGCTCGTGATGTAGTGCTCCGAGTGCATGGCGCCGAGGATCACGTTCCGTCGTGCCTCGTTCGCCCCATAGTTGGCGGCACGGTTCAGCCCGTTCCTGACGGGATTTTGAACGATGGCCACGAGGCTCGCCGCTTGCGCAACTGACACCCGCCCGGCAGAAATCCCGAAATACTCCTCGGCGGCACTCTGCACGCCGTAAGTATTGACGCCCATACCGACGATGTTGAGGTACGCCGCGAGGATCGTCTGCTTGGAGTACTTCTTCTCCAGCCCGATGGCGTATTTCATCTCCTGCAGTTTGCGACTCAGGTTGGGATACACCGCAGCTTTGAGATCCTTCGCGCGTTGTTGGTCGGAGACCCCCGTCTCGTTGAACGCCTCCTGTACCCGGATGTTGCGCACAAGTTGCATCGTGATCGTCGATGCGCCGCTTGACGAGGTCCCCATCACCTGCTCGATCGCCGCGCGTGCGACCGACGGGACGTCGACACCGCCGTGACCGTAGAAGCGGCGGTCCTCACCGGCAACAGCTGCGTACTTCAGGTAGTTGCTCATCTCATCGAGAGGCACCCCTTCACGGTTTTGGTCGAAGACCGTGGCGATGTGGAAGTCGGATCCGTCGGAGTTCTTGGCGACGATCTCGTCAAGCTGGCTCTGTCTCCCGATGACCATGTATTCCGGCAAAGACTCGAAGATACCGAGCGTGTTGGTGGCCGTCATCCCCGTCACCGCGAGCGCGGGGGCAACTATCACGGTGACCAGGAGTCCGGCGATGGCGCTGAACCCAAGGAATCCGAGAAGGGCAGCGAGGAAGCTGCTTGCCGACTTTCTAGGAGAAGTCATCAAGTGAAGGTTACGGCCAGGCATCTCGTTTCATCCTGAAAGGTTCCCGCACGAGGCTGTCGGATCTCTCAGGATTCCATTCGGACGTTTCATGAACGGGTGATGATTCGCGCCGTGGAGTCGGCACTCCGGTCCGATGCAGATCGATTCACCTGGTTCGTTCACCCGATGGACACCCCCAGGCCACGAGCGGTCAATAGTCGTTTCCTATCGTTCGTAACGATCGTTAGGTTTCCTTCGCAACAAGATCCCTCAAGGAGAATCCATGAATGTCAGAATCCGCTGGGCCGCACTCGGCCTCGCCGTCGTCGCGCTCGCTGCTTTGACCGGATGCGCCGCGAACGCATCCGCGTCGAGCTCGGGGTCGGCTCTGCCCGCCGTCGAGCCGCTCGTCCTGTATGCAGCGGAAGGCTACGACGCGGTATCCGCGAAAGCGTTCACGGCGAAAACCGGCATCCCGGTCAAGCTCGTTGACGACAGCACTGGCCCGCTGCTCACGAAGATCCAGGCGGAGAAGAACAACCCGCAGTGGTCGATGCTGTGGGTTGACGGTGACACCGCCTTCGCATCCCTCGACAAGCAGGGGCTCCTCGCGCCCTACGCCGCGCAGGCGGCCTGGAACTCGGTGGGCAAGGCGATTCTGCCGAGTGACCACAGCTATACGCCGACGGGCACCACCGTGATGTCGGCGTTGATCTACAACGCGGCGAAGACCTCATCCGTGCCGACCAGCTATCAGGACTTGCTCGGCTCGGCGTACACCGGCAAAGTCGGCATGAACGACCCGGCCCAATCCGGCCCGACCTATCCCTTCATCGCCGGCCTGATGAACCAACTCGGTGGTCAGAACGGTGGCGTCGCCGCAGGCGAGGCGTACCTGACGAAGCTGAAGGCGAATGGCCTCAAGGTGTTCCCGACCAACGGCGACACCCTGCACGCGCTGGAAACCGGTCGGGTGGACTACGGCATGATCCAGAGCTCGGCGGCGATTGGCGAGGTTGTGAAGGTCCCGCCGACGGCCGACTTCCAGCCGAAGGTCGCCTACTTGACCAAGTCCACTCTTCTGCCGAGCGTGATCGGCATTGACAAGGGTGCGTCGGCGGTCCAGCAGGCCGAGGCAAAGAAGTTCATCGACTACGTCGTCTCGCCCGAGGGTCAGTCCGTCATGCTGACGGGGGACGCAACCGGTGACTCGCTGTTCTGGCCGGTCGTCGACAACTCGAAGTCCCTGAAAGACTTGCCGGCCTTCCCGACGGCATACCAGTCGCTCGACCCGGCGTTCTGGGGCCCGCTCCAGCCCCGGGTCGTGACCTGGTTCGAGTCGAACATCAAGTAGGACCTCGTGGCCATCCAGTTCGCCCCTCCCCGCGCCCTCGCTCGTGCGGAGGGGCGCGCTGGCGCTGAGTGCGACGTGGACGCGAGTCCGCGCCGGCGGCGCCCGCGGAGTCCCCGGTTCAACGTGCTCACGGCCTTCTGGCTGCTGATTGTCGCGATCCTGATCCTGCCGATCGCGCTGTTCCTCGCGGTCGCCTTTTCTCCAGCGCTGCTGTCGCAGGGTCCCGAGTGGTTCACACTCTCGGCTTTCTCGACCGCTCTCACCGGGCACCTGCTGCTCGGGTTCGTCAACTCGCTGGTGATCGGGATCGTGACCGCGCTCCTGGCGGCAGTCGTCGGCTTTGCTCTGGCTTGGATCGTGATTCGCACCGATGTGCCGGCCTGCGGCATCTGGACCGGTGTCGTTTTCGCCCTCTTTCTCACCCCGTCGTATCTCATCGCCCTCGGATGGGAGCGCCTGCTCGAGCCGAACGGTGTGCTGCAGACGCTGGGCTGGGATCCGACGGTCGCGCGCGACATCTTCTATGGACCGGTCGGCATCGTGATCGTGCTCACTGTCAAGGGCATCCCGTTCGCTTTCCTCGCGATCTCGAACGCGCTCCGCGGCCTCGGGCACGAGTACGAGGACGCGGTGCGGGTCCATGGAGGCGGAGCGGTTGCGTCGATGCGGGTGGTGGTATCGCTATTAGCGCCGGCTATCTGGGCAGCGCTCGCTATCGTCTTCGCCGAGTCGGTGAGCGACTTCGGCGTGGCGTCGACGTTGGCCAACGACTCTCATTTCACCGTCGCCACCTTCGAGCTCTACACGGCGGTGCAGGCTTTCCCCGTGCAGTTCCCGGTCGCCTCGGCGATCAGCTGGGTGCTGCTGATCTTCGTGGTACTCGCTCTCTGGGCGCAAAGGCGTGCGCTGAAGGGGCGCAGCTATCGGGTGCTGGGCGGGCGTTCGAGGCGCGCTCTGCGCCGGCATCTGTCGCCGCTGCAGAAGCTCGGGGTGATCACCGGAATGGCGCTCCTTGTTGTCGTCGCGCTCGGGGTGCCCGCCTTCGGCGCCGTCTCGGCGTCACTCATCGACGGGCTTGGCTCGTACGCCGGGTCCCATTCCTGGACGATCGCCAACTATGCCAGGGTGATCACCAGCCCCGACCTGATTGCGCCACTGCTTTACTCCATGCAGGCCGCGACGATTGCCGCATCGGTGACGACCGTGCTCGCGGTGGTCTGTGCGCGTTTGTTGGCATCTGGCCGCACCAGCTTGAGCTCTAGGCTCCTCGATATGGTCCTGCTCGCGGCGGTCGCGTTGCCCGGCATCGTGTTCGCGGCGGGCTACATCTTCGCGTACAACCTGCCGCTCACCAACGCCCTCAGCATCCATCTATACGGCACGACCACCCTTCTTGTGCTCGCCTATATCGCCACGGCTCTGCCCTCGACCTCGCGGCTGCTGGTTGGGAGCATGAGCCAGATCCAGGATTCGATGCTGCACTCCGCGCGGGTGCACGGCTCCGGGGCGATCTTCTCGTGGCTCTCTGTCGTGTTGCCGGTGATCTCGCGCCCACTGTTGAACGCCTGGCTGCTTACCTTCACCGCGACCCTGCTGGAGCTACCTGTGTCGCAGCTGCTGGCGCCGCCCGGTGAGCAGCCGATTTCCGTGGGGATCACTGCGACGCTCTCCAAGTACGACTTCGGCGGCGGCACCGCGATGGAGGTACTCGCGATCGTCACCGCGCTCCTGGTCGTGGGCGTGGCCACAACGATCTCCCGGCTCGCGACCCCGCGCGGCTGGCGAACTTGGGGGACTGCAAAATGACCGGTCATCACGTCGTCGTCCGAGGCGCTGCCAAGCGTTACGGTGCCCTCGAGGCGCTCCGCGGAGTCGATCTCGACGTCCCGGCCGGCTCCTTCACTGTGCTGCTCGGGCCTTCCGGCTCGGGCAAATCGACGCTGCTGCGGTCGATCGCGGGAGTCGAGCGACTGGATGGCGGCAGCATCCACTTCGGGACGACGCCGATTAGCGATCATCACACGCATGCGAAACCGGAGAAACGGGCCCTCGCAATGGTGTTCCAGGACTACGCGCTCTGGCCGCACATGACGGTGCGGCAGAACGTGGGCTATGCGCTACGTCGCCGGCGGCTCGCCCGCCGCGAGAGCGCCCGCCGCGTCGAATCCGTGCTCGAGCGAGTGGGTCTTGGCGCGAAGTCGACCAGCTACCCGCACGAGCTCTCCGGCGGTCAGCAGCAGCGCGTCGCCCTGGCCCGCGCCATAGTGAGCGAGCCTGAACTGATCCTCTTCGACGAGCCCCTGTCGAATCTCGACGCCGATCTGCGTGAGCACCTTCGGCTCGAGATCGCCACCCTGACCAGGGAGACCGGCGCCACCGCGCTGTACATCACGCACGATCAGTCAGAAGCGTTCGCTCTCGCCGATGAGGTGGCGATCCTCAACGGGGGGTCGATCGAGCAGCGGGGGAGTGCCGAGGCGATCTTCCGCCGGCCTGCGACGCCGTTCGTCGCGCGCTTCACTGGCCTGGCCGGATCATTCCAGGGCGTGACGGCGAGCGTGCGCGACGGTCGCGCTCAAGTTCGAGTCGGCGAGAACGGTCTCACCGCGTCGGCGGGTCTTGGCGTGAGCCGTGGCGTCGCCGTCGAGGTGATGGTGCGCCCGACCGCGACGCGGCTCGAGTGCGTCGAGGTGCACGGTACGCGCGACGGATTACGCCACAGAATGCCAGCTCGGGTCGTGGACGTCGCCTATCGCGGCCGCGGCTATGACCACGTCGTCGACACCGGCCACGGACTGCTCACCTCGGTCTTTGACGAGCGCGCCTGGGCGCGAGGAGACCAGTGCCTGGTGGCGATCGACCCGGCTGGCATGGTCGCCTTTCCGGCGAGCTGATTTCGTAACCGAACTAACAGCTGTTACATTTCTATGCAAACACACCATCGAAAGAGCTTTCATGAATGACATCGCATTATTCTCAGCCGTTTTCCTCGCGTGCCTTGTCGAGGCGGTCGAGGCCACCACGATCGTGCTCGCCGCCGGGACCGCACGGCACTGGCGCTCCGCTCTGCTGGGCGTCCTTGCTGGGATCGCGGTGCTGGTTCTCGCGATCGCGATTGCCGGGCCGGCGATCTCGCTTCTTCCGATTGGCATCCTGCGCCTGGTGGTCGGGGGGTTGCTTCTTGTCTTCGGTCTGCAGTGGATGCGCAAGGCGATCCTTCGCGCCAGCGGATACAAGCCGCTGCATGATGAGGCCGCCATCTACGAGAAGGAGGTCGCGGCCGCGGCCCGCGCGGAAGCCGGATCGCGCCGCGGCGTCCAGGACTGGTACGCCTTCACCCTGTCCTTCAAGGGGGTCGTGCTCGAGGGCCTCGAGGTCGTCTTCATCGTGCTGACCTTCGGAACCAACCAGAAGAACCTCCCGGTCGCCACGATTGCGGCCGGTGCCGCGATCGTCATCGTTGTGCTCCTGGGGATCGCCGTGCGCGGACCGCTCTCGCGCGTCCCCGAGAACACGCTCAAGTTCGTCGTCGGCGTGATGTTGACCGCTTTCGGCATATTCTGGGGCGCCGAGGGTGCCGGCGCAGTTTGGCCGGCCGCCGACACCGCGCTGCTCGTGATCGCTCCATCGATTGCGATCGTCGCCCTCGCCATGGTTGTGGGGATGCGGCGCTACCGCCTTTCCCGCGGGGCCTCTCCGCTGCCCACACCGGTGCCGGTTCGGATCGCGGTCTCGTCGGTCGGCGGAGCTCAGGACCTGAATGCCGCACCTCGCGACACCGCAGCCGAGTCGGTAATGTCGTCAGCTCCGCGGCCGACCCCGACGTTCGGCACTCGACTTCGCTCGTTTGGCGCCTTCTGGTACGACTTCATCATCGGAGACGACTGGCAAATCGCGGCGGGCGTCACCCTCGGCCTTGGGCTGACCTTCTGGGTATCGCTTGCCACACCGCTCGCGTGGATTGTCATGCCGATCGCCGTTGCGCTCCTGCTTCCGTACGGCGTCCGTCGCGCGATGCGATGATGGCGTAGGCCGAGGTCAGTGGCCTTCCGGTTCCTCCGCATAGACGCGCGCGGCATACTCCTCGAGAGCGGTTTCGCACTCCTTGGTCGCCGTCTCGGCCTGTGCGCCCCCTGGGGCAGTGAACTGGTCACGAGCTTTCACCTTCGCGAACCAGTTCGCCAGCTTGGTGTAGTCGACCTCGTTTTCCTCGAGTTCGGCATAGCTGAAGTGCTGCTTGTCGTACTCCTTCTGCAACTCGGCGAGGAAGCCGGTGCAGCGGTCCACAATCTCCTCGTACTCGTCGGTACGCGCGGCCTGGTAAATAGCGAGCACGTTCGATTCCCCGACAAGGACCGCAGACTTCATCAGGATGGCCGTGCCCGACATCCCGACGATTTCGTGCTGAAGCTTGCGCAGCGCCCGCTCCGCTGCAGGGCTAGCGGGCAGGGCTGCGACGGAGTTCTGCAGGTATACGGCCCCCAGTGACTTGAGCCGCCGCCACGCCGTGGCGCGCAGACGGGTCGGCTCAGAGGGAATTCGGTACACCAGCACGTACCACCCGGACGACACGGTCGACTCACGCTCGTCATCCGGTTCCGGAACGGGGGGAGCCAGGGTCATGCCGCGATCCTAGCTCGCGCGTCGGTACTCAGATCCTGAGCAAGATGCGGCGCAGCTCGAGGCCCTCGTTCGGGCGCAGCTGGACCACCTCAAGGATCGCCCTCCGTACCATGGGGTCGTTCCCCATCCCACCCGAAAGGCACCCACCATGGCCGACTCGAAGAACGGCAGCGGATTCTCGGTCGACGAGAAGGCGGCGATGAAGGAGCGCGCTCTGGAACTCAAGGCATCCGCGAAGCGCGAGGACGGCGAGAAGGCGCTCCTCGCCAGCTTCGAGAAGCTGAGCGGACTCGACCGGGAGTTGGCGGAGCGAGTGCACGTGCTTGTCACCACGGCGGCGCCCGAGCTCGCCCCGAAGACCTATTACGGGATGCCGGCCTGGGCACTCGACGACAAGACTGTGGTGTTCTTCAAGCCGTCCGGCAAGTTCAAGGAGCGCTACTCGACGCTCGGGTTCGAGCAGGCGGCGAACATCGACGATGGCACCATGTGGCCGAGCTCGTACGCGATCATCGCGGTGCTGACACCCGCCCAGGAGACGACGATCACCGAACTGGTGAAGAAGGCCGTCAGCTAGTCGGTCACCGACGGCTCAGTGAACAGCAGCGCCGCGTGGACCTCCACTGATCTCGAGCCCCATCCACGAGGCGAATGCACCGAGTTCGTCGTCGACGGCGGCTTTGGTCGCGCGATCGAAGGGCACGTCCTCGTGAATGCGGTGCAGCAGGAAGCGGCCGGTGTCGCGATCCGAACGGCCGTCGATCTTTCCGATCAGGCGCTCCCCGCGCAGGATCGGCAACGCGAACTGCCCCCAGATGCGCTGCTCGCTCGGCTTGTACAGTTCCAGCGTGTAGTCGAAGTCGAATAGCCGCACCACCCGCAGCGGATCGGTCATCAGCCGGTCGAAGGGGGAGAGGATCGCTGTGCGGCCCTCGAAGTCCCGGGCGCGCAGAGCGGCAAGGGCCTCCGGGTCGACGAGCCACTTGCCGGGGACTCCGTCGATCGTGGCTGGCTCGCCGACGGAAACCATGCCGTGCAGTTCGCCCGGGGAGACCGCCTTGCTGTCGCGCATCACCCCGCAGGCGCGCAGGATCTGCTCGCTCCGGATCCGGTGCGCCTCGGCAAGCGGCACCTCATGAGCTGTCGCTCCTTCCGGGTAAACCCGATCCGCAAGGTCCCAGATGCGCAGTCGGCCGACCCGCCCGACCACCGCGAGCTCGCCCTGCATGTGCAAGTTCTCGAGCATCTTGGTGACGTTGCGGTCGTTGGTCCAGCCGCTCGAGGGCCAGGGCGCGATCGCCTCGTCCGGGATCTCGCGAGACGTCAGCGGCCCCTCACGTCCGATCCGCTCCAGGATGCCGCGGGCGAACGGAGCGTTCGCTTCGACCCAGCTCCCGGCGCCCGAGCGCTCGCCCCACGATCGCATGCCGGCCAGGTACAGGCCGAGCTCGGACATCGGCCGCAATATCCACGCGCGTTCGAACAGTTCGCCGGATGCCAGGGCGCGTTCGGTCTGAACCGGCCGGTACGCGTCGCCCAGCCGCGACCACGCGACGTGATCGGCCGCCGGCAGCACCGTTGGCGTGAGTTCGACCCGGAGCATCGCCAGCTCGGCGACCATTTGCACGAGCTTGGTTGGCCGTCGGGCATCGAGCAGGGCGGCACACACGGCGATCTGCCGCGCTTCGGCGAGTCCCAATCGGTGGGCGGTCATGGGGACACCCTAGACAACACGAGTGTCACCGGCTCGCGGGAGACTGGTGGCATGTGCGCGAGCTACGGACTGCAGATCACGGCAGCAGATGCCCACTACGCCTTCGACACCCTCGATGAGCGGGTGTCGACCGGGGCGCTCGAGGTGTGGCTTGCCGAGTTCCTCGATCAGCCGGCGAAGCCCACCGGGGTGCACGCTCGCAACCTCAACCCGATCGTGCGGGAACGCAGGCGCGAGATCGAGGGCGAAGACGGCCAGAAGGTCAGCCAGACCCGTCGCACGATCGATCTCGCCTGGTGGAAGCTCTGGGTCGGCGGCCAGCCCGCCAAGTTCCCGGCAATCAACGCGCGTGTCGAAGGGCTGGTCGGATCGGGGGCGTGGGGCGGTCCGCTGAAGGCCCGTCGGGCGCTGGTGCCTGCGACCGAGTACCACGAGAAGGGGCGTACTTTTCGCCTGGAGGAGGGGCTGTTCGCCTTCGCTGGCCTCTACAACGTGGCCAGGGCCTCCGACGGCGAATGGCTGGTCTCCTATGCGATCGTCACCCAGCCGGCTGTGGCTCGAATCACCGACATCCACGACCGGATGCCCCTCATCCTGCCGCCCGAGTTGTGGGACGAATGGCTCGACCCGAGCCGCGTCGGCGACCAGGAACTGCTTGACGAGGTGGTCACCGTCGCCCGCGCGATCAGCGAGCGCGTCACAGTAAGCTGAGAGCTGCGAAGGGGAGTATCCCACCTCATTGCGGCCGTCATCACGGGTTTCAGCGTTGCAGCCCCGGTCGCGATCGCGAGTTGCGGTTCTCTCGAACCGGGCTGGCGCGGGAGAGACGTTCGAACATCCGCGGTGCCCTCTCGTTCGGGCCCTGTTCGAAAGGTCCCCATGGAAACGCAGATCCCGCTCGCGTTCGAGATCGGCTCGCTCGTTGTCGTGTCGCTTATTCTGGCGGCCGACCTCGTCGTTGCCTTCCGGCGGCCGCACGTCCCGTCGACACGCGATTCGGCGCTTTGGATCGGGTTCTACGTCGCGCTCGCCCTGATCTTCGCGGTGCTCCTGGCCGTGATCGGCGACGCGGATCACGCCACCGAGTTTGTCGCCGGCTGGTTAACCGAATACAGCCTGTCGATCGATAACCTGTTCGTGTTCTTGCTGATCATGTCCAGGTTCTCGGTGCCCAGGGAGTACCAGCAGGAGATCCTGATGGTGGGCATCGTCATCGCGCTCGTGCTGCGCGGCGTGTTTATCATCCTCGGCGCACAACTGATCGAGGATTTCGGCTGGATCTTCTATCTCTTCGGTCTCTTCCTGATCTACATGGCCGCCAACCAGGCCCTCAGCAGCCACGACGGCGAGATGGAGAACGAGGGCAGGCTGATCCGTTTCATGCGCAGACGGATGGCCTTCACCGAGCGGTTCGAGGGGGCGAAGCTGCGCACGGTCGTCGACGGCAAGAAGGTCTTGACGCCCGCGCTGATCGTCTTCATCGCGCTCGGAACGACCGACCTCGTCTTCGCCCTCGACTCGATCCCCGCCATCTTCGGCATCACGACGAATCCGTTCATCGTTTTCTCCGCCAACGTTTTCGCCCTGATGGGGCTGCGGCAGCTCTACTTCCTCCTCGGCGACCTGGTCGAGAAGTTGGTCTATCTCAAGTACGGGATCGCAGCGATCCTCGCCTTCATCGGCGTGAAGCTGGTCTTCCACGCGCTCCACCAGAATGAGGTGCCGTTCATCAACGGCGGGCGCGGGGTCGAGTGGGCGCCGGAGATCTCGACGCTCGTGTCGCTGGGATTCATCGTGGCCGCGATGGCGGTGGCGGTGCTGGCTAGCGTCGTCAAGCTGCGGGTGGAAGCGCGCGCGGCCATTCGTTAAGGTGGCAACACAATGCAACGCACGCCCTCGACCCCGCCCGAAATTGACGGCTATCTGATCGATCGCCTGATCGGGTCCGGCGGTTTCGCCGATGTGTTTCTCTACGAGCAGCAGTTGCCTCGTCGAAAAGTGGCCGTGAAAGCTCTGCTCACGCACGAACTCACGGCGAGTGCGCGGGCCGCGTTCACGAGCGAAGCCGACCTGATGGCGCGGCTGTCCACGCATCCGTACATCGTGACGATCTACCAGGCCGGGGTGGCTCGCGACGGCCGCCCGTATCTGGTCATGGAGTACTGCTCGCGCCCCAGCCTCGCCGAGCGCTACAAGCGGCAGCCACTCTCGGTGGTGGATGCCTTGCGCACCGGCATCCGACTGGCAGGCGCGGTTGCCACGGCGCATTCGGCAGGGATTCTGCACCGCGACATCAAGCCGGGCAACGTGCTGACCAACGACTACGGCTGGCCGGCTCTCACCGATTTCGGTATCGCCAGCGAGGTGGCGGGCCCGGGTGGACTGCCAACGATCGACGGTGCGGGCGGAACGGATGTCGACGCCAGCGTGGGCGCCTCCGTCGGCATGAGCGTGCCGTGGAGCCCGCCCGAGATGTTCGAGGACGCTCCCACCCCTGATGTCCGCAGCGATGTATTCTCCCTGGCCGCCACGATCCACACCGTGCTCGCCGGGCGCACGCCTTTCGAGGTAGTGGGCGGCCCGAACGGAACTCTCGACCTGGTTGCGCGCATCGAACGCGGCGAGCTCACCCCGATGACCCGCGACGACGTGC
Source organism: Microbacteriaceae bacterium (assembly GCA_043779945.1). Lineage (GTDB taxonomy): Bacteria > Actinomycetota > Actinomycetes > Actinomycetales > Microbacteriaceae > Lysinimonas. Next base: position 24,953 of record JAYWDH010000129.1, read on the forward strand.
CGCCGGCCCTGACCGCCGTGCTGGCCAAGGGGATGTCGCCACGTCGGGAGAACCGTTACAGCTCGGCGATCGAGTTCGCGCGGGCGCTGCAGCGGGTCGAACTCGAGCTCGGCTACGCGCCGACCACGATCGAGGTGCCGCTGCTCGACGAGGAGGAGGCTCGGCCCTCCGACCCGGGCGACGAGACCAGTCTGCGCAGCGTCACCGTGATCCGGCAGCCGTCGGTGCCGGCGTTGGCCGCTTCAGTGGACGCGTCGTCCGCGCCAGCTCGCACACCGGCTCCCGCCGCCGCGCCGATCTGGCCATCGGAACTCGACACGCCTGCCGCGCCGTCGTCGCGCCGCCGCATCCTGATCGGGGCCGTGATCGGCGTGTTGGCCGTGCTCTCGATCGGGGCCATTGCGCTCGCGGTGCAACTGGGAGGTTTGGCCGTTCGCCCGGAGAGCACGCCAAGTGCCAGCGGCGGCGGGGGATCGGCGCTGGTTGGCCCCGCCGTCCCGCAGGCCACCGCCGGTGTTGCGCAGCCGAGCGCCGACGGCACCTCAGTGGACTTCAGCTGGACGAACCCCACGCCGAAAGAGGGGGACGTGTACTACTGGGCCCGCGCCGAGACCCCGACCGATCGTCAGGCGACGCACACGACCACCGCGACGGTGACCGGTGTCGTCCCGGGTAGCAGGGTCTGCATCAACGTGGAGGTCGGTCGCGCGGGCGCGACGGGTGACGCTCTCGCGATCTGCACCGCCGGATGAGGTCGCTTGCCGACAACCGAATGGCCCCCATCCGCGCGTCTCGGCACAGAGAAATCCCGTGTTATTTTAGGACCTCCTGAACACTCAGCCAGCTATGGGAAAGCACCGCGTGACCCTCGTCTCCGCCATAGCGCGTCACCGCAAAGCGGTCGCGTCCGGGCTGGCGATCGCGATCGTTGCGGCCATTCCGATCAGCTTCGCGATCCAGCATCAGGGATTTCCCGAGACGGACCTGAAACTCGACGCCAAAGACGTCTGGGTCACCAACGGCGGCGCGCTGCTCGGCGGCCGGCTGAATCGGCAGATCGAGGAGCTCAACGGCGCGGTTAGCGGCCAGGCACACGACCTCGACGTCCTGCAGAACGGCGAGAGCGTGTTCCTGGTCGAGGCCGCGGAGGGGCGCATCTCCCGCGTCGACCCGGCGTATACGACCCTGGTCGAGCCGGCCACGATCCCGAAGGGCTCGACGGTCGCCCTCGGCGGCTCGACGTTGGCCATCGTGTCGCCAACCGGCTCACTCTGGACCGTCAACGTCGCCAACGGGCTCGCCTTCGATCCGGCGTCGGCTCCCGCCGCCAAGTTGGGCGCCGGCGGTCAGGCCGTCGTCACCTCGACCGGCGCCGTGATCGCGACGAGCGCGACCGAGCAGACCCTGATCCGAGTGGATACCCCTGGCGCTACGCCCACGAAGCGGCAGCTGGCCGTCCCGAAAGATGGGCAGCTCGCGGCGAGCGGCGATCACGCGGTGGTATTGGACGCGTCGAAGCACCAGTTGCTCCGCGACGACGGCTCGACCGTGACGCTGCCCGACTCGGTGACGTCGATCGCGAAGCTGCAGCAGTCCAGTGCTGACAGCAACCAGGTCGCAATCTCGACCGGGTCCGCGACGGTAGTCGTGGCACCCGGGGGAGCGGTGAGTACGCTCTCGGCCAAAATCGCCAGCCCGGTGAACAGCGCGTCGCAGATCTCAGCGCCGGTAGTCGTCGACGGCTGCATCCACGCTGCCTGGGCGGGCGCGCAGCGCTATCTGCTCTCCTGTGCGGGCCAACCGCTGCGCACCGAAGACATCCAGCAGAAGACGCAAGGCTCGACTCTCGAGTTCCGCGTGAACCGCTCGACTGTGGCCCTCAACAACTTGGAGAGTGGCAACGTCTGGCTGCTCGATGACGCGATGCGCCTCGTCAAAAACTGGGACCAGGTGACCCCTCCCCAGCAGGACAAATCTACAAACGGCGACCAGAAGGCCACAACAGAATCCTTCGCCGACACCCTTGCGCAACGCACCGACGTGAACATCCCGCCGATCGCGCGCGACGACAACTACGGGGTGCGGCCGGGTCGCACCACGATCCTTCCGGTGCTCTCGAACGACACCGATCTCGATGGTGACGTGCTGACGATTTCCAAGTTCGGGGCGATCCCGGACACCGTCGGCAAGATCGATCTGATCGACGGAGGGCGCGCGCTACAGTTCACTCCGGCCGCGGGCGCGACGGCGGCCTCATTCCGATACACCATCGACGACGGTCGCGCGGGCGGCATGGCCGAGGCGCTCGTGACGGTGCGCGTGGTGCCGAACGACGTCAACACAGCCCCGGTCTCGCTGCGCACGACCTCACTCAGCGTCGAGCTCGGCGGCACGATCAAATACAACACGCTGGTCGACTGGATGGATCCCGACGGCGACGATGTCTACCTGGACTCGGCCTCAACCAGTAGCGGCGACTCCGTACGTTTCACGCCCGACGGCCTGATCACCTTTGCCAACACCTCCGGCCAGCCCGGCACGAAAGAGGTGAACTTCACCGTCTCGGATGGCCGACTCAGCACCACCGGAACGCTCGAGGTCAAGGTGGTCGCCCCCGGTTCGCTGACGCCGATCGGCACGCCCGACTTCGCCCACACCTTCCGTGGCGAGACCGTTGAACTCACGCCCCTCGAGAACGACGTCTCCAACAACGGCCAGCCGCTCAGACTTCTCGGCGTCGACAAGGTCCCGGCCGGCGTGACCGTGATCCCGGACCTGGCGACCGGCACGGTCACCTTCACCGCGCCGACGGCGGGCACTTACTACTTCCAGTACTCGCTGGCGGCGGGCGCCTCGTCGAGCATCGGACTAGTCCGTGTGGACGTGCTGCCCGATCCAACCGCCCCCGGCCCGCCGATCGCCGTCAAAGACACGGCGTTCCTCCGCCCCGGCGAGCCGACGACGGTCAAGGTGCTCAACAACGACGTCTCGCCGAGCGGCGCAGTGCTCGCCGTTCAGTCGGTCGACACCACGGGGACCGACAAGGCGGTGACGGTCGAGGTCCTCGGTAACGCTGTGATTCGAATCACCGCGTCCTCGGCGCTGACCGAGCAGACCCAGTTCCACTACACGATCTCCGACGGCGCACACACGGCGACGGCCGGTGTCACCGTCGTCCCGGTTCCGCCGATCGTCAATCGTCAGCCGCCGGTCGCCGTGCCCGACACGGTGCGCGTGCGTGCGGGCGACGTGGTGAGCGCCGACGTGCTGGCCAACGATTTCCATCCAGACAACGCGCAGCTGATCCTCGACCCGCGACTGGTCGACACCAGCGAGGCAGGAGACGGTCTCGCCTTCGTGGGCAACGGCAAGGTGCGCTACCAGGCTGGAAAGACCCCTGGCGAGTACTCGGTCGTCTACCGGGTCGCCGACCAGTTCGGTGAAAGCGCGACAGCGCGCGTGACCTTCGTCGTGGTCGCGCCCGACGCGAAGACCAACCAGCCGCCGGTGCCGCTGCCGCAGATCGCTCGCGTGTTCGCGGGCGCGAGCGTGCCGATCCAAGTCCCGCTCGACGGCATCGACCCGGATGGTGACTCGGTCGTGGTCACGGACATCGCGACCCCGCCGCACCTCGGCGTCATCACCGATAACGCCGCCAACGCCTTCCTGTACACGGCAGATGCCAGCGCAGCCGGTACCGACACCTTCAGCTACGTGGTGGAGGACAGCTACGGCGCGCAGGCCATCGGAACGATCTCGATCGGCGTGATCCCGCGCCCGCCCTCCGCCGAGCCGCCGAACGCGGTCGACGACGCGATCGAGGTTCAGCCGGGGCGCGTGGCGACAGTCGGGGTGCTGCTCAACGACTCTGACCCGAGTGGTTACACCCTGAGTCTCGACAAGAAGCTCGTCGAGGTGGACAAGGGGATCACGGCGACGGTTGATCGCAGCAAGATCGTGGTGCAGGCGCCGAAGACCGAAGGCACATATTCGATTCGCTATCGGATCACCAACGGCCACGGCGGCGAGGACACCGCCTTCTTGCAGGTCAAGGTGACCAAGGACGCCAGGCCGCTGTATCCCACCGCTCTCGACCGCTACGTTGCTGTCGACGACGTCATCGGCAAGACCTCCGTGAACGTGCCGCTGGACAACCTGATCGCCAACCCCGGTGGTCGCGACGAAGATCTGAAGATCACGGTCGAGGGGCCGAACGCCGACCAGGCCACCGTCGATCAGGCCAAGCGCTCGATCACCGTCACCCCCGCGGATCATCGGATCGCGATCGCGTACCGGGTCACCAATCCGGTCGACGGGCTGAGCGCGACCGCCATCATCAGCGTGCCGCGCGCCGTCAGCGCGAACTACTCGCCGCCGCCGTACCTGAAGCGCGACCTCCCGTTACCCTTCGTGGTCGCGCAGAACGGCGCGCGCAGCTGGAAGCTCGCCGACGTGGTCGCTGTGCCCTCTGGCAAGCCCGCGGTACTGACAGCGCTCACCGACGTCTCCGCCATCCACGGCACGGCGACGGCCCCCGATGTCAAGAACATCACCTTCACCGCGGAGGCCGGCTACCGGGGTGCGGCGTCGATCAGTTTCCGGGTGACCGACGGGACGGTCGGTCAGAGCGCACTCCTGACCATGACGCTGGTGGTCGGCGATCCGAACTTCAGCGATGTCGCCCCCCAGTTCGTCACCCAGAACGTTCAGCTCGAGGCCGGCGAGGACCCGAAGACCATCGACTTGCGCACCTCGACGACCCATCCGAACGCCTCGTTGATCAACGGGTTCCGCTACGACTCGCTGACCGGGCAGACCGCCGACATCTCGGCCGGCATGAGCGGATCGTCGATTCAGTTGTCGTCGCCGTTCGGCACCCAGCCAGGCACGAAGGCCACGCTGCACTTCGTCATCCGCTACAAGGACTTCCTCGTTCCGGGCGTCGTCAACGTGACGGTCGTGTCGTCGACCCGGCCCCTGGCGCAGGCGGTTGGAGACACCGCTAAGGGGCAGCGCGGCGTCGCCGGCACGATCAACGTGCTTGCCAATGACTACAACCCCTTCGCGTCGAAGAACGAGCCGCTGAAGGTGATCGAGGCGCACATCGAGAACGCGGCGGAGTCGAGCGCGACCATGACATACACGCCGACCGGCGACATCACGATCAAGCCGGGCGCAACCTTCATCGGGGTTGTCAGCGTCGTCTACACGGTGCAGGACGCCACCAAGGATCCCGCGCGCGAGGTCACCGGTCGCCTGCAGTACACGGTGCGCGACGTGCCGGGCAAGCCAACCGCGCCGACGGTCGTCGAGGGCGACCGTACGGTGACCGTCGGCTGGAGCCCGCCCGCCACCAACGGCGAGCCGATCAGCTCGTACACGATCAACTGGTCGGGCGGGGCCGCAGTCACGGTGCCCGGCTCGGAGGCGACCCACGTGTTCACCGGTCTGACCAACGGCATGGGCTACACCTTCCGCGTCACGG
>JAYWDH010000130.1:0-12998 GCA_043779945.1 Microbacteriaceae bacterium
GCGACGGATCGGCGCTCGAATCGCTCGTGCGACTGGCGCGACTGGGTTTGGGCGGTTCCCAGCTGGGCGGCAAGACCGGCGGCGGTAACCAGCACTTCAGCTGGGTGCACCTCGACGACGTGTTTCACGCCATGACCTTCCTTGAGACGCACGAGCTCGACGGCCCGGTGAACGTGAGCGCGCCGAATCCCTCGACCAGTCGGGAGTTCATGGCGACGCTGCGCGATGTGCTCGGGGTGCGGTTCGGCATCCCGCTGCAGGAGTGGATGCTGCGGCTCGGGTCGCGCGTCATCCAGACCGAGGCTGAGCTGATTCTCAAGAGCCGCTGGGTGTTGCCGCAGCGCCTGACCGAGGCCGGGTTCGTCTTCCAGTTCCCCGAGCTTGAGCCGGCACTGCGGCAGATCCTGCGCGAGGAGTCTTCTCCGGTCGCCTGAGGTACCCGCGCGCATGGGAGAATGGCGCGTTATGTCTCCGCGCGCGCTGCAGTCTCTCGAACCGGCGTTCACCGACCCCGCCAAGATCCGCAACTTCTGCATCATCGCCCACATCGATCACGGCAAGTCGACGCTCGCCGACCGCATGCTCGGCATCACCGGCGTCGTCAGCGACCGTGACATGCGCGCCCAGTACCTCGACCGCATGGACATCGAGCGCGAGCGCGGTATCACTATCAAGAGCCAGGCCGTGCGCATGCCGTGGGCAGTCTCGACGGGCTCGACCAGCGATATCTTCGCCCTCAACATGATCGACACCCCCGGCCACGTCGACTTCACCTACGAGGTGTCGCGCAGCCTCGCCGCCTGCGAGGGCGCGATCCTGTTAGTTGATGCCGCACAGGGCATCGAAGCGCAGACCCTGGCCAACCTGTACTTGGCCCTCGATAACGACCTCACCATCATCCCGGTGCTCAACAAGATCGATCTGCCGGCCGCGGATCCCGACAAATACGCCAAGGAGCTAGCCAGCCTGATTGGCGGCAAGCCAGAAGACGTGCTGCGCGTCAGTGGCAAGACCGGTCTGGGCGTCACCGAACTGCTCGATCGGGTCGTCGAACTGATCCCGCCGCCGAAGGGCGACCCGAACGGCCCCGCGCGGGCGATGATCTTCGACTCCGTATACGACACGTACCGCGGCGTCGTCACCTACGTGCGGATGATCGACGGCAAGCTGAGCCCGCGCGAGCGCATCCAGATGATGTCAACCAAAGCGGTGCACGAGCTGCTCGAGATCGGGGTGAGCTCGCCAGAGCCGACCCCGACGAAGGGGCTCGGTGTCGGCGAGGTCGGCTACCTGATCACCGGAGTGAAAGACGTCAGGCAGTCGAAGGTCGGCGACACGGTTACCAACGCGGCGAAGCCGTCGACGAAAGCGCTTCCCGGTTACACCGACCCGAAGCCGATGGTCTTCTCGGGGCTGTACCCGATCGATGGCAGCGACTACCCCATCCTGCGCGAGGCCCTCGACAAGCTGAAACTGTCGGATGCTTCGCTCAACTACGAGCCTGAGACGTCGGTCGCCCTCGGCTTCGGGTTTCGCTGCGGCTTCCTCGGACTGCTGCACCTCGAGATCGTCACCGAGCGCCTGGAGCGCGAGTTCGGCCTCGACCTGATCGCCACGGCGCCGTCGGTGCCCTACGAGGTGACCACCGAAGACCAGAAGCACTACACGGTCACCAATCCGAGCGAGTTCCCGACTGGCACGAAGATCGCTCGCGTGAGCGAGCCGATGGTGAAGGCCGCGATCCTCGCCCCGAAGGACTACGTCGGCACCATCATGGAGCTCTGCCAGACCAAGCGCGGCAGCCTGCTCGGCATGGAGTACTTCGGCGAAGACCGGGTCGAGATCCGCTACTCGATGCCGCTTGGCGAGATCGTCTTTGACTTCTTCGACCAGCTCAAGAGCAAGACAGCTGGGTACGCCTCGCTCGACTACGAACCGAGCGGCGACCAGGAAGCGGATCTGGTGAAGGTCGATATCCTGCTGCAGGGCGAGGCGGTCGACGCCTTCTCGGCGATCGTCCACCGCGATAAGGCTTACGCCTACGGGCTGCTGATGACCGAGCGTCTGAAGAAGTTGATCCCGCGCCAGCAGTTCGAGGTACCGATTCAGGCCGCGATCGGCGCTCGCATCATCGCGCGCGAGTCGATCTCAGCGATGCGCAAAGACGTGCTGGCCAAATGCTACGGCGGTGACATCACCCGCAAGCGCAAGCTCCTCGAGAAGCAGAAGGAGGGCAAGAAGCGGATGAAGATGGTCGGCCGCGTCGAGGTTCCTCAGGAGGCATTCATCGCCGCTCTCTCGGGCGACATCGAGGGCAAGGACCCGAAGAAGAAGTAGTTCGCCCCGCGCCGTGCCCGGCTGGCGGCAAATCCGGCGGGATCGCTCAGTCCTCGACCCGCGGCGTTCTCGATCAACGCGGTGTCATGGGCCATCGTCATCGTCACCTCGGCGCTGCTCGCTGTCCGGTCGTCCGGCGTAGCGTGTTGGCATGGTCAACTCAGTCGTCCACTTCGAGATCATCGGCCGCGATCCGGTGCGGCTTCACGAGTTCTACGGTCAGCTATTCGGCTGGCAGTTCGACACGTCCTCGGCCGTGGCAGCCGCGGTCTCGGACGCCGGGCAATACGGCTTCGTGAACCCCGAGTCCGCTGCGACAGCCTCCGCAGCGGGAGTCGGCGGGGGTCCGAGCTTTACTCCGCACGCGGTCTTCTACATCGGGGTTCCTGATGTCGCGGCTGCTCTTGCGGAAGCGGTACGCCTCGGAGCATCCATCTCCATGCCGCTTGCGCAGAACCCAAACGGTCGGCTCGTCGTCGCTCAGTTCGCGGATCCCGAGGGCACCGTCGTCGGACTCGCCGGCCCGGCCTGAAGTTCGCCGCCATCGCGGATTGGCCTCACCGTGTCGTCCCCGTAAAATCGGATGATGACCGAGACCACCCACCTCTGGCAGGTCCCGGTCACGTACGCGGCGATCGGGGCAACCCAGGCAGACGACCTGTTGCAGCATCCGCCCAAAGGCTTCCGGCCGATCGAGCGTCGGGTGCGCATCGGCCACGGTGCCGAACGGTGGGAATACGCCTGGATGCAGACCATGAGTTGGGGGATCCAACGGCGAGCCGGATTCCAGGTCGAGCATCTCGACTCACCAACCGAGGTGAGCGAGGGCACGTACATTCCGGTGGCGTTCGACCAAGGGGGTCTGCCTGTGCGGCCAGCGACGGGCGAGATAGACGAGATCACCTTCTCGCCAAACGGCTCCGCGCTCATCCGTCCTGGAGACACCGCCCTGTTGAAATGGCAGTTCTGGCCCGCGCAGATCCCGGCGCGCGTCGTCTACGTGGTCGACGAAGCCGACCGCAAGGGCTTCGCATACGGCACGCTGCCGGGGCATCCGGAGCGCGGCGAGGAGTCCTTCGTCGTCGAACGGCGCCCCGACGACTCGGTCTGGCTCGTCATCCGGGCGTTCTCGAGGCCTGCGAGCGCGATGTTCTGGGCGGCGTATCCGGCGCTCCGGATGCTGCAGGCTCTCTTCACCGCCCGTTATGAGCGCGCGCTCACGGGCCCGATCGGCAGGGAAAACGCCTAGCCGCTTTTTCCGCGCCCCTCCGACGGATCGCAGAAAGCGAGCGTAGGCTCACGTTTTGTGAGTGACTACCGACCACCGATCAGCGACCTAGCCTTCCTCCTCGAGCACGTCGTCGGATACGACGAGATCGCGGGATTTCCGGGTTTCGAGCACGCCGACCTCGACACTGCGACTGGTCTCCTCGCGGAGGCGGGCGACTTCATTGCCGAAGTCGTCGCGCCCACCAACCGAATCGGAGACACCCAGGGTGCTGTGCGGAATCCGGATGCCACGGTAACGACCCCCGCCCCCTTCAAGGCCGCGTACAAACAGTTCATTGACGCCGGCTGGCCCTCGGTCCCGTTCCCCGAAGAGTTTGGCGGCGGCGGGTTCCCTCACGTAGTGGGCCTCGCGCTGCAAGAGATGCTGACCAGCGCCAATATGGCTTTTGCCCTGTGCCCGCTGCTCACGCAGGGCGCGATCGACGCGTTGCTGCACTACGGCAGTGACGCGCAGAAGGCGCGCTACCTTCCGTCCATGGTTTCCGGTGAATGGACGGGAACGATGAACCTCACCGAGCCACAGGCGGGTTCGGATGTCGGCGCGATCGCGACCAAGGCGGTGCCTCGCGACGATGGCACGTACGGCATCACCGGCCAGAAGATTTACATCACCTACGGCGAGCACGACATGGCCGAGCAGATCGTGCACCTCGTGCTAGCCCGCACCGCGGGAGCTCCGGCCGGAACTCGCGGGATCTCGTGCTTCATCGTGCCGAAGTTCCTGGTCAACGACGACGAGTCCTTGGGGGATCGGAACGGAGTCCAGGTGCTGTCGCTTGAACACAAGCTGGGCATCCATGGGTCGCCGACCTGCGTGATGGAGTACGACGACGCCACCGGTTACCTCATCGGCGAAGAGAACATGGGCATGCGGATCATGTTCATCATGATGAATAACGCGCGCCTCTCGGTCGGAAACGAGGGAGTTGCGCTCGGGGAGCGCGCGTACCAGCAGTCGCTGGAGTACGCGCAGACCCGCCGCCAGGGTCTCGCGGTCGGGGACACGGGTGCAGACTCCCCGATTATCGACCACCCCGACGTGCGCCGGATGTTGCTGACCCAGAAGGTATATATCACCGCGCTCCGCAGCCTGATGCTCTACAACGCTGGCCAGGTCGACCGCAGCACGCATCACCCGGACCCTGACATTCGCGCTCGTGCCAGCGAGGTCGTCGGGCTCTTGACCCCGATCTGCAAGTCGATGGGCACCGACCTCGGCAACGAACTCACCTCTCTGGCGCTGCAGATCCACGGCGGTATGGGGTTCATCGAAGAAACCGGCGTCGCGCAGCACTACCGCGACATCCGGATTGCGGCGATCTACGAGGGCACGAACGGCATCCAAGCGGCGGACCTCATCGGCCGCAAGCTCGGAATCCGCGGCGGGGGATCGGTGATCGAGTTCCTGGCCACCGTGCGCGAGTTGGACACCGAGCTGCTCGCCGCAGGGGACGCGTTCATGAGCATCCGCTCGAACTTCGTGGAGCAGCTCGACAAGCTCGATGAGACCACCGCCTGGATGCTGCGCACCGGCGCCGCCGATCCGGCAGGCGCCCTCTCGGGCTCTAGCCCGTATCTGCGCCAGTTCGGACTGGTGGTGCTCACCTGGCTGCTCGCAAAAGGGGCGCTTGCTGCCGCTCCGCTTGACGCGGAGCTCGCCGAGCTGCGCCTGGTGCTCGCCCGTTTCTTCGCCGAGCAGCTGTTGCCCGCCGCGAGTGGATTCGCGGCGGCGGCGACGGCCGGAAGCACCGATCTTTTCGCGCTCGACGCCGGGCAGTTCGCCGGTCTGGTGTCGCGCTAGCGATCGAGGTGCGGTCTGGTTAGCTGGCCGGATCGGCGCGCGGGAGAATGGGAGCAACATGCCCTCTGCCCTCCCCATCGCTGACCCGGCACCCGCCGACGGGTTGCTGCCCGCCTCGGTAACCGAGGGCTGGGGTGAGCGTGACTTCGGCGTCTACGTGCACGTGCCGTTCTGCCGCGTGCGCTGCGGCTACTGCGACTTCAACACGTATACGGCCGAGGAGGTGCGCGGGGTCAAGCAGAGCGACTACGCCGGCCAGGCGGTCGCCGAGATCGTGCGGGCCGGCGAGGTGCTGGCCGCCACTGGTGCAGCCTCGCGCGCCGTTTCGACGGTGTTCTTCGGTGGGGGAACGCCGACCCTCCTGCCCGTGAACCAGTTGGCGCTCGTGCTCGGCAGTATCCGAAACACCTGGGGCTTGGCTTCCGATGCTGAGGTGACTACCGAAGCAAACCCCGATTCGGTCACGGCCACATCGTTGGCCGAGCTGGCGGCGGCGGGCTTCACGCGCGTCAGCTTCGGGATGCAGTCGGCCGTGCCGCACGTGCTGGCAACCCTCGAGCGCACCCACGACCCCGAGCGGGTCCCGCTCGTGGTGGAGTGGGCGCGCGCAGCCGGTCTCCAGGTGAGCCTCGACCTGATCTACGGCACGCCGGGGGAGTCTTTGGACGACTGGCGCGCCTCGCTCGAACTCGCCATGGCGCAGCATCCGGACCATGTCAGCGCCTATGCTCTCATCGTCGAGGCGGGCACGAAGCTGGCGCGGCAGATCGCCCGCGGCGAAGTCGCGCAGCCCGACGACGACCTGCAGGCCGACATGTACGAACTGGCGGACGCCCTGCTCGCCGAGGCCGGATACGGCTGGTACGAGCTCAGCAACTGGGCGACGGATGCCGCGTACCGTTCGCGACACAACTTTTCGTATTGGACCGGACAGGATTGGTGGGGCGTTGGCCCGGGAGCTCACTCGCATGTCGGCGGCGTGCGTTGGTGGAACGTCAAGCACCCCGCCGCCTACGCCGAGCGGATCGCAGCCGACGTCTCACCTGCCGCGGGACGCGAGACCCTGGATGAGGCGATGCGCCGCACCGAGACCGTGCTGCTGACTAGCCGAGTCTCCGACGGCTTGCCGATCAACGAGCTCGACCTCGCGGGCCGCGGTGCCGTCGCGGGCCTTATCGCCAACGCCCTCATCGATGGCCGCGCCGCACTTGCCGGCAGAATCGTGCTCACCCTGAGGGGACGGCTCCTCGCCGACGCCGTCGTTCGTCGCCTCCTCGGCGACTGAGCGCTCTCGGTGAGCGCGCGCGCTGCTCGCCACTCGACCAGCGAGACAGCGGTTACCTGACGAATGTGATGGTGAGGGGGTACGTGTAGTACTGCCCGCGATTGGCAGCAAGGGCCGCCAGGATGCTGAACACTATGTTGAGCACATAGGCGGCGAGGAGCACGAAGACTCCGACGAAGGCGAACGTCAGCACGACCCCGATGGCGTAGGCAATCGCCAACGTGATTTGGAAGTTGAGGGCGGCAACGGTGTGGGTGCGCACGAATGGTCCGCGGTCTTTGAAGACCAGGTAGCCGATCAGGGGGGCGACCCAGTTCAGAAAGATGCCGCCCACGTGAACCAAAGTTGCCCACATTTTCTCGTCGGCCGGGCTCATTGGGGGCTGTACGGCGTAGGGGTTCGGGGGCGGTGGTTGCGTCATCCCGCCATTCTCTTGGATCTCGGGCCGCTTGGATACCCGGCACGGGTTGCGCGAGCCGAACCCGAAGGCCCGGCTCGCGCAATAACGACGTGACTACTTGATCCAGCGGATGTTGATCGGGTAGCGGTACGAGCCACCGCCGTTAACCTTCACGCCGCCCAAAATCGCGAAGATCAGGTTGGCGACGACCGCGGCCAGCCAGATGATGCTGCCGAGAACGGCCCAGATCAGACCGAGCACCGGGATCAGGCCGAAGATCGTGCCGACGATGACGTTCGCGATCAGGATTCCAGCGATGTTGATCCCCCAGTTGAGGGCTTCTTTGCCCTCCACCGCGGTCTTCGCACCACGCTCGCGGAAGACCAGCCAGATGACCAGAGGGACGATTAAACTCAGAATGTTGCCGAAGTGAGCAAACGAGGCCCACTGCTTGTCCTCGGGCTCGCTGAGGGGGGCAGCCGTCGTGGCGGGAGCGGGTTCAGTCATGGTGTTGCCTTTCAGATGTGCGGGGTCGGATCCCGAGATCTAGGAAAGAGCACGGGCTGGAGCCTTCGCTGGCCGAAATCGGGTCAGGCGCAAGCACAGACACAAGGTAGCGCTTCATAAATGGCGCGTGCAACGACTCGGTAACAGCGTGCCGTGGGCGTGTCGCGCTATTATTGGCAGTCAACGAACGTGAGTGCCAACCCGCATGGGTGCCGCGATCGCGACGGAAGGCGGTGGTCCCATGGTCTCGGACCGCGGCCTGGAAGTGCTCCGCGTGATCGTGCAGGACTACGTCGCCTCGCGGGAGCCGGTCGGCTCGAAGACCATCGTCGAGCGGCACTCCTTCGGTGTCTCGGCGGCCACGATCCGTAATGACATGGCGCAACTGGAAGAAGAGGAGCTGATCGCAGCTCCGCACACCTCATCGGGGCGGGTGCCTACCGATAAGGGATACCGCGTCTTCGTCGACAAGTTGACCGAGCTCCGCCCCCTGACGCCCGCGCAGCGGACGGCGATCGAAACCTTTCTCGGGCAAGCCGTCGACCTCGACGACGTGCTCTCGCGCACGACCCGGCTCCTCTCGCAGTTGACCAATCAGGTGGCGCTTGCGCAGTATCCGTCGTTTGGCAGCGCCCGGGTTCGCCACATCGAGATCATCGCGCTCGGCCCGACGCGGCTGATGACCGTTCTCATCACCGACACCGGTCGCGTCGATCAGCGGCTTCTCGACCTGCCGCTCGGCGGCGAGATACCTCCCGGTGACGATTTCCTGGGTGAGCTCCGCAACCGCCTCAATTCCGAACTCGGCGGTCTCGCGCTCGCGGATGCCGCGGCCACCCTGCAGGGGATGCCCGCCATGTTTCCGACATCGCGTGGCCCCGTGGTCGCGGCCCTTACTGCCTGCCTTGGCGAGCAGGTCGCGGCCAACAGGCAAGACAAACTGGTGATGTCGGGTGCGGCCAACTTGGCGCGCACCGAGAGCGACTTCAGCGGGAGCATCTACCCGGTGCTCGAAGCGATCGAGGAGCAGGTCACGCTGATCAAGCTTTTCGGGGAGATGGAGATCGACCAGGACGGCGTGTCAGTCAGCATCGGCCGCGAGAACCAGGGCGTCGGCCCCGCGGGTGGCCAGTTGAGCGAAACGAGCGTGCTGGCATCCGGGTACACGGCATCCGGGGGAAGCGTCGCACGCCTCGGCGTGCTCGGCCCCACCCGAATGGATTATTCGAACAACATGGCAGCCGTGCGGGCAGTGGCCCGATATCTCACGCGTTTGCTCGGTGAGGAAAAGTAAAGAGTGGCAGACCACTACGAAGTGCTCGGGGTCGATCGCGCGGCGGCGCCCGACGAGATCAAGAAGGCGTACCGCAAGCTGGCACGCGAACTGCATCCCGATGTGAACGCCAGCGAGGATGCGGCCGAGCGATTCAAGCTCGTGACGCACGCCTATGACGTGCTCAGCGATCCCGATCAACGGGAGCGCTACGACCTTGGACCGCAGGCCGGATTCGGCGGCGGCGGGGGGGCTGCGGGCTTCGGCTTCGGCGACATTTTCGAAACCTTCTTCGGAGCCGCTCAGGGCGGTCGTTCCAGTGGCCCGCGCTCGCGCCGTGAACGCGGTCAGGATGCTCTGCTGCGCATCGAGGTGGAACTGCAAGAGGTGGTTTTCGGCACAAAGCGCAACGTCGAGGTGGACACCGCGATTCTCTGCGACAGCTGCAAAGGGAGCTGCTGCTCGCCGGGGACCAACCCGATCACCTGCGACATCTGCCGCGGCACCGGTTCGATCCAGCGCTCGGTGCGCTCGCTACTCGGCAACGTGATGACCTCATCGCCGTGCGGAACCTGCCGGGGATACGGCACCGTCATCCCCAACCCGTGCCCCACCTGCGCCGGCCAAGGCCGGGTACGTGCCAAGCGCACCGTGACCGTGGATGTGCCCTCCGGCGTCGACACCGGCATGCGTTTGCACCTTCCGAGCGAGGGTGAGGCGGGACCCGCGGGTGGCGCGAACGGTGACCTCTACCTGGAGGTGAAGGTGAAGCATCACGACATCTTCAGTCGCAACGGCGACGACCTACTCGCCACCCTCGAGGTGCAGATGACGGACGCCATTCTCGGCACCACTTCGACGCTCGACGGCCTGGATGGCGCGGTCGCGATCGAGATCAAGGCCGGCATCCAGAGCGCCGAAGTCGTGACCGTAAAAGATCGCGGGGTCACGCGCCTGCGTGGCGGCGGTCGCGGTGATCTGAAGGTCGGCATCCAGGTGGTGACGCCGGTGCGTCTCAACAACAAGGAGACGCAGCTGATTAAGCAGTTCGCCGACAGTCGCCGCCCGGTCGCGCCGGAGTTCTCGCACTTCCAGCAGGGTCTGTTCGCCAAGCTCCGCGACCGCTTCCTCAATATCTAGGGGCCCCGGTCGACGAAGCGGCGAGGTCACGGATGGCCGACTGCCCGGGCGAACGCTCGTGCGCTCAGATGGGGTGATTCCGGCCCTGCCGTGAACGGATCCGGACCGGCGGACGGCGTGGTGCCTGCGGCATCCTGTTCCGCGACCGGCTGAGCAGGCCGGGGTGCCATGCAGGTGGCAAGCTGGGCGCATGGCGTCGCTGTACCTGAATCCCAAGCTCGAACCGGCGGAATCCGAAATTGGTGCTCGGGTCAGCGTCACGGGCGACGAGGCGCGGCACGCCGTCTCTGTTGCACGGGTGCAGGTGGGCGAGCGCGTCGCGATCGGCAACGGCTCGGGATTTCTAGTGTGGGGCGCGGTCGTGACCGCAACGCCGGCTGAACTCGCCATCGAGGTGGACGCGGTGCGGCACGATCCCGAGCCCGCGCCGCTGATCTGGCTCGCCCAGGCTCTTGCCAAGGGTGACCGCGACGAATTGGCCGTCCAGGCCGCGACGGAGCTCGGGGTGGCGGGCATCGTCCCCTGGGCGGCCGAGCGTTCGGTGTCACGCTGGGAGGGCGCCAAGGCCGACAGGGGCCGCGAGCGCTGGGGAGCGATCGTCAGAGAAGCGAGCAAGCAGGCGATCCGATCACGAGTTCCGGATGTCACTCACCTCGCCACGACCGCGCAACTGGCCGCGCTGCCGGGCACCCTGCTGGTGCTCGATCCGCTCGGCAAGGTCGCGCTCACCGAGGTTCCCGCCGGCGGAGAGCGAATCACCCTCGTGGTCGGCCCGGAGGGCGGCATCTCGCCGCGCGAGTTCGCTCTGCTTGAGGAGGCTGGTGCGACGCGTGTGCGGCTCGGGGCCGAGGTGTTGCGCACTTCGACGGCCGGTCCGGCGGCCTTGGCCGTGCTCAACGCGCGGCTGGGTCGTTGGTGACCCCGTGAGCCGATCCGCTCGGGCGGACGGTGCGCCGAAGCCCAGCGCGAATCTCGGACCGCGCTCGAGATCGGGCGCTCCGGGACGACGCACCTTAAGCTAGGGTTCATGTCGATCGCCGAACCCACCGTTTTCGAGCGCATCATCGCGCGCGAAATCCCGGCCACGATCGTCTACGAAGACGAGCGAATCATCGCCTTCACGGATATTGCGCCAAAGGCCCCGGTGCACCTGCTCGTCGTACCCAAGACCTCCGAGTTTGCGAACGTCGCGGAGCTCGCGGCAGGAGACCCGCAGCTGCTCGCCGATGTTGTGGCCGTCGCCCAGGACCTTGCCGACGAGCGATCGGGCGGTCAGTATCGCCTCGTATTCAACACCGGTGACCGCGTCGGTCAGACCGTTTTTCACGTCCACGCGCACGTCCTCGGGACAAACAGTGTCGGCGCGGACCTGTCGGAAGGCACTCTTGTCCTCTAGCGACCTCCCCTCGTCTGCGTCAATCTCCTCTGCGTCAGATTCCTCTGCATCGAACATTCATGTCGAGTTCCCGGTGGACGGCGTAGCGATGGTGCGGCTGCTCGGCCCGCAGGACCGGCTGCTCACCATGATCGAGCGTCAATATCCAGATGTGAGCCTGCTGGTGCGGGGCAATCAGGTCACCTTGGATGGTCCGGCCGGGCAGGTGCAGGCGGCCGAGCGACTCGTGCACGAACTGATCCAACTCGTGCGCAATGGGGCCGATCTCGGTCCGCTTGATGTGACGAGCTCGATCCGGATCCTGGAGCGCAACCAGGGCAGTCCTGCCGAGGTACTGAGCCAGGCGATCCTGACCAGCAAGGGCAAGAGCATCCGCCCGAAAACACTCGGTCAGAAGGCCTACGTCGACGCGATCGACCTCAACACGATCACCTTCGGCATCGGACCGGCCGGAACGGGCAAGACGTACCTCGCGATGGCGAAGGCAGTGCAGGCGCTGCAGCGCAAAGAGGTGGATCGCATCATCCTCACCCGTCCGGCGGTGGAGGCGGGCGAGCGGCTGGGCTTCCTGCCGGGCACATTGAACGACAAGATCGACCCGTATCTGCGTCCGCTGAACGACGCGCTCAACGAGATGATGGACCCGGAGATGGTCCAGAAGCTGTTTGCAGCGGGCACCATAGAGGTTGCCCCGCTGGCCTATATGCGTGGCCGCACCCTGAACAACGCGTTCGTGGTGCTCGACGAGGCGCAGAACACGACGCCGGAGCAGATGAAGATGTTCCTGACGCGCCTGGGTTTCGGCACGCGGATGGTCGTCACTGGCGATGTCACCCAGGTGGACCTGCCCGGTGGGGCCAGCGGTCTGCAGCTGGTGACGCGCGTGCTCGACGAGATTCCCGATATCCACTTCGCACGGCTGACCAGCGAGGACGTGGTGCGCCACTCGCTCGTGGGCCGGATCGTTGACGCCTACACGAAGTACGACGCTGAGCGGCAGTTGCAGGCGTTTCAACGGACCCAGGTCGACACCGACGGGGCGAATCGCGCCGAGCGACGCGGTCAGAACCCGCAAGACCGCCGCCCGCCGAGTGCGGACCCGCCGAAGCGCGGATGGCGTGGCTGAGGATGAGACTGTGAGCATCGAGATCAACAACGAGTCGGGGGTGTCGATCGACGAGAGCACCCTGCTGCGGTTGGTGGCCTTCGAGCTGGATTTCCTGCACGTGCATGCCGATGCCGAGCTCGCAATTTTACTCATTGACGAGGCCGCGATGGAGCAACTGCACGTGCAGTGGATGGACGAGCCGGGGCCGACCGACGTGCTCAGCTTCCCAATGGACGAGTTGCGCCCAGGGAGCGAGGACGACGTGACCCCGGCTGGCCTGCTTGGCGACATCGTCCTCTGCCCGCAGGTCGCGATCGCGCAGGCTGAGACGGCTGGCCACTCGACGTTGGAGGAGCTACTGATGCTGACCGCTCACGGTCTGCTGCATCTGCTGGGCTTCGACCACGTCGAGCCCGAGGACGAGAAAGAAATGTTCGGCATCCAGCGCGACATCCTGGTCG
>JAYWDH010000131.1:0-12974 GCA_043779945.1 Microbacteriaceae bacterium
TGCGGTCACCAGCAACGCGACCACGCCGCCGACCGCCGCGTCGAGCGTCCGTCCGAACGGACCGCCGGGTGGGATCGGCAGCAGTAGCACGAGGGCCGACGGCACGGCTGCCGCAACCGCGAATGACACGTTCGTCGACACCAGTCGCCCGATCACGAACACTACGGCCAGCACGAGGATTAGCTGCAAGAGACCCTTGCCAAAGATCAACGAGAGCCCGTCGCTGAGCGCGACGCCGAGCACGATGCCGAGCACAGACTCGGCGACCCGGATCGGCCGGGCGTCGCGGGAGAGACCGAGCGCGTTGATCGTCAGGGTCACGGCGAGGATCGGAACCGCATGCCCGAAGCCCCAGTGAGCGATTGCGTACGCAGCCGCCACCGCGACAAGGATCTGCCCGATCGCGGGCAGGGAGTGCCAGACCCGCTGCCCCCCCATCCGCACATCGAGTTGACGGCGGATCCGCCGCTCGAGGCGGCGGAGTTGTTCGGCAGTCGGCCGTTCCGGCATGCGTGACCCGCACCGACTAGCGGCGCACGGCACCCACCCGCGGCAGACGCGGGATGTTGGCTTCGGCTCCGGCGTCCGTCGGGACGATGACCTGCTGCGCGGCGGCCAGCAACGGCCCCTCGGTGCTCTGCACCGCAAGCGGCGCGGCAGGATCAGCCGAGCGCTTCACCACGGCAAGGGCGATGGGGCCGAGCTCGTGGTGCAGCGCTGACGCGGTCACGCGCCCGACAGCCCCCTCCCCCAGCAACACCTCGTCACCCGGGACCGGCAGCACACCCTCCGAGCCGTCGAGGTGCAGCATCACCAACCGACGCGGCGGATGCCCGAGGTTGTGCACCTTGGCGACCGTCTCCTGCCCGCGATAGCAGCCCTTGCTCAGATGCACCGCAGAGCGGAGCCAGTCCAACTCGTGCGGGATAGTGGTGGCGTCGAGCTCCGTCTCCGCGCGCGGGCGCCACGCTGCGATTCGGAGCGCCTCGAGAGCGAGTGTGCCGGCGGCGGGCAGGGAGGACAGCTCCGCCAGCCGCGAGCGCTCCACGAGCACTTCGAGGTAATTCCACGATTCACCAGGGTGATTGGGGATCGCGGCGTACTGGAATCCGCCCGGCACGATCGACCGCCACGGGTCGACCCACGCGAGCGTCACGCCGTTGGGCGCGGCGGCCACAGATGCGAGCCGCGGGTGTTCAGCCAGCTCGCCGAGCGTCCCGATCGTCGCGAACTCCGAGCAACGGTCCCGTACCTCGACCCGGAGCGTGAAGCGCATCTTCGTGAGGAAGGCGAGGAAGCCCGCCCCGGTTCCGGCGTCCATCAGCAGCCAGGTGGTGTCCCCGTCATCGAGCACCCGCGCCGCATACTCGACTCGCCCGCTCGGGTCGAGGAGCAGCGTCTCCGCGGAAACGCCCGACGCAATCCCGACGAGCCGCTGCGAGGTGAGCGAGTCAAGCCAACTCAGGCGATCGGGGCCGCTGACCGACAGGATGTCGCGATCCGACAGATCGACGATGGCCTGCCCGGCAACGAGCTCACGCTGCTCGCCGAGGGGATTTCCGTAGTGGCGCGGCGGAGCCCCAACGGCTCCCGGTCGCGCAGTGAAAGGATCGGGGGTCTCGACAGGCCCGACCAGCGGCGACTCACTCAATGCGCGCCAGCCGTCCCGAGGCGTGGGTGCGCAGACCTTGGCCGAGTGCCGCGACGTCCCAGGCCCAGAGCAGGTGGTCGTCAACCAGGCCGTAGAGCCGGGTCGCGGCTGCATACTCTTTGGCCGAGGAGGTGCGCACCACGGCATCCGTGGCCAGATCGATGCGCGGCCCCTTCACCTGGCCCAAGTAGAGCTCATTCACGCCGCCAGGATGCAGAATCGACACCTCGAGCCCGAAGGTGCCGTCGGGCGAGCGCAGGGTCTCCACCTCGTCGGCGGTGGTGAAGACGGCAGCGCCGACCCCGGGGAGCATGCCCGGTCCGGCGTCAGCCGTGCCGAGCGGCCGAGCGAGACGCCAGTAGCCGATCTCGGAAAACAGCGGCGTCGACGCGGACGCGCGGGCCTCATCCGCGGCATCACGGCCGGGAGCGGGGTCAGATTCGGGCTCAGATTCGGAATCGGGAGTGCCGAACAACCAGGTGGACGAGCTGTACTGCAGGTGCGGAGTGCCGTCCTGCGTAAACGCGACGCGCTGGCCAAACTCATGTTCGCGCGTCTCGTCGCCGACCAGGTACGACACGATGCCACTGCCCTCCCAGATACCGAGCAACCAGGAGAGCGGGATGACCTCCGCGGGCAAGGTGGTGTCGATTTCAAACATTGGTCTGGTGTCAGCGCGAGAGATCAGGACTGGCCGCGGAACAGGTTGTAGAGCACGACGACGGAGGTGAAGGCGATCGCCAGTCCCGCCAGCACAAGCAGCCCGATGAAGAAGAGTTCCAGGGCGAGGATCATTTGCTCAGTCTATCCAGCGATCGCGAGAACCGCCGTGGCGACGGCCAGGATCACGAGCGCCCCACCGAGACTCGCCATCATGCGCGAGACGAGACCCTCTTTGCGATGCAGCGCGAGCTGGATCCCGAAGGTGACGAGCACGCAGCCTGCCAGCACCAGGGGCAACCAGGTCAGGGCAGCGGATGCCGCGAGCACCCCCACCAGGATGGCTCCGGCGAGCGCGATCATCCAGACGGGAAGCACACTGCGCAACTGCCAGATCATGCTGCGAGCGTACCGCGGGACACCCACGGGAGGACACCCACGGGACACCGTCGATCGGCTGTCGATCGGCTGTCGATCAGCTGTCGAGACCAGACCCGGCGAAATGTGGTGCGGATTCCGTCGATATGCTGTGCGGTAGGCGTTTTGGAGGACTCGCGTGGCGCAGTTGTTGATCCTGACCTCAGCGGTCGATGGTGACGTTCTGCCCGCGCTCGGTCTGCTCAGCCACCGCACGCGCTCGATCCCGGCCGAACCGACATCGCTGATCAATGCCCCGGCGGCTGACCTCATTTTCGTGGATGCTCGGCAAGACCTCGCGAGCGCGAAGTCGCTCTGCAAGATCCTCAACACCACGGGCGTCACGGTTCCCCTGGTTCTCGTGCTCACCGAGGGTGGGCTCGCTGCGGTGTCTGCAGACTGGGGCGTCGACGACGTGCTGCTCGAGTCGGCGGGTCCCGCCGAGGTGGATGCGCGCATCCGCCTTGTGATCGGGCGTCTCGCCCAAGAGAAGTCGGCCTCCAAGATCCAGGCATCCGGCGTCGTCATCGACGAGGCGAGCTACTCGGCCAAGGCTCACGGTCGGCCGCTCGACCTGACCTTCAAGGAGTTCGAGCTGCTGCGCTTTCTGGCGACGCACCCTTCTCGGGTGTTCACGCGCGAACAGCTGCTCAGCGAAGTCTGGGGCTACGACTACTTCGGCGGCACCCGCACGGTGGACGTGCACGTGCGGCGCCTGCGCGCCAAGCTCGGCGACCTCGAGTCGTTGATCGGCACGGTACGCAACGTCGGCTACCGCTTTAACGTCTACGACGACGAGACCGAGCGGCTGCCGGCGCCCGTCAGCTGAGAGCCGCCGTCGCGACTATCTTCTCCGGAGAATCGTCTGCTACCTCCGGAGTTCTGCAGCGAATCGCCCTGGATCCCGGGGCTGTACAGCCGCATCGCTCGGAAAACTCCGGAGAAAGTGCATGGGGAGAGTGCGTTTACTCGCCATTCATCCGTCGATGCCATGATGGATCGATGGAGAGCGACAGCCCCCTCGGCGATGCGACAATCGCGGCCGACCTGCTGGATGACGACGAAGCGGAGCCGTATCTCGACGACGACGGTACGATGCCGCCCGACCGCTTCCTCGACCGGGAGATGAGTTGGCTCGCCTTCAACCAGCGCGTGCTCGAACTGGCCGAGGACGCGAATCAGCCGCTCCTCGAGCGCGCCAACTTCCTGGCGATCTTCGCGAGCAACCTCGATGAGTTCTTCATGGTGCGCGTCGCCGGCTTGAAGCGTCGCATCGCGACCGGCCTGGCCGTGCCGACCAACGTCGGCCGTGCTCCGCTCGACGTGCTCGCCGACATCGGCAGGAAGGCCCACGAACTGCAAGACCGCCACGCCCGCGTGTTCAAGTTGATCGTCAAGCCCGAACTCGACGAGGCAGGCATCCACATCGAGAGCTGGAGTGACCTCGACGAGAAGGACCGCATCCGCAGCAACGAGATCTTCTCGGCCCAGATCTTCCCGGTGCTGATGCCGCTCGCGGTCGACCCCGCGCATCCGTTCCCGTACATCTCGGGGCTCTCGCTCAACCTGTCGATCCGAGTGCGCAACCCCAAGACCGGCAAGGAGGAGTTCGCCCGCCTCAAGGTGCCGCAGAACCTCCCGCGCTTTGTGCAGCTTCCGGATGACTCCCGCGGTCTCCTGCGCTACATCCCTCTTGAAGATCTCATCGCCAATCACCTCGGGGAACTTTTCCCCGGAATGCAGATCGTCGCCCACCACGAATTCCGCGTCACGCGCAACGAGGACGTGGAGATCGACGAAGACGAAAACGAGAACTTGCTGCAGGCTCTGGAGAAGGGGCTATTGCAACGCCGCTTCGGCCCGCCGATCCGTCTCGAGATCAGTAACGACATGGACGACGTCACGCTCGGCCTCCTGATGAGCGAGCTACAGATCACCGAGGACGAGGTCTATAGCCTGCCCGCACCGCTCGACCTCGGCGGCCTGTTCGAGATCACCAAGCTCGACCGTCCGCAACTGAAGTACCCGCGCAACCTGCCGACGACCAGCGTGAACCTGCTCCCAACGGAGCCGACCGCGCAACCAGACATTTTCGCCTCGATCGATCGTGGCGACATCCTGCTGCACCACCCGTACGAGTCGTTCGCGACGAGTGTTCAAGCCTTCCTCGAGCAGGCGGCCGCCGACCCGAACGTGCTCGCCATCAAGCAGACGCTCTACCGAACCAGCGGGGACAGCCCGATCGTCGAGGCGCTGATTGACGCGGCCGAAGCTGGAAAGGCCGTGCTCGCGCTCGTCGAGATCAAGGCGCGCTTCGACGAGCAGGCGAACATCGGCTGGGCTCGCAAGCTCGAGAAGTCCGGCGTGCACGTGGTCTACGGCCTGGTTGGCCTCAAGACGCACAGCAAGCTCGCGCTCGTGGTGCGCCAGGACAAGAACGGCACGCTCAAGCATTACAGCCACATTGGAACCGGTAACTACAACCCGAAGACGAGTCGCATCTACGAGGACCTCGGGCTGCTGACCTCCTCGGACACCGTCGGCAAGGATCTGACGCGGCTCTTCAACGAGCTTTCTGGCTATGCCATTGAGAAGAAATTCAAGCGGCTGCTGGTGGCGCCCCTGCACCTGCGTAAGGGGCTGCTGAAGCGCATCCAGACCGAGGCAAATAATGCGGCGGCAGGCAAGCCGAGCGGCATCCGGATCAAGGTCAACTCGATGGTCGACGAGGCCATCATCGACGCGCTCTACCGGGCCAGCCAGGCCGGAGTGCCGGTCGACGTCGTCGTGCGGGGCATCTGCTCGTTGCGGCCCGGCGTCGAGGGTCTCAGCGAGAACATCCGGGTGCGGAGCGTGCTGGGACGGTACCTCGAGCACTCGCGTATCTTCTGGTTCGCGAACGACGGAGACCCGCAGGTCTACATCGGAAGCGCGGACATGATGCACCGCAACCTGGACCGTCGCGTCGAGGCCCTGGTGCGCATCGTGCGTCCCGAGCACCTCGCCGAGCTGAACAGCCTCCTCGACATGGCGACCAGCGAGCAGACGGCCTCCTGGTGGCTTGGTGAAGACGGGGTGTGGGTGCGGCACGAACTCGACGAGAACGGCGTCCCGCTGGCCGACATGCAGTCAGTGCTCGTCAAGCAGATCTCCGGACGCAGGCGGGCGGGCCGGTGACACCGAGCGTCCCGACGAGCACGCCGCTGCTCGCGGCTGGCGCGGTGTGCTGGCGGGTCGTCGCGGGCGAGGTGCAGATCCTGCTCGTCTACCGGGCGCAGCATCGGGACACTTCGCTTCCCAAAGGCAAGGTTGACCCCGGCGAAACGCTCCCCGAAACAGCCGTTCGCGAGATCGCCGAGGAGACCGGACTCGTCGTGGGCCTCGGGACTCCGCTTGGCGTCGTCAAGTACCGCCTGCCGAACGGCCGAGACAAGGTCGTCTACTACTGGGCCGCCGAAGTCGACGCACTCGCCATCGCGAACTCCACCTTCGCCGCCAATGACGAGATCGAAAGCCTGCAATGGATGTCGCTGGCCGAGGCCCGCGAACAGCTCAGCTATCCGCACGACATCGACATTGTGGAGCGCTTCGCCGCCCTGCACGAGCGGGGACGGGCTCGCACCTTTGCCATCATCGCCCTCCGTCACGGCAAGGCGGTGCCGCCGCAGCGCTGGGACGGTCCGGACTCCACCCGACCACTGCTGCAGCGCGGGGTGGATCAGGCGCTCAGCGTGGCACCCGGGATCGCGGCGTACCGCCCGAGCAAGCTGATCTCCTCGACTGCGGAGCGGTGCCTGCGCACAATCGGGCCGACGGCGCGCGTGACCGGACTTGAGGTGCGCGAGAAGCCGCAGATCAGCCAGGACGGATACCAGCTCGGGGGGGAGGCGGTGACGAAGATCGTAGCCAAGCGTCTGCGCAAAGCGACGACGACCGTGCTGTGCAGCCACGGACCGGTGCTTCCGCAGATTATCGACGCCGTCGCGCGCGCGACCGGGACTCCCGACTCTAAACAGTTGCAGCGAGCCGCATCGCTCGGCACCGGCGAGTACGCGGTGCTGCACATTCCGATCGATCACCCGGAGTCCGGCGTCGTCGCAGTCGAGGTCCACAGCCCGACAGCGTGAGCCATTTGGATTGCTCGAACACGGCGATTTCACGACTCGTTCACCTCGCGTTCACCGTCCACCCCGAGTGTGGACACGCGCTGTTCGTAGCGTCGCTTGCGGCCCGCTTCCGGGTCGACCAAGACAAAATCCACATTCCCGAAGGGAACTCCGTGAAGATCACGCGTACCGGCAGCCTTGCTGCCGTCGCACTCGTCGGAACGCTGGCACTCGCTGGCTGCGCCTCGTCCGGCGGCACCGGCTCCACCCCGTCTGCCACCGCGTCTGGGCCCGACTACAGCTCGCTCTCCGGCACCATCACCGCGGGCGGTTCCAGCGCGCAAGGTGCCGCCGAGGACGCCTGGACTGCCGCGTTCAAGACAATGGCCTCGGGCGTCACCGTCAACTATGACAAGTCGCAGGGCTCCGGCGGCGGCCAGACCAACTTCCTGGCAGGCGCATACGACTATGCGGGCTCTGACGCTCCGCTGAGCGCCGCCCAAACCACGCAGGCCGCGACCAGCCCCTGCGGTGCAGGCGGAGCGATCAACGTTCCCATTTACCTGGACGGCGAGTCGATCGCCTTCAACCTGTCCGGCGTGACGAAGCTCAACCTCACCACGTCAACCATCGCGAAGATCTTCAACTTGAAGATCACCGACTGGAGCGACCCGGCGATCACGAAGGACAATGGCGGTAAGGCCCTTCCGGCCGGCCCGATCACCACCGTCGCCCGTTCGGACGGCTCCGGCACGACGTTCAACTTCACCAGCTTCCTCGCCGGTGCCGACGCGGCCGACTGGCCGTACCCGGCCGGTAAGACATGGCCTGTGAAGGGCAACGTTTCGCTCCAGCAGGGCAGCTCAGGAGTCGCCAACACGGTCGGGGCCGGAACCGGAACGATCGGCTACATCGACCACAGCGCCATCGGCAAGCTGACCACCGCCACGGTCAACGGCGTCTCCTTCTCCGCGGCAGCGGTCGGCAAGTCGCTCTCTACGGGCGGCGTAGACGCCAACAACGGTGTGAGTGGCGACCTCTCGCTGAAGTTCGACTACAGCAAGATGACCGGCTCGGACGTGTACCCGATTCCGCTGCTGTCCTACGCGATCCTGTGCAACACCTTCAAGGACCCGGCACAGGCGAAGCTCACCAAGGCATACCTCGGGTTCGTCACCAGCAAGACCGGTCAGGATGTCGCGGCCAAGAACGTCGGTTCCGCTCCGCTTCCGGCCGAACTGCTCGCGAAGGTTGCAAAGAGCCTCAACGCTGTCAAGTAGGCACCGAAACGTGATGTAGTTAGACCCGTCATCACGTAGAACCGCCCGAACGGCCCTCGATCCAGGGCACAGACCGAAGAGGAGCGCAGTGAGCGACAGCAACATCGTCGACACCGCATCGTCAGCCGCGACGGCAGCAGGAGCCCCGGCCCCCCGCAAGGGGGGCCGGGAGCCCCGCGTTCGATCCACCATGAGGGCAGGCGACAAGGTCTTCCTGGGATTCAGCACGGGCTCCGCCGTCTTCATCATGGTGATCCTGGCCGGGGTCGCCATTTTCCTGATCATCAAGGCACTGCCGGCGATCTTTGCCAACTGGACGACAAACAGCCAACTTCATGAGGGACCAACCCTCGCGTTCGACAGCTTCTGGAGCTACGTCGGCCCGCTGCTCTGGGGCACCCTCTGGGTCTCCGCGATTGCCATCGTGATCGCCGCGCCCGTGTCGATCGGCATTGCTCTGTTCATCTCGCATTACTCGCCTCGTCGCCTCGCGGGAGCCCTCGGTTCTCTGGTCGACCTACTGGCCGCGGTTCCGTCGGTCGTGTTCGGCCTGTGGGGCATCATCGTCATCCGGCCCTTCCTGAGACCGCTTGGCGACTTTCTCAACCAATACTTCGGGTGGATTCCGCTCTTCGCTGGCCAGCCATCGACCACGGGCTCAACGATCCTCGCCGGCGGTGTAGTGCTCGCCGTCATGATCCTCCCGATCATCACCTCGATTTCGCGGGAGATCTTCCTGCAGACCCCGCGCCTCAACGAGGAGGCCGCGCTCGCTCTCGGCGCGACGCGCTGGGAGATGATTCGTCTGGCCGTCTTGCCATACGCGCGTTCCGGCATGGTGAGCGCGATTCTCTTGGGGCTCGGGCGAGCCCTCGGCGAGACGATGGCCATCGCGCTGATCATCTCGCCGTCGATTGTCATCTCGGTGCTGATCCTCACCGAGGGCAACAACCCCCAGACGATCGCCGCGAACGCCGCCCTTAATTTCCCGATTGCCAATGCGCTACAGCGGGATGCGCTGATCGGCACGGGTCTGATGCTCTTCGTGGTCTCACTCGGGGTGAACCTCCTCGCTCGCTTCATCGTCAGCGCCACCGGCCCGGGGGCAACCAGGCGCACATCACGACGCTTGAAGAAGGCGGCCGTGAGCGCATGACGACCACGATCGGTAATCGTCCCCCCAAATCGGCCGTCGCGAATGCGCTCTCCGACGCCCAACTGCCTCGTCTGATCGAGCTCTGGCTGCTCATCGCCGCCGCCGCCGCTGTCGGGGGCGCACTGATGCTCATCGGCTTCAACCTGGCCGTCTGGGCGGTCGTGACCGCTGTTCTCTATGTGATCGCCATCGGGGTGTCGTCCCGGCTGGTCGAGAACCGGCGTAAGGCAACGGATCGCGTGGTCAGAGCAATCGTGACGATCGCCTTTCTGCTGGCCATCATCCCGCTCATCTCGACTCTCTGGACCGTGCTGGTCAAAGGGATCGGACAGCTGAACTGGAGTTTCATCAGCCAGACCGGTCAGGCGACGTTCAACCCGACCACCCTGACGGTCACCAAGACTCCCGGTGCTCTGCAGGCCGTCGTGGGAACCCTCGAAATCACCGGTATCGCCGCACTCATCTCGGTGCCGATCGGACTGCTCGCCGCCATCTACCTGGTCGAGTACGCGCTGCCGACGTCGCCCCTTCGGCGCGTGGTGACCTTCCTGGTCGACGTCATGACCGGCATCCCGTCGATCGTCGCCGGCCTGTTCGCTTTTGCCCTGTTCGCCTTGCTTGTGGGCCCGAAGGCCTTCAGCGGCCTGTCGGCATCAGTCGCCCTGTCGGTGCTGATGATCCCGATCGTCGTTCGTGCCTCGGAAGAGATGCTGCGCTTGGTGCCGACGGACTTGCGTGAAGCGTCATACGCCTTGGGCGTCACGAAGTCACTGACGATCACCAAGATCGTTCTGCGTACCGCGATCCCCGGTCTGGTTACCGGCGTGGTGCTTGCCGTGGCGCGGGTCGTCGGCGAGACAGCGCCGGTCTTCATCGCCGCGAGCTTCACCAACAACTTCAACGCCGATCCGTTCAGGGGACCGATGCAGACTCTCGCCGTCTTGGCCTACACGGGTTATAAGTTTCCCGGCAGGGACATCGCAGCATCCAATCAGGAGTCATGGGGAGCTGCCCTGCTTCTCGTCATCCTGGTGATCATCTTCATCATCGTCGCCCGAGTGGTGGCCCGGATCTTCGCTCCGAAGTCCCGGTAGCAGACCCGAACCCTCACGAAAGGCCCCCGCGTGTCCAAGCGCATCGAAGTCAACGATCTCAACGTCTACTACAGCGACTTCCTTGCCGTCGAAGGCGTGAGCCTGCAGATCGAACCGCGCACTGTGACAGCCTTCATCGGGCCGTCTGGATGCGGAAAGTCAACGTTACTGCGAACCCTGAACCGTATGCACGAGGTGGTTCCGGGTGCCCACGTCGAGGGTGAGGTGCTGATCGACGGCAACAACCTCTACGGTCCTGGCGTCGATCCGGTGCTCGTACGACGCCAGGTAGGGATGGTATTTCAGCGCCCCAACCCGTTCCCCACGATGTCCATCCGCGAGAACGTGCTCGCCGGCGTGAGGCTCAATAACCGCAAAATCAGCAAGACCGACAGCGACGACCTCGTCGAGAAGTCGCTCAAGGCCGCGAACCTCTGGAACGAGGTGAGCGAGCGACTCCACAAGCCGGGCGCGAGCCTCTCCGGTGGGCAGCAGCAGCGGCTGTGCATCGCGCGTGCCATCGCCGTCGCACCGGACATCGTGCTGATGGACGAGCCGTGCTCATCCCTCGACCCGATCTCGACCCTTGCCATCGAGGATCTTATCGAGGAGCTCAAGCAGGAGTACACGATCGTGATCGTGACTCACAACATGCAACAGGCCTCGCGGGTCAGCGACAAGACGGCATTCTTCACCATCGCGGGTGCCGGCAAGCCGGGCAAGCTCATCGAGTACGACGACACGAACACGATCTTCTCGCGTCCGAGCGTTCAGGCGACCGAGGACTACGTCTCGGGCAAGTTCGGGTAGCGGATTGTGGCGTCCGCCGCACTACGCGGTAGTGACGACCGCGATCGGATCGCCTGTGGGCTTCTGAGATCCGCCAGCCGGCTCGATGGTGACACCGATGGAGTCGCCAACACTCATCTTCCCGGCAAGAACGACGCTCTGCGCCTGGGATCCGTCAGCGTCAAAGGTGCCAGCCGGAATCGCACCACTCTTCCCGATGTACCACAGCTCGTATGTCTTGCCGTGGGGCAGCTTCGTGAGGCCGGTGCCGAGCAGCGCGGAGCGCCGAAGTGACACCGACCAGATCATGGTCGCGCTGCCTCCGTTGGTAACCTGAACAGTGCGACGCTGAAAGTCGGCCGCCGCTTGGATCTGATTGATCGACGACGCCGTCGCGCTGACCTGCTGGCCCCGAATGACCGAGTTGACAGCGACGCCGCCCCCGAAGATCAGGGCAGCCGCGGCCGCAGCAGCCACCAGGATCGTCGCCGGACGGGTGTACCAGCGTCGGCGGGCACGTTCCTCGGCGCGGTTGAGGACTGGTGCGGTGCCGAGGGCCGGAGTCGAGGTGAGTTCGCGGTCGTCGTTTGTCGCGTTCTCTGCATCTACCGCGGGAAGCGGGGCGAACTGCGGGGTCGTCGCGATCGCATCCAGGATGCTGGCGCGCATCGAAGCTGGCGGGTCGATGGGGTCCACCGAGAGGCCGAGTTCCACGGCGGTGTCGGCGAGCTCGGTGACCTCGGCACGTGTCTCCTCCGACTCGGCGAGCAGCGCTTCGAACTGAGTGTTCTCGTCGTCGCTCAATGCGTGCAGCACGTAGGCACCGCTGCCGAGGGCGAGATCCTTGAACGGCTTCGGATTCACGATGCAACCCCCAACTCGTCGCGCAGACGGATCATCCCGTCGCGCAAGCGAGTCTTCACCGTGCCGATCGGCACACTGAGCATGGTCGCGACCTCGCTGTGGCTGTACCCACCGAAGTACGCGAGCTGGACGGCGTGGCGCTGCAATTCTGTCAATCGCATCATGGCCACCTTCACTCTCTCGCTCTCTAGGCGTACTTCTACATTCTCGGCCACTGAGTCGTACTCGGTAGCGAAATCTCGGATGCCGATCCGCTGGTCGCGGTCCCGACTGGCCTGGGAGGCCCTGACCCGGTCGACCGCCCGACGGTGGGTCATCGTGAGCATCCAGGCGATAGCGCCGCCTTTGCTTGTGTCGTACCGCGTCGCGGACTGCCAGATCTCCAGGAAGATCTCCTGGGTCACCTCCTCCGACTGTGCGTGGTCCCGCAGGAGTCGCTTCACGAGTCCGAAGACGCGAGGAACGGTGCGGTCGTACAACTCAGCGAATGCCCGCTGATCACCCGTTGCAACCAGCTGAAGCAGATCCTCGTTCGACAATGTGGGCGGCTTGCCGTCGATATTGTCGAGTTCTCGGGTCACAGCGATAAGCATGTCACGACCTTCTCGGGTGTAGGTGGGCCGTAAGAGGTTCGTAACCCCTGGCGCCGCGGATTGGGGGTGACTGCGATGTTTCGCCAGGGTAGCGTTCCCACTTCGCATCCGCATTCGTTGCCGTATTCGTACGCTGCCGCTGCCGCGGCCACTGTCACCCATTGTCAAGGAGACACCCGCTCGTGCCACGCCAGTTCATCAGCTGCGGCTCGACCTTCGAGACCCAGATGGGCTATTCGCGTGCGGTCGTCGTTGGCGCCTGGGTGTCCGTCTCCGGGACGACCGGTACGACTACCTGACGATGACGATCTCGCAGGACATCACCGAGCAGGTCGCGCAGTGTTGTGTGAACATCGCGGACGCC
>JAYWDH010000132.1:0-12960 GCA_043779945.1 Microbacteriaceae bacterium
GCGGCACGGCCATCGCGTACGTGGTCGCGGGCATCGCCGCGCTTCTGGTGCCGGCTGTCGCAATCCGGGTGCGCGGCATCCCGCTGTCGGCACCCGCAACGCTGCGCCCCACGTGCGTGACCACCAGGGGTGGCTTAAGCAGCGCGGGCGCTGAGCCGCGTAGCTGGTGGGCTGGGCCGCGGGCCCGATGAGGAGCCCGGCGAAGTGACGTAACATCCGGATATGTCCTCGATGCAGATCGTCAACGGCGTCACCGTCTACCGCGCCGACCCGCAGGGTGATCCCCGGGGAGCGCTCATCGTGATCCACGAGGTCTGGGGGCTGGTCGACCACATCAAGCAGATCGCCGATCGCTACGCGGCCGAGGGATACCTGGTGCTCGCGCCCGACCTGCTTTCGGATGTCGGCGTCACGCCAGACATCGGCCTCAAGCTGATGGCGATGATGAATGATCCCGACGAGGAGAAGCGCACCGCCAATCAGCCGCGGCTGCGCGAAGCCTTCGCGGCGCACCGGTCTCCTGAGTTCGCGGCGACCGCGGTCGAGAAGCTGAAAGCCGTTGTTGATGCGCTCGACGCCGAGCCCGGTATCGACGGCCGGATCGGCGTCCTGGGGTTCTGCTTCGGCGGCTCGTACAGCTTCGCCTTAGCCGGGGCCGACCGTCGCGTGAAGGCAGCCGTGCCGTTCTACGGCAGCACTCAGCCGAGCGAGGTGGCGAGCATTCACTGCCCGGTTCTTGCCTTCTATGGTGACCAGGACTCGAGCCTGATGGACGGCCTGCCCGCTCTCGAGACGGCAATGACAGATGCCGGGGTCGACTTCACCGCGAAGGTCTACGCCGACGCGGGGCACGCCTTCTTCAACGACAGCAACCCGCGCACTTTCGACCCCGCTGCGGCCGGGGACGCCTGGGGCCGTTCGATCGAGTTCCTGCGGTCGCACCTGGCCTGAACGCCTCCCTAGGCCTGGTCGGCGACACGCGAAATCGGCGGCAGCTTTGCTCTCAGAGACGGCACAGCGGCTTAGCGTCTGGCCTCGCCCCGTTTCTGACTCGGATGATCGTGTTCATGTTCATCGTCGTGATCGTGATCGTGATCGTGGCCGGAGTCGGGTGAGCCCCCCATCATGCGCAACATGCTGCCGGAGCCACTGCGATAGAACACCGCAAGCAGAATGATGCCGAGGACGATGAAGATGATATTGAGCCACGTCGTGTAGTTCCAGGAGATGCCAGCATCGACAATGCTCAAGTGCCGGTTGGCGGGCACGAGGCCGAGCGGGGTGAAGATCAGCTCGACCACGTAGCCCGCCAGCGCCATAGCGCCGTAGAAGATAGCCGTAATTCGAAGAGCTGCCTTGGTGCCGTAGTACTTTCGGTAGATCAGGATGATCGGGATGATGATGAGGTCGGCGAAGATGAAGCTGACCACGCCGCCGAAGCTGATGCCGCCGTTCCAAAGGACCGCCGCGAGTGGCACATTCCCGACCGAGCAGACGAAGCTGACAACTGCCACGAGTGGGCCGATCAGAGGCCCCAGGATGAAAGACAGCGTCGGGTTGTTCTGAAAGAACACCGCCTGCAGCCATTCCTTCGGGACCCACGCCGCGAAGGCACCCGCGATCAGGAGTCCGATGACAATGTCGCGCAGTACCGCAGCCCAGTCCATCACGAAGTACTGCGACACCGAGACGATGCCGGGCTTGGAGAACAGCCGCTTCCAGAAGTTCCCGTCTCCCTGCACGGACATGTCCATTGCGGCGTGGCCCTCCATAGACCCGGCCACCCCCTTCTCGGCCTGCTCGCGTGCGGCGTCGACGATCTTGCCCCGCATCCACAACCGGAACCCAAGAGCGACAAACAGGATGATGAATGGTCCGCCGACGAACTCAGCCAGGGTGAACTGCCAGCCCATGACGAACGCCAAGATCAAGCCGAGCTCGAGCACGAGATTGGTTGATGCGATCTCGAAAGCCATTGCTGCGGTGAAGTTCGCGCCTCGCCGGAACAACGCCCGGGCGAGAGCGACCGCCGCGTACGAGCACGATGAGGATGCTGCGCCGAGGAGGCTCGCGATTCCCAGGGACCTGGGTGAGTCGGAGTTCATGAGCTTGGTAATGCTCTCTTTTCGAACCACCGCCTGAATCACGCCCGACAGGGTGAAGCCCAGAACGAGGGGCCACAGGATCTGCCACCCCATCGATCCAGCAGTTGCCAGAGCGTTCCCGATCGCGTGCAAGATATTCATGAGCCAACCATCCCTGTTACCGAGTGCGACGCCAGCTTCAGTGACACAGTGCGTCACGTGGTCGTTGAGAAGTGCAAGCCGGTAGCGATCCTCGTCAACCTTCCTTGTGATGCCGTGAACCTGCCGTTGTGCCTGTTGGCTGCCTACCCGTTCGGAGAAAACTACTCATACCCCTAGGGGGTATCAACCATTCAATCAGCATCCCGCGGTGCTCGTCAAGAAGTGCCCTCCGGCCGAGCTGAACCCGGTGCGAGATGGCATCGCCCATTCGGACAGGATGCCACGGGCCCGGCGTCGCTCAGCCCAAGTAGGCCTCGGTGCGCGTGAACTCCACGTGCAGCTGGGTCTGGGCAAGCGCGGAGAACAGGAAGAAACCGCGCAACCGCCCCCAGCCAGCCGTCCAGCGCAGGCGACTCGCGATCTGCCAGACGGTGGCATCCGGTTCCTCGCGCACGATCGCTGCGGCCGCGCGGGACCGGTGCAGGTGGTGCGCCGCGAGCTCGGCGTTCCGTTCGATCAGGCCGCGAAAGCGAAAACCGTGCCCGGGGGCGACCTCAAGATCGTCGTAGCGGGCGAGCGTCGCGAGGCTGGTGAGGTAGTCGGCGATCGGGTTGCTGCTGGTGCGGTCGCCGAGCCCGAGGCCGGCGAAGATCTTCGGCAGAACGGTGTCGCCGGTGTACAGCAGCCCGGCTTCGGCGTCGACGACGCAGGCGGACCCTGCTGTGTGGCCGGGAGTGGCGAGCAATGTAAGGGTGCGGCCGGGGATGGCGAGGGTGTCCCCGGCGTCGAGCACGTCGTCTACCGTCGGCGCTCCGCGGGCCACCAGGGCGGCGCCGAGCTCGCCGACCATCTCGGGGCGGCGTTCCGCGGGGACACCCCAGTCGACAAGCAACTTTTCGGTGATAACAATGCCGTGCTCGGCCAGCGTCAGCAGCGCCTGGTGCTCGCGTCTCAGCATCCTGACCCGAGCTCCGGACGTCACCCGCAGCCGCTCGCTCAGCCCCAGGTGGTCGGGGTGCAGGTGGGTGACGAACACGGACGCGACGTCGTCGATGGACCGGCCGAAACCGCGCAAGGCCTGGAGAAGTCGCTCCCAGTTGTCGTCGGTGTCGTAGCCCGAGTCGACCAGGTGCAGCGAGCCATCGGATCCCGCCACGACGTAGCAGAGCGAGAACGGATTGCCCGGCTGCTCCATCGGCAGCGGGATCGACCAGATTCCCTCGCGAACCTCGTCGGGCTGCGGCACGCGGTCGGCGAGAGCATCGGCATGCTGGGCGGCGTTGGTGGGCTGCACTCTTCCATTCTGTCGAAGGGTCCTTGCGAGGGCTTTCATATCCTTCAGGAACTTTGTGAGGGGCTCCTCGGCAGTCGGGGTGAGCAGAGTAGCGTTGAAACATGGACACTCTTCGACTCGGATCCAGCGGACTCGAGGTCTCGCGCATCATCCTGGGCTGCATGAGCTACGGCGAGTCCGGTCTCGGCACTCACCCGTGGAGCATGGGAATCGACGAGAGTCGCCCGTTCTTCCGCCAGGCGATCGACGCTGGCATCACCACCTTCGACACCGCCAACGTGTACTCGATCGGCTCGAGCGAGGAGATGACCGGGCAGTTGCTCGGCGAGTTCGCGAAGCGCGACGAGGTGGTCATCGCGACCAAGGTGCACGGGCGGATGTTTGGTGGGCCGAAAGGCGGCGGGCTCAGCCGCGCCGCGATCCTGACCGCAATCGACGACAGCCTGCGCCGACTCGGCACCGACTACGTCGACTTGTACCAGATCCACCGGTGGGACCCGCTAGTTCCCATCGAGGAGACCATGGAGACCCTCAACGACATCGTGCGCGCCGGGAAGGCGCGCTACATTGGCGCCTCTTCGATGTGGGCGTGGCAGTTCGCCCAGGCGCAACATACCGCCGATCTGAACGGCTGGACGCGCTTCGTCTCCATGCAGGATCAGTACAACCTGCTGCAGCGCGAGGAGGAGCGGGAGATGCATCCGTTCTGCGTCGATCAGGGTGTCGGCGTCATCCCCTGGAGCCCGCTGGCCCGCGGCAGCCTGACCCGGCCGTGGGGTACCGCGACCGCGCGCGCTGCAACAGATCAGGTGCTCGCCAAGCTCTACCACGAGGACTCCAACCACCAGATCGTGGATGCGGTGGCCGCCGTCGCCGCCGAACGCGGGGTGCCCGCCGCCCAGGTGGCGCTCGCCTGGCTGCTGCACCAGCCGGCGGTCACCGCCCCCATCGTGGGAGCGACGAAGCCCCACCACCTCGAGGACGCCGTCGCGGCAATCGAGCTAGACCTCAGCGACGTCGAGCTGGCTCGCCTGGAGGAGCACTACACGCCGCGCTCGCCCAGCGGGTTCTGAGCGCATGGCGATCTTCGGCAGGCGCGGCACGGGTGCTTCGCTGCCCAAGTCCGACCGCGGATCGGGGAGCTTTGACGACTACACTTTCAATCTCGCCGCGCGGAGCAACCGCGTCACCATGGTGCTCGCCGGAAGCGATCCGTATCAGGACGAGTTGCGCACCATCGCGGAATCTGGTGACTCCGAGTTGCTGACCGCAATCTCCCCGCGCACGATCGAGCAGGAGCGCACCGATGAGGCGATCGTGGTGCGGCTGTTC
Organism: Microbacteriaceae bacterium; assembly: GCA_043779945.1. Classification (GTDB taxonomy): domain Bacteria; phylum Actinomycetota; class Actinomycetes; order Actinomycetales; family Microbacteriaceae; genus Lysinimonas. The sequence continues at coordinate 4,873 of JAYWDH010000132.1, forward strand.
ACCGGGCGCCGGGTGAGCGGCCCCGTCGGCTCTGTGCCGCGCGGGCTCGAACCCGTGGTGGACGAGACCCTGCGTCGGCTCGGCGATACGGTCGGCAAGGCGCGGATCCCGGCGCGACTCGTCCACAAGCGCGGCGTCTACCGGGTCGAGTTGCTGACGGGCAGCGTGCGTTGAGCAGTTAGGCCGTCACGCCGGGCACATTGCCCGAGCTGCTGATTACGATCGCGAGCACCAGGTGGGTGATCAGCACGAACAGTCCGAAGACCGCACCGAACGCCCCGAGCACGCGACCACGGCGACGAATGGCCGCCAGAATCCCGAAGACAAGGGCCATTAACCCACACACGATACCGCCGATGAAGACCACTAGCTCCAGGACGATCACGCCGATGACGGCGCCGAGACTGTTGTCGACGTTGCTCAGGGTCTGATCGCCGTGCGTCGCGGCTCTGGCCAGCGTCACGACCGCGACGACGATACCCAGCAGATCGCCCAGCAGCGCGAGCAAGCCCAGGAGGAACGCGGCGATGCCGAGTGCACGGCGCGGCGCCGGCGTGGCCGAATGCTCGATAGCATCGGGAAACAGTTCGTCGGTGCCCATCATTGCACTGACTTTAGCTGCCGACTACGCCTCGGCCGGCGTGCTGCTCTTCGCGGCGATCTCGGCCCGGATGGAATCCATGTCGAGGGCGCGCACCTTAGTGATGAGGTCCTCGAGGGCGGGTCGCGGAAGCGCCCCGGCCTGAGAGAAGACGCCGATCCCGTCGCGGAAGGCCATCAGCGTCGGGATCGCCTGGATGCCCATGGCTCCGGCGAGATCCTGGTTGGCATCGGTATCGACCTTGCCGAACACGATGTCCTCGTTGGCGGTCGATGTCGCGTCGTAGATTGGGCCGAAGGCCTTACACGGACCGCACCATTCGGCCCAGAAGTCGACGAAGACGATGCCCTCGCCAAGCACGGTGCCCTCGAATGTCTGCTCAGTCAGTTCCACGGTTGCCATGCACCGAGGCTAGGTCGACCTCCCGAAAAATGCTGGCTGTCGGCGCTCGGCGCGTCCGTGAGCAGCTCTCAATCCAGCTGGGATTCCCGCAGCAGACCGTCCAGCACGTCGAAGCACGTTATCCAGCCGGCCTTCGCCTGCTCGAGCTGCTCGGGCGCTAGCGCGCCACCCCCTTGGTGGAAGGTCATCCGGGTGCGTCCGGCGAGATCGTCAAGCAGCACGGTGAGGTAGCCGTAGCCGTCGGCGGGGTCCCCGTCGGTGAAGCCGATCACCAATTTGCTCGGGCGAATCACCGTTACGAACTCGCCGACCCAGTTGATCTCGACACGATCGGGTCCGACGAACATCGTGGCCTTCGCGACGCCGCCCGGTCTGGCGTCCAGTTCGACTGTGTCGACCGGAATCTCGTCGTTCTCGGCCCCAAACCAGACCGCGAACTGCCGCGGAGTGATCCAGGCGTCGAAGAGTTGCTCGATCGGCGCCTCGAACTCGCGGACGATGGTGATGCCGTTGATCGGGATGGGGTCGGGATGCGGTGCCATGGATTCATTCAACCCGAGACCCGGGATTCGCGGTACCGGACCGCTCCCCGGACCGGATCACCCGCTCTCGCCGCCACCGGCGTGAACGCCGCCTTGGGTTCGAGCCCGCAATCACCTCCCGAGCAAAGAGGACCTCTTCCTGGATCGCGCGGACGAGGCCGCCGGGCTCCTGCGTTCCGCGGTGCGTGACCGGGCGCCGGGCGTCGATGTGGTGGCCGCCCTGCGCGCCATTACCCTTCGTCTCGCGGACGAGCGTCACCCGCTCTCCGGCGTGGACGACAGGTCGATGCTTCGAGCTGCGGCGGACTCTCACCGGGGAACGAGAACGCGTCGGCGCCCGCTACGGAGACCGTCCGGAGGAAGACGCGACGTTGATCGCCGCCTTCTTCGTCGCCGGGTACAGCACCGTGCTGCTGGACACCGCTCGTCCACTGTTCGCGGGGGAGCCGATGAGCGCCCTGCTGGACGACCATCGCAGTCCCTTCGAGCGGGTCTTCGACTCTCTTCGCCATGGAGTCGGTCGCCGATCGCGAGTTGACGGGTCTTGTCCGGTCAGCGTGAGGGTGGGATCGTCAAGACATGACGTCGGTGTCGCGCATGATCGGGATCGCCGCGGTCGCCGTTGTTACGACGATCGCGTTGGCGGCCTGCGCGGCGGCCCCGCGCACCACCCCGAACGATGCCGAACTGACGGCCGTCATCCGGGCGTCCGGATTCGTCGACAGCGGCGGGCGGCTCGAGCTCGGGGCCCCGTGGGTGCAGCTCTGGACGCAGGCGCAGTTACCCGGGGTGCTCAGCCGGTGCGTCGGGCGTGGACTTGTGGTCGACGATTGCTACGCGGCGCACCCGGTCGACACTCGCGTCTTCGCGATGAACGAGCACCAGCGCGTCGAACTTTACGGGTACTACCTCACCTTCCTGGATCGCTGTCTCGCTGCGCGGGGGTACCACGTCGACCGGATCCCGAGCCGAGCGGCCTTCCTCAGCGCGGTCAACGATGGTTCGCCCTGGAGTTCGTACGACGCGGTCACCGTCGGGACGCGGGCCGAGTGGTACGCGCTCTCCGACGCGTGTCCGCCGGTCCCGTCCGCGATCGATGACGCTCTGCTGCCTCGGTGATCGCGACGCCGGGGAGTCGGGGATGCATCCGGTGTGTTCTGATGGGGGCATGTTGCGCCGCGGGGTGGTCATCGGCGGCGTCGTCGCCACCGTCATCCTGCTGCTGCTGCTCGCCGGCTGCGTGGCCCGGCCCGAACGCGGGGATTCGCACCCGGAGCGTCTTCCACTCGGGATCACCGCGAGTGCGGTGGCGAATTGCGAGCGGAGCGTCGGCCTGGGCGGCTCGGCGCCGGTCACCGCCGTCTGGCGTGACAGCCAAGGCGTGCACGTGCGGATCCGGCACGCGGCGCACAACGCCGTCGGGTCCGGCGTCGGCGTCGGAAGCGGAGGGGGCAAGTCGACTACCGAGTCAGCCCTGCTCTCGTGCTTGACCATCGCGCGCGGCGTGCAGCCCAACTATCCGAGCGACTCGGCTGGCCTACTCCTGCTCTGGAAGTACTCCAGCACGGTGCTCTGGCCGTGTTACGCGAGACACGGTGTTCACGTCGGCCGTCCGCCGTCGCGCGCGGCCTTCCTGCGCGGCGATCCGCTGCAAATCGATCCGCTGATCCTGCTGCGTGGCCCCGTGCCCAAGGAGTTGCGCGCCCAGCTGCAACGCGACTGTCCGCTGCTTCCCGGCTATCTCTCCACGCCCGCTCATTAGACCTTCTGCGGGCCGATCCCAGATGAACGCAGGGTGACGGCCAGGGGACAGAAAGAGCTCAGGGGGAACGCCAGGCGGATGCTGCATGAACCCTCGGTGCATGGGCCGCCCGGCACGGCGCGGGCGCGTCGCGGGCGGCGATCCTTGTCGCATGAGAGTCGTGTTGTTCGCGGAATCGTCGCTCATCCACATGAACGGCGTGACCCACTCCCTTCTGCAGGTGCTTCGCTATCTCGAGGCGAACGGGCACGAGACGAGTGTCATCGCCCCGCGCGCCAGTCGTGACGAGGCATCCGTCGGACCACACGGTTCCGAGCTTTCGCTGTTGCGCTCGGTCGGCCTGCCCTCCTACCCCGAGGTGCGGCTGACTTTCGCCCGCGCCGCTTCGCTCTCGACGATGCTTCGGGACTTCGCGCCCGACGTCGTGCACCTTGCTTCACCATTCGTGCTCGGCTGGCAGGGGCTGCGTGCGGCCGACCACCTCGGCATTCCGACGGTCGCGATCTACCAGACCGACATTCCGGGCTATGCGCAGCGCTACGGCATGCTGGCTGCGCAGCCGGTGCTCGCCCAGCACGTCGCGCGCATCCACCAGCGCGCCACTCTGACCCTCGCCCCGAGCTCCGCTTCGATCGCCGAGCTTCGGGCGGCCGGCGTCGACCGACTGCGACTGTGGGCGCGCGGCGTCGATGGTGAGCGGTTCCGTCCCGAGCGTCGCAGCGAGGAGTGGCGGCGGCGGATGGCTCCGAACGGCGAGACGATCATCGGCTACGTCGGTCGCCTGGCTCCGGAGAAGCAAGTCGAAGATCTGGCGGCCATCGCCGATCTGCCGAACACGAAGCTCGTCGTCGTCGGCGATGGCCCCAGCCGCGCGGCGCTCGAGAAGCTGCTTCCTGATGCCGTGTTCCTGGGCTTTCTCGGAGGCGTCCGCCTCGCGGAGGCAGTCGCGAGCTTGGATCTTTTCGTGCATCCCGGCGAGAACGAGACGTTCTGTCAGACCATCCAGGAGGCTCTGGCTAGCGCGGTGCCCGTGGTGGCAACTGGCCGCGGCGGTCCGCTCGACCTGGTGCAGAACAGTCGCACCGGCTGGCTCTACAAACCGGGCGACGTCGACGACTTGCGGGCCCGTGTGGTGGACCTGGTCGGCGACCACGGCAAGCGCCGCGCTTTCTCGATCGCCGCGCGCGACTCGGTGGCCCATCGTAGTTGGGCACGCCTGGGCGATGAGTTGATCGGGCACTATGGGGATGCGATCGCTGTGCAGCAGGGAACGGCGCCTGTGTCGCTCCTCAGCTCCGCTGCCCTCCCGGCCCCGTCGATGGGGGCCGAGACGGTTGCCGTGAAGCGCTGGAAGCGCTACGTCGCGATCGGCGACTCGCTGACCGAGGGTCTCTGCGACGAATCCCGTCAGAAACCCGGCCAGGTGCGCGGCTGGGCGGACCGGCTCTCGATGCTTCTGGTGCAGAGCCGTGACAGGCAGGGCGACGATCGGCCCGCGCGTCTTCGCTACGCCAACCTCGCCGTGCGCAGTCGTACCGTCGCCGACGTGCTCGAGCGTCAAATCCCGCACGCGCTTGCCCTGCGCGCGGATCTCATTACGGTCTTGATCGGTGCCAACGACCTTAGCTGCCGCCGCCCCCAGCCCGCGCAGATTGCCGATCGGCTCCGCGGCGGTGTCCTGCGGCTCAAGGAATCCGGAGCCGAGGTGCTCATCGTCACCCCGTTCATCGCCCCGTGGCCGCTGCTGCGCGTGCTGAACCGGCGGACGATCCGTCTCGCGACCGAGTTGCACCGGATCGCGGACGAGACCGGTGCGCTGCTCTTGGACTTCACACAGGACCCGGATCGCATCGACGAGCGCATGTGGGCGACCGACCGTGTGCATCTCAGCTCGTATGGACATCGAGTGCTCTCGTACCGGGCGGCGGCGATGCTCGGCATCCCTGGAGCCTCGGAGCTCGGCGTTCTCGACGCACTCATGCACGACGACGCACCGGAGACCCGCATCGATCGGATCAGCACCCCGGCCTGGATCTGGACGCACGTGCGCCCTTGGGCTGGGCGTCGCGCGCGGGGGCGCACCGCCGGAGACGGTCGATCGCCCAAGCAGGCCCGCCTGATCGAGGTCGTCCCGCGCACAAAGAGGGGCACCCGGCCAGCTCTGGCTCCTGACCTGCCGGTGTGACACGCTCGCAGAGTGAGGATCCACGCGCTCGCCGGAATGGGGCTCCTGCTGCTGACGCTCGGCGCCTGCAGTTCCTCGCCCGCGCCCCGCACGGCACCGGACCGGGTGGAGAAGGCCGCTGTCAACACGGCGCAGACCGCGGCGCTGGCCGATGGCTTGACGATCGCCGACGACTTCTGGATCCAGCTCTGGACGCCGACGCAGGCGGGGAAGAAGATCGCGGCGTGTGTCGATCGGGGCAGCGACGGTCTCCTCGTGTTCCGCGCGGGTCCACTCGCCGGCAACACGGGCAGCCTTTCTTACTCTCTCGTCATGGTGCCCAAGGATGCGTCTGTCGACGGTGGTGTCGGGCCGCCGTTCTTCGACGACCAGACCGCGCAGCGGCTCATCGACGGCTGCATCGCCGAATATCCGATCGACTTCCGCCTGTTCTCAGTGCCCGCAGACGAGTGGGGCGCGTTGTACGCGTACGACCTGACCGTGCTGCGTCGTTGCCTGCTCGCTCACGGGCAGGCGGTTCCGCCGATGCCGTCGCGGGAGCAGTTCGTGAACACGCTGCGCGCGAGCGCCCCGTGGAACGCCTACGAACAGGTGCGGCTGAAGAGCCGGGCCGGGTGGTACGCGTTGGCCGACGCCTGCCCCGCGCTTCCGGCGGATCTCGCGCGGAGACGGTGATGCGCTCGGTCACAGCCCGAACGCCGCTGACGGCGGGCTGCAGGGGGCGTCTTGGAGTCCGTACGACGTGATCGTGGTGGAGAACCGCCCTGACGTCCCGCCCGAAATCACCTCCGGCTGATACGATGCGAGTGTCGCGAATCCGCGGCATCCGGAGCAGGCCGGCACGAAGCTGGTCACCGGTGGTGGTTTTCCGAACGGGCATCAGTCTGCGTCGGCGTACTTCTACTGTTGATCAGAGCAAACAACCGGCGCGACCGCACTGTTTTCATGCAGCATTTGCGCCGTCGTTCTTCCTGCCCGCTCCTGCTCCTTCGTATGTCGGCGACCCGCATGGTCGCCAGCCAACAAAAGGAGAGACACCTCGTGGAGGGTCCCGAAATCAAGTTCGCCGAAGCCGTTTTAGATAACGGCAAGTTCGGCACGCGCACCGTCCGGTTCGAAACCGGTCGTCTGGCGCAGCAGGCCCAGGGCGCGATTGCCGCGTACCTGGACGAAGACACCATGATCCTGAGCGCCACCAGCGCGGGGAAGCACCCGCGTGACGGCTTCGACTTCTTCCCACTGACGGTGGACGTCGAAGAGCGCTCGTACGCAGCAGGCAAGATCCCCGGATCGTTCTTCCGTCGCGAAGGTCGCCCCTCGACTGAGGCGATCCTGGTCTGCCGGTTGATCGATCGCCCGCTGCGCCCGACCTTCGTAGAGGGTCTGCGTAACGAGGTGCAGATCGTCATCACCGTTCTGAGTATCGCGCCCGATGAGTTCTACGACGCTCTGGCCATCAATGCCGCCAGCCTCTCGACCCAGATCTCCGGCCTGCCGTTCTACGGTCCGGTCGGCGGTATCCGGATGGCTCTGATCGGCGACCAGTGGGTGGCGTTCCCCAAGTTCAGCCAGCTCGCGGAGGCCGTCTTCGACCTCACCGTCGCCGGCCGCCTTGTCACCGACAAGGACGGCAACGAAGACGTCGCGATCATGATGGTCGAGGCCGAAGCGACCGAGGGCAGCTGGGAGCTGATCCGCGCGGGCGCGACGAAGCCGGACGAGGCGGTCGTCGCCCAGGGTCTCGAGGCCTCAAAGCCGTTCCTGAAGCAACTCATCAAGGCCCAGCAGTCGATCGCCGACCAGGCGGCCAAGGCGATCCAGGAGTTCCCGCTGTTCCCGCCATACCAGCAGGCGACCTACGACGCCGTCGCAGGCCTTGCCTACGACGAGCTCAAGGGCGTGTACCAGATCGCCGACAAGCTCGAGCGCCAGAACGCCGATGACGAGCTGAAAGATCGCGTCAAGGGCCACATCGCCGCCGAGGTCGAGGCGGAGCGCCTTCCGGCCTCTGCCAACTCCGAGGTCAGCGCCGCGTACAAGTCGGTGTCCAAGAAGATCATGCGTTCGCGCGTACTCACTGAGGGCATCCGTATCGATGGCCGCGGCCTCACTGACATCCGAGCGCTCGACGCCGAGGTGCAAGTCATTCCGCGCGTTCACGGTTCGGCGATCTTCCAGCGCGGCGAGACCCAAATCCTGGGTGTCACCACGCTGAACATGCTCAAGATGGAGCAGCAGATCGACTCGCTCGCTCCGGTGAAGAAGAAGCGCTACCTGCACCACTACAACTTCCCGCCGTACTCGACCGGTGAGACCGGTCGCGTGGGGTCGCCGAAGCGTCGCGAGATCGGGCACGGCTTCCTCGCCGAGCGCGCCATCGTGCCGGTGCTGCCGAGCCGCGAGGAGTTCCCGTACGCGATCCGCCAGGTGTCTGAGGCTCTTTCATCCAACGGTTCGACGTCGATGGGTTCTGTCTGTGCATCCACCCTGTCACTGCTCAACGCCGGTGTGCCGCTGCGCGCCCCGGTTGCGGGTATCGCAATGGGACTCGTTTCCGATGAGGTCGACGGCGAGACCCGTTACGCGGCGCTCACCG